>NZ_JPDP02000047.1:0-2022 GCF_000732685.2 Sphingomonas sp. STIS6.2
CGAGTTTACGAACCGCCCCCGCCAGGGGCATATGGAAACCGAAGCTAAGTTATCAGCGGCCTGAAAACGGGGAGCAGGTCAGGGGTTCTCAAGTCGAACATAACGGTAGGCCACGCCGCTAAGGCCATGTTCAAGACATGGCGAGCCCTAAGATCGTCACCGCTCCATATCGTCCTAAAGTCTTTGATTTGATCTATGGCAATGGGGACGCCCATTTTGCCACCTGTCCTCATAGTGACAATGTTGTCCCGTATGGTGATAGGATTTAGTCGGAACGAGCGGATCATTCGATACAGCATGATCACCAATGACAGATCGAGAAGACCGATCACGATGGCAACCTTCCAACCCCAAAATGCCATCGCGATGATATGAAGTACAATGGTCTCAACACACGCGAGCGCCAGAATTACTCCAACGATCGGGACAAGCTTTTTGTGGTATGTAAAATCCATTCCACCCCCCCGGCGTTCGCCGCCTCGGAACATCTGCTGCAATGAACGAAAGGCGAGTTTCGGACAATCCCTGAACCTCCTCGAATGACTAGGATTGGGCGATAGCGGTCATCAGCTTAGCTGATCCTTTAGCGCCCGCCACAGGGTCGATCGGCTAATGCCGAGCAGGGTCGCCATGCTGGCGGTGGTTTCGCGATCAGCGGCGATCTCGTCCCTGGCTTTGCGAAGTTGCGCACCGGTCAGGGCGCGAGGCCGACCTAGGTGACGCCCCCGCGTACGGGCGGAAGTCATGCCGGCGCGGGTGCGCTCCACGATCAAGGCGCGCTCGAACTCAGCCAATGCTCCCATGATATGAAACACCATCTTACCCCCGGCCGAACCGGTATCGATCGCCTCGTTAAGCGATACGAACCCGCAACCCCGATCCTGCAAAGCCGCTACCAGCTCAATCAGGTGCGGCAGGGAACGCCCCAGGCGATCAAGTCGCCATGCCACGAGGGTGTCGCCCTGTTTCAGCGTGGCGAGCGCATAGTCGAGCCCAGGACGCCGACGTGCAACACCTGAAACACCCTCGTCCTCGTAGATCATGCTGCAGCCGGCAGCGGTTAGCGCATCGCGTTGAAGGTCGAGGTTCTGTTCTCCGGACGAGACCCGTGCATAGCCGATTTTCATTCGCTCATCTTGCTACAGCCTTTTGCAACGGCCAACCTACTGATTTCATTGAGGACGAAATCTGTTGCGAAAGGGAACCCTTTTGCAACAGGCTGGTCGACGGCTAGCGCCAGTTGCGGTCCTCGCAGCAATTATGCGACGATCTTAATAGCGGACATGCGCATGTGTCCGCAGCGTAATGGTTAACCATTCTTTCATTCGGTTTTGCGATCGTGACCTATGATTTCACCCGCCCTAGCCAAATAATGGGAGCGTACCGTCCTCGAGCTACGCGAACGGCAGTTGTGGTTCAGTGTCGCATGAATTCCGAGGGGGTTTGGACCGACGCATGCATCCATAACGTATCGTCGCGTGGACTGCTGGTTTCAGCCGACAAGACGCCTCGGGTGGGTTCGTACGTTGATATTCGCCGCGGCACCCTCGTCATCATTGGCCGAGTGATCTGGGTGAAGGAGCGGCGATTTGGCATTCGTACACAGGACCTAGTTAGCGCCGCCTTGCTGGTTAACGAGCCGGTTTTAAAGAATCGACCAGCAGCTGATCAGATCTTAACTGATCGGCGCATGCCAACGCGGACCGAGAGAAACAGATCAGCGGCTGTCCGCGCAGAACGAAGTCGACGCTTCGCATCAGGATTTCAGTTCGTATGCCTCGCGACCGCCAGCCTTGGCGTTGCGGCATTGGCGGCGGTGGAAATCTATCATGCATTGGTGGCCCCGTTTGGAAAAGTCGCGGGCGCACTAGGCCGAACAGGGGGATGACTCTTGACCGGCGTAGTGTGACCGCTTGCCCTCCAATTAGTTGTCGTCTTTCGACCACAGAGTAGACCCGGCGCGCGACTGACCTATCGGCATGCCCCCTGGCGTGGCGCTCGCGTGAGGGGCAAGCTTATCGC
>NZ_JPDP02000048.1:0-1839 GCF_000732685.2 Sphingomonas sp. STIS6.2
TCCTTATCGGCATACCCAGCCCTCATCGCACCGACTGCCGGCGAGCCTGTCCAGCCGGACGAACGCCACTGCTGCGAGCGATCGTCGATATCGACCGTCTCTGCCTCTTCGAGAACACGCACAGCGTCATCGACATGGTCTTCATCGACGTCGACGGTCAGAAGCACACCGCCGCGGCGAACGCCTTCCTCGTACGTGTGACGATCCTCGTCGGGGAGAAACGCGTTCTTGATCGAGCCCCACAGGCCCGGCTCGTCATGCGTGGAATGGCCCGTCTCGTTGTAGCCGGTGCTGGACTTGTCTTGAATGCGAATATGGTCGGCATCGATATTGGCAGCCTGCAGGCGCTGCTCGGCAGCTTCGGCATCGGCACGGTGATCGAACAGAGCGGTGATGGTACGGGTCATGATAGTCTCTCCTGGTAGGTTCGGTAAAGATCAGCGCGACGTTACGACGAGCTCGGTGCGACGGTTTTCGGCTTGGCCTGAAGCGGTAGCGTTCGTGCCGACAGGATCGCTTTCGCCGCCTGAGACGGTCTCGATGCGATCACCGGCAATGCCTTGGGCAACCAGGCCCGCCTTGACGGCGTCAGCCCGCGCCTTGCCGAGTGCCGCATTGGCAGCATCTGACCCGCGGGCATCGGCGTAGCCGGCAATGCGCACATGGGTGTTGCCGTACTGCTTAAGGACTGCCGCGATCGTGCCGACTTCCTTGGCATCGTCAGGGCGCAGCGTGCTCTTGGCAGTGTCGAAGGTCAGCTTCTCGAACTGGAAGGTTCGCGGTGCCGCCTCGGTACCGGCAAGGTAGCCGCCCAGACCGGATATGCCGGCCAGAGCCGTTGCCGATCCGGCGTTCGGTGTCGTAGCAACAACATCGGTCGTGTTGGTTGAGGCCACCGTCGTGACCGCAGATACATCATCGCGACCGCAGCGGCTGAGAGCGAAGAGCAAGGCAAGGATGCCGGCGAGCAGCGCAATCCAGGCCAGCCAGTTGGTGCCCTTCTTTTTGCCGATATGCATTTCGCGCGGCGGAGCGCCGCGGGTGTCCTTGGGACCTGCCATTACTCTTTCCCTGTTGGTGATGGGTCCGCAGCGTCTTGCTCGACGACTGCGCGCATGCGGCGCAACGACACCGGGACACGGACGGCCTCGGCATGCGACGACTGCGTGATGTGGACTTCTTCGATGAGGAACAGCCGCTTCACGAGACGCTCCTCCACGATCGATACGATCAGGGTGTCGCCATCCTGCCGGGGCGCGGGCGCCTCCGCTACTTCCTGATCGAGCGGGATATTGCGCACATCAAGTTGGCCGGTTTGCAGGACCTGCTCGATAGTTTCGAAATGCTCGTCGACGACGGTGCGGACCCGGACGCGATCGGTCTCGACCTCAACCTTTTCCACCTGAACCCGTTCCTCGACCAGAGGAACGCGGACCTCGTCAGCATCGGAAATCATTGCCCGTCCCTTCAAGCGCTTAAACAGATAGCACTATCAGGTTGGCAGAATGGCCTGCCGACATAGCCTGATCGATACAGCTAAGTGCCTGCCGAAGCACTGCGTTCCGTGCGCATCGCAATCAGGGTCGAATGAGGTTTGGAACGCGACGGACCGAGTATTAATGGGTGGGTGCGCTCGCAACATTCTTCGGAGCGCAGGGCGCGAATTTGCCGCGTTCATCCTTGCACCGGGGCGATGCCTTACGGACTTTGGGGCACTGAATGATCTTACCGGACTTGTCTCGGCAGGGTTTCGTGCTGGCGGGCGCTTGGCCGGCACAAACCAGTGACATACCGGTAGCAAGGGCGAGTGCTGTACGCTTCTTCATGACGATGTCTCCG
>NZ_JPDP02000049.1:0-2500 GCF_000732685.2 Sphingomonas sp. STIS6.2
CCCAGTGTTGTCATTGATGGTGTGAGACTCTCAAGCGCGAATAGAGCAATTAGTATCGGTTAGCTCCATGCGTTACCGCACTTCTACATCCGATCTATCAACGTCGTGGTCTCCGACGGCTCTATGAAATCTTATCTCGAGGGAGGCTTCCCGCTTAGATGCTTTCAGCGGTTATCCCGTCCATACATAGCTACCCAGCTGCGCTCTTGGCAGAACGACTGGTACACCAGAGGTATGTTCAACCCGGTCCTCTCGTACTAGGGTCAACTCCTCTCAAATTTCGACGCCCACGGCAGATAGGGACCAAACTGTCTCGCGACGTTCTGAACCCAGCTCACGTACCACTTTAATTGGCGAACAGCCAAACCCTTGGGACCTGCTCCAGCCCCAGGATGTGATGAGCCGACATCGAGGTGCCAAACAACCCCGTCGATATGAGCTCTTGGGGGTTATCAGCCTGTTATCCCCGGCGTACCTTTTATCCGTTGAGCGATGGCCCTTCCACGAGGGACCACCGGATCACTATGACCGACTTTCGTCTCTGCTCGACTTGTCAGTCTCGCAGTCAGGCGGGCTTATGCCATTGCACTCTAACAGACGGTTTCCGACCGTCCTGAGCCCACCATTGCGCGCCTCCGTTACTCTTTAGGAGGCGACCGCCCCAGTCAAACTACCCGCCACAGAGGGTCCCTGTTCCGGCTTACGGAACGAGGTTAGACATCAGAAACAAACAGGGTGGTATTTCACCTATGGCTCCACATCAGCTGGCGCCGATGCTTCAAAGCCTCCCACCTATGCTACACAGTTTCTTCCTAATGCCACTCTGAAGCTGCAGTAAAGGTGCACGGGGTCTTTCCGTCTAACCGCGGGTACTCCGCATCTTCACGGAGAATTCAATTTCGCTGAGCATGTCCTGGAGACAGTGGGGAAGTCGTTACGCCATTCGTGCAGGTCGGAACTTACCCGACAAGGAATTTCGCTACCTTAGGACCGTTATAGTTACGGCCGCCGTTTACCTGGGCTTCATTTCAGAGCTTGCACCCCTCCACTTAACCTTCAGGCACCGGGCAGGCGTCAGGCCCTATACGTCGTCTTGAAGCCGACTTAGCAGAGCCCTGTGTTTTTGCTAAACAGTCGCTACCCCCTGGCCTGTGCCCCCTCAAAGTGCTTGCGCATAGTGAGGGCCTCCTTCTTCCGAAGGTACGGAGGCAATTTGCCGAGTTCCTTCAGGACACTTCTCTCAAGCGCCTTGGTATACTCTACCTGACCACCTGTGTCGGTTTCGGGTACGGTCTATACGGTGGGGCTATTTCCTGGAACCATTTCGAAGCCATCCCAATCCGATAAGGGATGACAACACACATGATCCGTCACACACCACCAGGCCCACGAATATTAACGTGGTTCCCATCGACTACCCCCTTCGGGCTCGTCTTAGGGGCCGGCTCACCCTGCGCGGATTAGCCTTGCGCAGGAACCCTTGGTCTTTCGGCGAGAGGGCATCTCACCCTCTTTATCGCTACTCATGTCTGCATTCGCACTTCCGATACCTCCACGACCCATTACCAGATCGCTTCACAGGCTTACGGAACGCTCCGCTACCGCGTACCACATAAGTGGCACACCCTAAGCTTCGGCACGTATCTTGAGCCCCGTTACATCTTCGCCGCAGGACCTCTTGTTTAGACCAGTGAGCTGTTACGCTTTCTTTAAAGGATGGCTGCTTCTAAGCCAACCTCCTGGTTGTTTTGGAAGTCCCACATGCTTTCCCACTTAGATACGATTTGGGGGCCTTAGCTGTAGGTCAGGGCTGTTTCCCTTTTGACGACGGACCTTAGCACCCGCCGTCTGTCTCCCGCATATCACTCTTAGGTATTCGGAGTTTGGTTAGGTTTGGTAGATCTCGCGACCCCCTAGCCCATCCAGTGCTCTACCCCCTAAGGTGTTCGTGCGAGGCACTACCTCAATAGTTTTCGCGGAGAACCAGCTATTTCCCGGCTTGATTGGCCTTTCACCCCTAAACACAACTCATCCGGTAACTTTTCAACGTTAATCGGTTCGGACCTCCAGTGCATGTTACTGCACCTTCATCCTGGTCATGCCTAGATCGCCGGGTTTCGGGTCTAATACATCAAACTCTGGCGCCCTATTCAGACTCGCTTTCGCTGCGCCTACACCTATCGGCTTAAGCTTGCTTGATACATTAAGTCACAGACCCATTATGCAAGAGGTACGCTGTCAGGCCATAAAAGCCCTCCAACTGCTTGTAGGCAATCCGTTTCAGGTACTGTTTCACTCCCCTCATCGGGGTGCTTTTCACCTTTCCCTCACGGTACTAGTTCGCTATCGGTCATGTACGAGTATTTAGGCTTGGAGGGTGGTCCCCCCATGTTCAGACAGAATTTCACGTGTTCCGCCCTACTCGAGTCCTGAATTCTCACTTTCGTATACGGGGCTGTCACCCGCTATGGCGTCACTTTCCAGAGACTTCTACTAGTTG
>NZ_JPDP02000050.1:0-10662 GCF_000732685.2 Sphingomonas sp. STIS6.2
AAATCGGCCTCGCCGCATCACTCGTCTCCATCTGACGAGCTAACTTACCAATGGCATGAATTCTGGGGAGCAGGTCAGCTCATATTCGTCCGACAGGATCAGAAGCCATATGACCAGCTATAAGATATCCGGTGCTGGCGACATCGACCCGACTGAGGGATTGATCATCGCAACCCATCCGGCACAGCCGGGCACCTTCATTGTCTATGCCAGCAAGAAGCAGGTGCTTGAGCGCGCACCTGTCGTTCTTTGGGGCGTTGATCAATATGGATGCGCCGTGCCCATCACGATGAATGGCCCCTGGGATGAAGCATCCAGTCCAAATGGTTTCGTCCTACACCCCACGGGCGACTGCAGCAGATACGACTCTAACTGGCCGGACGTAAGCACAGCGCTTGCCGACTTGCTCCCTTCCGACAATTGATCGCTGCCGTGACAAATCCCCCT
Source organism: Sphingomonas sp. STIS6.2 (assembly GCF_000732685.2). Classification (NCBI taxonomy): domain Bacteria; kingdom Pseudomonadati; phylum Pseudomonadota; class Alphaproteobacteria; order Sphingomonadales; family Sphingomonadaceae; genus Sphingomonas; species Sphingomonas sp. STIS6.2. Next base: position 448 of record NZ_JPDP02000050.1, read on the forward strand.
TCGCCGGTCGATGGTGACGTGCCGGAAGATCTGTTGCGAAGCATAGTCGCGCTCTCTCGGCGATGGGCCAGCGCAGGCGTTAGGGGAAAAGGTATCCGTCTCGCGGACCACGAACTCGATCTGCTTAACGCGATCGGTGCAGGCGAAATGCTTATGTCAGCCGCAGCGGAGGAACAGAAAAAACAAGCCGTTGAGCGGCGGGCGCTGAAAGCACGCAAGGCTTCTATAGATACTTGACTGCGGCCGTGCCGCATGGGCGGGACGCTACCGAGGGGCTTCTGTTTAAACTCGTAAGTGCACCCGAAGCGGAAACCTATGACTGGCGTGCTGACCAACTTGGCTTAAACGGAGCTCCCATAGATTGGAATGGTCGTGAAAAAGGCGCAGGCCATGATCATGCCAAACTGGCCTGCCGCCATGTCGCGGGAGTTGGCGCTCGCCTACACGGGCGTTGCGCAATGCCAACTGCGCGAATGGGAACGAAGCGGCGCTATAATCTTTTTACCGATTGGCCCGCGCGGACAAAAGATTGCCCTGCGATCCGCGTTGGACTGTGCTTTGGATGCAATGTTCGAACGCTATGATCAGTCGATCGATTTCGACTTCGGTTGATGGTTCCGATGTGGCTCGCGGTTTCCGCCGGCCGTGCCAATTCTCTTATTATACCATCACCGGATCGCGATCGATGATCCCGTTGGGCAGCTACGATATCCAGCACGCTCGCGACCAGATGGCCAGGGATGCCAACGAGAACGCCCGGCTTCGTGCTGAGATTGCTGCAGCGAAGATCAAGCTTGCACCCCTGCCCGCGGCCAATCTCGCTCGCGATCGCGCCGCATGATCATCGACACCACAAATGCGGTGTCTTGATCGAAGTCCGATGATGAGTGCGGTAAATTCGTATCGTCTGCGCGCTATTGCGTTGACCGCAGTTACGTTACGAACGTTGCGGTGGTTGGCAAACTGAATACAGTTCTGATTATGCAACATTCCCGCAACTGGATTGCAACGTCCAAAGTAGTGACAGTGCGAACACTACAGTCAATCGATAAAGAGCAGGCAAAGGCTCTTGGCGAATCATCGCCTTTGCGCTAGTTGTCGATTCGATTGGTTCCGAAATGACGAAACCCCAGCGCCTGCCAGCGCCGGGGTTTCTGATCGGGGGCAACTCTCGCGGGCTTCTAGTCCGGTACGCGAGAGCGGGAACTACCCCCTCGAAGGCGGCAACGTCTTCCACAGCGGGAAGACTCCGTCAAGACCGGTCGTTTGCCAAATAAGGAACATGACCTTGGTGAACTTACCCCAACGGCCACCGCGCCGCTCACGCTTCCCTCTGTCCGATGCAGCGATCGCTGACATCTGGGCTCGCCTGCGTGCAGGCGACATCCAGCATGACATCGCCGCTGACTACGGTACCAATCCAGGCCGCGTGTCCGAGATTAAGACCGGGAAGCGCGGCAATCACGTAACAGGGTTGCCAAAGCGCTAGACCTGAAAGCCGGTCCGGAGAGGGCGTCGTGAGAACGGCGCCCTTTTCGATATTAGGCACGTCAGGTTCGCCAAGCATCGTGCTGCCGTGGATCGATGCCTGGAACGATCTGCAGCCATTGGTCGCTGATTGCTGGTGGGAGAACCGGCATGCTGATCGCCTTGCGACCTGAAGTGCTAAGCGTCTCGGCTAAATGGCGCTAGTTAGGACTTACGACATGAGCATCCAGAACGATCGTCTACCGGAGCTTGAGGAACCCTGCAGAGCGTGCGGAGGAACGGGAAATTCGTCGCCAGCCCAACCCGGTCAAATGAGGGCAAGCTTCAATTGTGAGAACTGTAAGGGTCACAAGGTGGCGCCGACCGAAGCAGGTCACCAGCTTATCGAGTTCATCAGCCGGCGATTCCACATCTCCGACTACGAGGTCCAGCGGGATATGTTGGGCTGATCAGGCTTCCTACTGGGCTCCTTCCTCAATAGGATAAGCCGATCAAATATTCCAAGTCGCGTGCGGATATACGAATCGTGCTACGTCGCTAATCACAGGCTTCAAAGCGCTAATCACGACTGCCGGTTCTGGGATATCGACGTTGGTGGGGCCATCTAGGTATCGAAAGTAATTGGTGCGGTGAGGCCTCTCAAGCGCTTCCGCTATCCAAGTCAATTCGTCGCTCGCGAGGTATCCTTGTGACTTCGCGGCGGCGAGCGCCTTTTTTAAGCTATGGCCGATCTCATTCTTGGCGACGTGCTTTCGTCCTCCGAGATGTAAATACGCCGCCTTGAGCGACAGCTCCATGGCGAAGCCCAGTAAGAGAAACAGGGCGGCTGACATTCGGCCGTTAAATGCCCTATCGCCCTCGGTTTCTACGATTAGTTCAGCCGCGGTCAGATGGCTCGAAGCCATAATAAGCAAGCCCTCTGCTTGAGACATTTGATCACGCTCCAAACTCTGCCCCTCCCTTAGTAAGGATAGAACGCGTGGGGATCAGAGATCAGTTGCTGCGCCGGCGGGGCCGGCCGGGGAGGCGGGCGCTTCGGATTATCGGGGACCGGGTCGGGCAGGGTCGGCACCCCGCCTCCGAACCGTATCCGGATGTAGGCGCCGCTTCCGTGCATAGCCTGGAAGACCGCGATCGCTTCGCCTTCCTTCATTCGCTTGCCGATCAGCGGCGCGCGTTCGGCGCTGACATAGCTCAGCTGAACGCCGCGCTCGCTGAAGATGGCAACGGCGTGCTCGTCGTACGGGTTGGTCGGCTCGAGGCGCGGCTCGACCGCGTCCCCAGGCGCACAGATCATACACTCCATATGCCGGTTGCTCTTGCTCTTGTCCTCGTTCGGGAAGTCGATACCGACAATGGAGGTGGTCAGTTCGTCCATGAAGATAATTTGCCCGAATCGCTTAGCCGCGCCTAGGCTTGAGATATGTCCGAGCCCCTTAACACCTCATCCCTCCTAGCCGAATTGCAGCGGCTTATAGCTGCGCAGGATGCGGCCGCGCTCATGCCGACCCCGATGCTCGACATGTCGGTCGGATCGATGGGCGCAGACCCAATGTCGGCAGTCGCAATCGTCGACATGCAGCAACAGATTGGCGTGCTGGTCGCCGAGGCAACGGATGAGGACCTGATCAAGGCCTATAGAGAAACTAATGGCGAACCAGGCAGCTTGGCTGCTGAAGCACTGCTCGCCGAGATAGAGCGACGTAACCTCGACAAGTGACCGTGCGCAAGATCGTTCATACGATTGCCGCGGATAAGACGAAGGACGTCGCCGTATTCGAGCATGACCTCGGACCTGACGTGATCGTCCAGGTCCGCAGCGAGCGTGGCCGCGTACTGAAGATGCGCGCTGACGTGCTTCCCGACCGGGTGGTGATCCACTTCCAGGACGGCACGACGGAGCGACTTAGCGTGGTCATAATTGGCTGATGGTGCACGCTAGGCCGATGCAAGATCGAGAGATCTGGATACAGGCTTGCGTGATCCTTGCCGAGCACGGCGAACATACCCCAGATTATATCGTCGATCAGATGGTCGCTGCCATCGGCAATCCTGTCGTCGCAAAAGATTGGTACCGGATCGCCGCTGCAGTCGATGTTATCAAAGGCACTTACGGGCCTACTGCGAATTGCTGATCTCGGAATAAGCGCCAGATCGGCGCAACTGGCGCACGATCCCGTTAAACGAGGCCGTCACGCTCTGGCTACGGTCTATCTCGTTATCTTGCTGCGCACCTTCCCAGAACATGACGAGCGGCCAGCGCTCAGGCAGTGATACCAGAGGCATCGCAAGGCTAGGCGCACCGCTGGCGTATCGACGCGGCCATTAGCGGTATCGCTGAGGGTGAACGTGGGTAAGGGCGATTAGCGATACCAGCGCGATACCAAAAACGGCAGTCGATCAGGCAGAGAGATCAATGGGCTCGGCTGTCAATGACTCAGCGTGCGCTAAGGCCGCCTTCATATCATGCGCAGTGGGTGCCAATTTGGGTCAATCGTGTTGTCAGTATTCCATGGAAGCAGTGCTGCTTCCCCGCCAATACAGCCACTGTAGATTCGGGGGGGGAAGAAAAATGCGTATACGTTTAATGTTGGCGGGCTTCATCAGCCTATTATTCGCCCAGCCCGCTATGGCTGTGAACATAGTCGTCGCCTTCGGCAACGGCTCCACATTGGGAAACTTCGAGTATGATTCGGATAGCCTTCCAACTCGCGTTGAATCGTGGTGGGAAGGTACTGAAACTGAAATTTACAATACCGGTCAACTAAAATCACTAAATATTATAGGATGGGACGGGCTACTTCATCCTTTTACATTAGGTGAAAACAGCTTGATACAGGCTTATAGATCTGGTGATTTTCTATATTTGAACGTTGCCTCTCAATCGCAGGAAAGCGGCTATTTTGAGTTAGGTGCTCAATTAAGCGGCAATCCTAAAACTTCGGTAAATCTGCCGACTTCTTATAATGACAAATATATGACCAGTCATGTCTACTACGAAGCCCCAGACGGCGTGTATAACTATTCATTGACCAGCTTTTCAGTTCAGCCCACCTCATCGGCACCCGAAACGGCTACTTGGGTTAGCATGCTCATCGGATTCGGAATGTTGGGCGGCGTCGCCAGGTCAAGCCGCCGCCGTAGCAAATATCCTCAGACTGCGGTCGCTTGAACTTTACCATTTCAAAAAGCCAAAGGGTCATCTGCGCGGTGCTTCGTGGATGCATATAGAGACGGCGCGCCCGGAGGGCCTGACAAGCACCCGAGCTCGCGCGGCCCGGGCGGCTGCATCGGGCGCGGCAGGGTCGACGACGATCCGATCAATGAACCCGGCCGAAGAGCACTACCTGCCTGAGGACGAGGCGCTGCTGTTCCGGTGAAACGCCCGGCTCTTTCGAACCGGGCGCATTAGTCACATCGCGTCGTAGTAGCCCGCGTGCAGCTTCGCGAGCGTGGCGTTGAACGTGCCGCCATTGACGTCAGCATCCTTCGCACGGTCGCGGCCGTACTCGGTCTTACCCTTGGCGGAGAGCTTCTTATAGCGTGCGTTCTCGGTCTTGCTCATAGTGCTTCTTCCTACTTCGGTGGTCCAAGTCGACAATGGTATAGAGGCCCCCGAAGCACTCAGCTCCGAGGATTCCTATAAGCCTCCCGATGACTTGATTATCGGGGGATGCGTGAAACGAGAGGGTCGGGCGACCGCTGCGGCGCCATAGCTTCCGGAATTTCGACAGAAGCGGCGCGAGCAGCTTTGGTTGCTCGACGAATAAGAAGTTGATGTACCAGCCGCTGTCAGCGGCATCCCACGCGATCTGCGCGACGGGCGTCGGCCCCTGCCATGCTATCAGGCAGGGGCCGGACTGGCGAAACTCGGTGTACCCGGTCATGGGCATCACCTCCTTTCATGCTGAATTATTTTAGATCAGCGACCCGTCAGCTGCATCAGATACGGATTAAGGGGCATCGTGTAGCGGGTGGCCTTCTTGCCATCGATCTTGAACAGATAGCTTTCCGGCCAAACCCGACCACCGCCCCACCACGTGATGCCGTAAAGCACGTCAGCATTAGCCTTCATGTCGGCAATGGCGTTTTTGCCTATGGTCTTACAGTTGTCCTTAATGCCGAAGTGCGCACCGAATGCGGCCTCGGTGATGATGCCCTTTAAGCCACGTCTACGAAGCTGCGCGGCGAAGTCGTCGAGGCCGCTGCCCTCGCCCCACGTGATGTCGCACGACTGGCTGGAGCCGCTGGATCCCTTATCCCAGTAGCGATGGCCGTTGAGGTAGGTGCGATTGAGCGGATCGAGGGGGCCGTTGGTATCACGATCGAGCGCACAACCTGCGCTCTCGCAAGCCTTCCATGCTCCCTCTTTCTTGTCGAAGCGGAAGGTCGCCGACCACTGCGGCCATTCCAAAGCAATCGGATGCTTGATCCCGTTGGCGCGAAGGCCAGCAATAATGATCTTGGAATCGCGGATCCATTGCATCCAGTCGTTCGTCAGCACCGGATCATCAAAGCCACGGGGCTCATTGACCAGGTCAAGGATCACAGAGCCGTCATCGGGGAAATTGCGTGCGAAGCCGGTCCAGAAAGCGATCGCCTTGGTCGGCGCATCCCAGCGGTAGGTATGGTTGTCCAGGATCACCGGCACGCCCTTGCTGCGCGCATAGGCGACGTTGACCTTGAGCTCGGCGATGCGCGCCGGCGTCATCCGGTCATCCTTGAACGGGTAGCGGATCAGCTTGAAACCGTACCGCTCGATATATCCTTTCCAGTCATCGAGCGCCGGTCGAATCGCGTCGCCGCCGCTGGCCTCGGCGCCCGACAGGTTCGCGCCGAACAGCGGGTCGACGCGCGCGGTATGGTTTGCGGGTGCTGCGGGCCGAGCGGGTGCTGCGGGGGCCGCAACTGCCACCGGTGCAGCAGGTGTCGCGCAAGGTCGCGCGTCGACCGGGGCATAGACCCAGCCCTTGCCCTGGACGTTTCCGACAAAACGCAGCTTGGTTGCACCGATTATCTCGAAGCCGTTGCCGGCCGCATTCGACCGGCTGCGATCGTTCCAGACGGGCCACCCAGCGGCGCGCGTACCGTCGGCGAGCAGATCTCGCCCCATCTGTTTCTTCAGGACCAGCGTGTCCCCGGGGCAGACCGAGATCCGCGCGGGCGGGCTGGCGCCGGTGACGATGTGTTCGGTCTGCGCGGTTGCCGGAACGGCAACAAGCGCGAGGCCAATTAAGAGGAGACGGCGCATAATATCACGCATGGGAATCACCTTCTTTCGTGTTGGATTGGGTCAAGTTGCATTACAACGAGCGAATGTTACGCAGGCTGATGAACAGTTTCCTTCAGGCACTAACCCTGCCGTTCCGTGCGCTTTCCGCTAAGCTTAAGGCTGATGCCGCCTTACGAGAGCAGCGCCAAGCGGCCGGACTTTGCGTCGGGTGCGGCGCTGCATTCGATGACATCGACGCTCCTGACGTGGTGCTTGGCGAAGAGAATCTATGCTGGCAGTGCGGAGGCGGACGGGCGGCGCCTTAAGCGTATCGCCGCCGATCAAGGTCAGGCGATGTACGTCGCCGCATTCATGTCACCGTCGAGATGGTAGAGCGCGGAAAGACCCGCTTCATTGCCAACGAGAGGGCTGGTTCGCGGCGTAAAGGCGGCGGTGTATTTGGCGACTGTCCAAACGGCAAATTCATCAATCGAACCCGGGAAGACGAACGAAGCGTTGTTTTGGTACGCGCCGAGATTGAACACGCTGTTGCCGACGGTGGTAGAAGGTGCCGTTGCCGATGTCCCAATCAGGATACCATCGACATATAGCGAACCGCCACTTGGGGTTACCACCAACGCTACATGATGGCGGGCTCCATCAGTGATAATAGGATTCGTACCGTCGCCAGTTGGAGACGTGCCGTTCATATACACGTCACCATTGGTAGAAGCGGTGCTCTGATAATTGGCAACCAGTTTGCCGCCAGCTGCGACTCCGATCCAACCGCGTTTTGAAATACCACCCACGACTTTGACGGCAGTCGGCCCGGTGTCGAGCGCGATGACGCACTCCATCGTCCACGTTTGGGTTGCGATCAAAACGTCAATGCCGGTACCCGAAGCAGCTCGCCCGTAACCTGCCGCGGTGCGCTCTTGTCCGAAGTTGGTCCGACCCGCCTGATAGACGGGCGTCCCGGTTACCGTCAGATCCGGCCCGACCTTGATAGGCGTGCCGCCGCCACCGCCCGGCGCCGCGACGACGACAGGCGATAGCGTCGCCATGAGCTGACGACCGCGTGTAATGCCATCGCCGTCCGTGTGGTTATCATAGACCGCGTTGCTCTGGCCGTTAGCGGCATCAATCGGCGCAAACGCATAGACATCGAGTGCCTGGGTATCGGCGGGTGCCGCAGCGAGGCGAAGCGTAATCGAACTGCTTCCGATCGTGATAGGCGTCGTCGAGTCGAGCGCGAGAGGCGATGTCATCGATCCGCTGTTGAACACCGAGAAGCGATTGGCGGGCGTACCGACCGAAACGAGCGCGGTTGCACCGGTCGGGTAAGTGACGGGCAGAACGATATCAACCGCGCCTGCCGCGCGTGCACCAGACGCCAGCGACGGACCGCTATCATCGCCGGGGAGGCCGATCCCAGGACGTGAGGCACGGTAGAAGTGGTCTGCAAGGCGCGCGGAACCGGCTTGCGACTGATGCACGCCATCATACAATTCGATATCCTGCGCGTTGATCCTGACCCCACCATTGGCAGCAGCCCAAGCCGATGCCGCACTACGGATCGTCAGGATCTGCGCGGGCGTTCCCCATGCAGTGCTGGTGATGTTCGGAATGGTACCGAGCAGCTTGTTATAGTTCGAGCCGCGGATTGCGTTGCGTGCAGTCATATCCGTGAACAGGGACGAAAGGTGCCCCTGATACGTGGCGCTCGACATGCCGGCGAGGCTGTCGGTGTGCCCCTGCATCCAGATGAAGGTTTCGAAACCGCCTACCGCATCGAGCGCCGCGCGCAGGCCAGCGCTGTCCGCACCGCCGGGAACGAACCGCGTGATCGACTGCGAACCGCGAGCATAGCCCACGAGTGCGCAATTGACCCCGGTAGCGGCAATACGGTTGCCGAGATATTCCGCCGCGAAGGCACTGTTGTATGGTCCTGTGCCTTCCGCGATCAGGCCCCAACTTGGCAGCGCCGCAGCCGTTGCGGTTGGCTCAAGCGCTTGGGCGAAGCACGACGTATTGGCCGGGATCGAAACGCCGGTCGATGCGATCGTGACGGTTGCCTGGCTGTCGCGCGCGGTAAACATGCGGGTAGCAAGCGACTGACCGGATACGGCAGTGAGGCTGCCCATGCCGACCAGTACGGTGCCGTTCTGCCAGGTCGTGCCATCGACCGACAGGTCGACATAGAACCAGCCAAGGCGAGCATCGACCCCGGTGACTTGGAGGGTCTGAGTACCCGTGGCGGTAAAGGCGGGAAGTGCCGTATTCGCCTGCAGGATCGTGCCGTCAGAGGCGCGGATGCGGAAGCGCGGCGTCCCAAGCGCACTGACGTTGACCGGTACCGGGATCGTACCGACACCCTTGCCCTGACCGCCCCCGGTAACAGTCTGACGCTGATAGATGCGGTTTGGCGCAGCGAGCTGCGTCATGGTGAAGTCGGTGCCGTTGGCCGCGGCCGAGACCGTAACGGACGCCACCGTGGACTGAGCCGTGCCACCGTTCCCGGATGCGAACTCCTGATACGTCAACGTGCCAGCAGAAGCGGGGGCCGTGGTTAGCCCCGTGCTGATCGTCGAGCCGTTGAGCGCCCATGCGCGAGACGTGATCAAACCGTTCGACACGGCGCCGGGCGTTGCTGTGTAGGTCGTCGTCCCAGCCGTGCCAGTCGAAGGGCTGACCGTCGGCTGCGACGTGAAGGCCGGCGCTGCCGCGGCCGCGCTCGCGACGGTCACCTGCTGCACCGTCGACTGCGCGGTGCCGCCTGGTCCGGTTGCTGCCTCCTGATAGGTCAAAGTGCCTGACGATGCCGGAGACGCCGTCAGGCCGGTGCTGATCACCGTCCCGTTGATCGTCCAGGATCGTGACGTGATCGAGCCATTGCTGACGTTGCCCCCGGTCGCGGCGAATGTCGTCGCGCCTGCAGTGCCGCTGTTCGGGCTGATACTGGGCTGCGAGGTGAAGGACGGTGCCGGCGTTGGTGCGGTTGCGGCCGCAGTCACAGCCGCCACCTGGACCGTCGACGTCGTTGTGCCGCCGGGGCCGGACGCCGTCTCCTGATAGGTAAGCGTGCCGGACGACGCCGGCACGGCCGTCACGCCGTTGCTGATGGCGACACCATTCAGCAGCCAGGCACGAGATACGACCGAGCCGTTGCTGACGGTGCCTGGTGTCGCGGCGTACACCGTCGAACCGGCGGTGCCGCTGGTCGGACTGATGCTCGGCTGCGTCGTGAATGCTGGCGCGGGAGTCGCCACCGGGATGCCAGCCGCGTCAAGAGCGTCAACACGCTTGATCAGTGCGTTCACCGTGTCGCGCCAGTCGCGTGCGGACGCGTTGTTCGGGATATACGTCAGCACGGCCATGCGTGGACACTCCTATTCAGGGAAGCGGGTTGGTCGTTCATCAGCAAAGCGGGGTGTCAGCGCGGCCAGGCGTCGACGGCGAGGCCGCGGCGCACGTCGCAGAGTGCTAGGTCGGCGCGCGCGTCGCGCAGCGAACCC
>NZ_JPDP02000051.1:0-25389 GCF_000732685.2 Sphingomonas sp. STIS6.2
CCCCCCCAGAAAAGACGATGCGCGAGCGGCGCGAGCGCGATCGTCCCCAGGCGGCCCATTCGGGCATGCTGGGGTCGGCCAAGCTCAATCCCTTCGGTGACCTCCACACGCTGCAGCATCTGTCCGCCCGGTTCGCGCGGACGTTGCGCGGCGTGTTCGAGCCGATGCTGCGCCAGGAAGTGCGCAGCTGGGCCGAGCCACTCGTCGTCCAGCGTTTTGCCGACTACCGGGCGGAGCGCGGCGACGGGCTGATCGCCTGGCTGCCGATGGTGATGACGCCGGGCGCCGCGCAGGCGCTGTGCGTGATGGACGGGCGATTCATCCTCGAGCTGCTCGACCTGTTCTTCGGCGGAACGGGCGCGGTACCACCGGTGCTGCCGGCCGAATTCTCGCCCGCGGGCGAAGCGATGATCGCGCGGATCGGCCAGCTGATCGCGACCCCGCTCAAGACCGCGTGGGAGCCGATGGCGCGGTTCGAGTTCCAGCCGACCCGTGTCGAGGTGAACCCGGCGATGATCGCCGAGCTCGACGGCGAGGATGCGATGATCGTCACCCGCTTCGGGCTGGCGACGGGGGCGGGCAAGCCGGTCTTTCTCGACCTCGTCTACCCGGTCACCGCGCTCAAGCCGCACGCGCCGTCGCTCACCACCAAGGTGCTCGGCAAGACCGCCGAGCCCGATCCGGCCTGGCGCAACGAGCTGACCCGCGCGGCGATGAACATCCGCTTCCCGATCCGCTCGGTGCTCGCCGAACCCGTCGTGTCGCTGCAGATGCTGATGGACCTGAAACCCGGCGACGTGATCCCGATCACGATCTCGGGCGACGTCCCCGTGATGGTCGGTAACGACCGGCTTGGCTGCGGCACGGTCGGCACGTCCAACGGCTTCGCCGCCATCCAGCTCACCTCCATTACCCGTATCGACGAAGGATTCGCAGCATGACCGACATGGCCGGTACTTTTCCGGTCGACGCCGCCGTGGCCGCCAATTTCAGGCTGCTACAGGACGTCGACGTCAAGCTGACCGTCGAAATCGGCTCGACCAGCCTGACGCTGCGCGAACTGCTCGCGCTGAGCGAAAGCAGCGTGATCGAGCTCGATCGCCAGGCCAACGAGCTGCTCGACGTGTTCGTCAACGGCACGCTGATCGGCCGCGGCGAGGTCGTCACCGTCGGGGAGCGGTTTGGGGTGCGGATGACCGAGCTGGTCAGCCCCGACAAGTCGCTCGCGGCGCGCGGCTGATCCGATGCTCTGGTCCTATATCCTGAAACTCGTCATCCTCCTGCCGCTCGTCTGCGGGCTGATGGTCGGCTGTCTGCTGCTGTGGCGCAAGTTCGAGAGCCGCATGCCCGGCAAGCCCACGTCGCGGCTGATCGGCGTCAAGGAAACGATGATGATCTCGCCGGGCCTGCGCCTCGCGGTGATCGATTTCGAGGGCCGGCGTCTGCTCGTCTCGGTCGGTCGCGGCGGCGTGCACCTGATCGACAAGGTCGACGCATGAGCCTGATCGTTACGCGCAAGGGGTCGGGCCCGGCGCTGATTACCGCTGTAGAGGTCAGGACGCAGTCGCGTGGCGCTGCGTGGCTGTGGGTCGGCCTCGCGCTGCTGGTCGCCCTGTTCCTCGCCATGCCGGCCTTCGCGCAGGCCGTCCCCGCCCCCGCCAGCCCGGCGGTCGGCGACGCGGTCGACCGCGCGCTCGGCCAGCTCGGTGGCCAGGCAGCGGGCAATAGCGGGCAGAGCGGCTCGCTGTCGCTGTCGCTGCAGGTCCTCATCATCATGGGGCTGCTCACGATCCTGCCGGGCATCCTGCTGATGATGACCAGCTTCACGCGGATCATCATCGTGCTGGCAATCCTGCGCCAGGCGCTCGGCCTGCAGCAAACGCCGCCCAACCAAGTGCTGCTCGGCCTGTCGCTGTTCCTCAGCTTCTTCATCATGGCGCCGACGATCACCCAAATCAACACGACCGCGATCCAGCCCTATGCCGCCGGCCAGCTCGCGGGCACGCAGATGATCACCACCGCGGGCGTCCCGCTCCACGCGTTCATGGTCAAGCAGACGCGGATCAAGGACGTCACGATGTTCGCCGAGATGGCGAAGTCGGGCCCCTATGCCTCGCCGCGCGACATCCCCTTCTCGGTCCTGCTGCCGGCGTTCGTCACCTCGGAGCTCAAGACCGCGTTCCAGATCGGCTTCCTGATCTTCCTGCCGTTCATCGTCATCGACCTCGTCGTCGCGACCGTGCTGATGTCGCTCGGCATGGCGATGCTGTCGCCGACGATCATCTCGATGCCGTTCAAGCTGCTGCTGTTCGTGCTCGTCGACGGCTGGGCGCTGACAATGGGCAGCCTCGCCAACTCGTTCGCGACCTGACCCGGTGGATGCACCCACACTCCCGTTCGTGCCGAGCGCAGTCGAAGCACATGAGTCCCAGGCCCTTGGACGTCAGCTCGAACGCCTGCCTTCCAGGCAGTCGATGGGCTCAGGGCGAACGGAAGCATCATAAGCCATGGACGCGCAATATTTCCTGACTATCGCCAACCAGACGATGTGGGTGCTGGCGCTCGCCAGCGCGCCGATCCTGATCCCGGCGCTGCTGGCCGGGCTGATCCTCGGCATGATCCAGGCGGCGACATCGATCAACGAACAGACGCTGTCGTTCGTGCCGAAGCTGCTCGTCGTCGCGGTGTCGATCATGATCTTCGGCAGCCTGATCCTCGGGCTGCTGAGCGACTTCACCGTCAGCATCTTCGAACGCATCCCCGATCTGGTGAAATAGGCAGGTGCTCGGCTTCGGCCTCTCAATCGAGCCGCAGCTCTGGGCACTGATGTTCGTCATGGTGCGGATCGGCGCGACGTTCATCGCCGCGCCGGTGTTCGGCAACGTGTCGGTACCCGTCACCGTGCGCGTCACGCTGTCGGGCGCAATCGGCTTCCTCGTGCTCGCCGCGCACCCGGTCCAGCCGCCACAGCAGATCTTCGCGACGGCGACCGTGCTCGCGGTCGCCGCCGAGGCGCTGGTCGGGCTCGCGCTCGGCTTCGTGCTGCAGATCGCGTTTGCCGCGCCGGTGATCGCCGCCGAGATCATCGGCGGGTCGATGGGCCTCGGCTTCGCCTCGTCGGTCGATCCGCAGAACGGCCGGTCGAGCCCCGCGCTCGGCCAGTTCTTCTCGATCATGCTGACCTTGCTGTTCCTGTCGATGGACGGCCACCTCGTGCTCGTCGAGATGCTCGTCAAAAGCTATGACGTGATGCCGCCCGGCGCCGCATGGCTCGGCGTCGACCGGCTGCGGGGGATCGCGTTCTTCGGCGGCTATGCGTTTCTCGCCGGGCTGCTGCTCGCGCTGCCGGTCGGCTTCCTGCTGCTGTGCCTCAACATCGTCGTCGGCATGATCAGCCGCGCCGCACCCGCGCTCAACCTGTTCTCGGTCGGCCTGCCTGCGAGCCTCGCGGTCGGCGTCGTCGCGCTCGCGGTCGGCTTCCCGGCGATGGGCGACTATATGGTCGTGATCATCCGCGAAGGCCTCGAAGCCACGCAGAGCCTGGTGCTCGGCTGATGGCGGACGAATTCGGCGAAAAGACAGAAGCCCCGACCGACAAGCGCAAGAAGGACGCGGTCGAGAAGGGCGACATCCTTCGATCGCGCGACTTTGCCACCGCGCTCAGCATGCTCGCGGGCGTCGCCTGGCTGATCTATGCCGGCCCCTCGCTGATCGCCGCGTGCAAGGCGGTGATGGCGTCGAGCTTCCAGTTCGGGCGCGCGGACGTCGAGGATTTCTCGCCCTGGCGCCCGCTCCAGGAAGCGGGGTGGAAGCTTGCGCCGTCGCTGGTCACGCTGTTCGTCGTCAGCCTCGTCGCCGCGGTGCTCAGCCAGGCGGGGCTTGGCTCGCTCGGCTTCAACGGCAAGCTGCTCGCGCCCAAGTTCACGCGCATCAACCCCACCTCGGGTCTCAAGCGGATCTTCGGCCCGACCGGATGGATCGAGCTCGGCAAGTCGCTGCTGAAGGTCGCGCTGCTCGGCACGATCGGCGGCTGGATGCTGTGGCAGGCATCGCACACGACGATGGGGCTCGCCTCGTCCGCCGATCTCAACCAGGCGCTGACGACGCTCGGCGGGACGTTCTCGTCGATCCTGATCGCGATGGCGTTCGGGCTCGTCGCGATCGCCGGGATCGACGTGCCGATCCAGATCATCCGCCGCCTCGGCAAGATGCGCATGTCGAAACAGGAGGTGAAGGACGAGCACAAGGACAATGAGGGCAATGCCGAGGCCAAGGGTCAGCAGCGCGCCAAGATGCGTGCGATGGCAAGCGGCAACATGCGCAAGGCGGTCGGCGAGGCGCATGTCATCCTGACCAACCCGACGCATTTCGCGGTCGCGCTGCGCTATGATCGCGGCAAGGACCAAGTGCCCGTCGTCGTCGCCAAGGGCCGCGGCGCGACCGCGCTGGCGATCCGCGAACTCGCCGCGGAGACCCGCGTACCCGTGCTCGAATATCCGCTGCTCGCGCGTGCCGTCTATTATACGAGCAAGGAGAACCAGGAGGTTCGCGACGACCTGTACATGGCGATCGCGACCGTCCTCGCCTTCGTCTTCGGGCTGAACGCGGCGGCGGGCGGCACGCCGATGCCGCAGCCCGCGATCACCGTGCCGGTCGATGCGCGGTTCGACGAAAACGGCGTGAAACTTCCCTAAAGATCCGGCGGCCGCGGTCGTTATTCCATTCGAGCGCGCAAGGATTCCGGCATGGCAATTTCGACGACGAGCAGCACCGCGACGCCAACCCCGGCGGCCACGCCGACGCCGACCGCGGCGAGCGTGACGAAGAACGCGGCGCAGTCGCTGCTGACCTCGCTCAATGCCGGCTCGGGGATCGACACCGCAAGCCTGGTGCCCTCGCTGGTCGAGGCGCAGTTCGCGGCCAAGACTGCGCAGCTGACCGCCAAGTCGAAGACGATCACCACGCAGATCTCGGGGCTCGCATCGCTGAAGAGCGCGATCTCGGGCTTCTCGACCGCCTATGCCGCGCTGGTGAAGGGCGGCACGCTGACCAGCCAGCCGACCAGCTCCAATACCGCCGCGCTCGGCGTCAGCGCGCTGGCGGGCGCGAAGGTCTCGGGGCTGTCGTCGACCATCTCGGTCAACCAGCTCGCCGGCGCGCAGACGATCCGCACCACCGCCGCGGTCGCCGATCGCACCGCGGTGATCGGCTCAGGCAGCTTCACGCTCAATTTCGGCACCGCCACCTATGACGCGGCGGGGACGACGATGACCGGCTTCACCGCAGGCGGTGGCACCGCGGTGACGATCGACGTCACCGACGCCAGCCTCGACGGGATCGCTGCGGCGATCAACGCGAAGGGCGCAGGCATCACCGCCTCGGTCGTGACCGATTCGAACGGCAGCGCCTATCTGTCGATGAAGGGCGCGACCGGCGCTTCACAGGCGTTCACGCTGAACGCGACGACGGACACGAGCGGCAAGCTGGCCGCCTATAATGTCGGGCCCGGCGCGACCAACACCAGCGTCACGGCGACGGCGCAGAATGCCAAGCTGACCGTCGACGGGATCGCGGTCGAGCGCGCGAGCAACACGATCAACAACCTGGTGACGGGCGTCAAACTGCAGCTCAACGCCGTGTCCACCGGCCCGGTCACGCTGGGCAGCACGACGCCGACCAGCGCGCTGTCGCAGGCGGTATCCGACGTCGTCGAGACCTATAACCAGGTCATGGCAACGCTGACCGAGCAGACCGACCCGGTGACCGGCGTGCTGCGCGCGGACCCGGCGGCAAAGACACTGTTGTCGTCGCTCAAGGCGCTGACGCTGGCGCCGCTGTCGGGCGACACCGGTGGCGGCAGCCCGACGACGCTCGCGCAGATCGGCGTCGCGACCAATCGTGACGGCACGTTGCGCGTCGATGCCGCCGCGCTGTCGAACGCGATGTTGACCAATTCGACCGCGATCGAGACGATGCTGAACGGCTCGGCGGACGGCAAGACGGGGCTTGGCGCGGTGCTGAACGCGATCACGACCAGCGCGACCAACACGACGTTCGGGCTCGGCGCCTCGCAGACGCGCTACACCGCCGCGCAATCCGCGATCGCCGATGCCGAGGCCAAGATCGCGGATCAGTCCGCGGCGATGACCACCCGCCTGACGCAGCAATTCTCGAGCATGAATTCGCGCGTGTCGTCGTACAAGTCGATCCAGAGCTTCCTCACCAACCAGATCGCCGCCTGGAACAAGAGCGACTCGTGATGTACGCAACCACCCTCACGCGCGACCCGTTCGCCACCTATCGCCAGATCGACGCGGTCGGCCGCACCACGACCGACGGCCCGGGCCTCGTCCAGCTGCTCTACAAGGAACTCGTCGCGGCGCTGCGTGCCGCCGCCTGGGCCTCCGACAATCGCCAATATGCGACCAAGAGCGACCGCGTGACCCGCGCGACCGCGATCCTGTTCGCGCTCGAAGCGGGGCTCGATTTCGACCGCGGCGGCGCGGTGTCGGAAACGCTCGCGCGGCTCTATGCAGGCGCGCGCCGGACGATCGTCGACGCATCGGTCGGCCAGGACGGCTCGATCTTCCGCACCACCGCGGACACGCTCGACGAGATCGCGCAGGCCTGGCGCACCGCCAGCGCGGCCTGAGCCGCTACCGTTCGAACCAGTGCCGCTGGACGAAGTAGATCACGATACCCAGCGCGATCACCAGGCAGCCGCCCGCGATCGCATCGAACGCCCAGGGCTCCTCGGCAAAGGGCAGCCCTTTCACGTTCATCCCGTACAGCCCGGTCAGGAACGTCAGCGGCAGGAACACCATCGCCGCGACCGAGATGATCAGCGAGCGATTGTCGATCTGTTCCGCGCGCAGGTCGGTCAGCGCCTCGTGCGTCAGCGCGGATCGCTCGCGGATCGATTCGAGCTCCTCGGCCATTCGCGCCGCGCGGTCCGCCGCCGCCGCCAGATGCAGCCGGTCGTCGTCGCGCAGCCAGTCGCCGGGCAACGCAGCCAGTTTCTCGAGCGCGGCACGCTGCGGATTGAGAAACCGGCGATAGCTGATCGCCGCCACGCGGACCTCACTGACGGTGCGGCGCAGGGCGAAGACATGCTTGGCGTCGAGGCGCTCCTCGCAATCGTCGAGCTCGTCGCCCAGCGCCGCCACCTCGGGGTCAAGATCGGTGGTGATCGCGGTCGCGAACGCGGTGATCAGGTCGCCGGGATCGCGCACCCGCCCCGCCTCGACCTCTTTTTCAACCAGCGGGATCGCGACCAGCGGCTTGCGCGTCAGCGAATAGACGCGTCCCTTGACCACCCAGATGCGCAGCGACGCGAGCAGGTCGGACGAATCCATCTCCTCGTTCGTCCGCCCGCGCAGGTTGAGGAACGCCCCCTCGCCGACTGCCTCGCAACGCGGCCGCGTCTCGGTCGCGGTCAGTGCGTCGATCACATAGGATTCGAGCCCGGCCTCGTCGCGAAGCCAGGCCTGCGCCTCGTCCTCGGTGGTCGACAGATGCACCCAGACCAGATCGCCGCTCGCGGCCGGCGCCGCCTCGACCGCGAGCCGCGACGCGACTCCGTCAGCGACCTTGAACCCGAACCCGCTCACGCGCGCATCGCCACATCGACAACCAGCCCCGAACCCTGCGCATCGGGCGGCGCATCGCACGGGATCCGTGCCGCATCCGCGCGCGCGCGATCGAGGATCGCCGGGGGCACGTCGCTGCGGTGATAGACCCGGTCGGCGCTGGCAAGTGCCCGCGCCTGCCGCAATGTCAGATCGTCGGGGTCACGCGATGCGAGCGTCATCCGCACGATCGCCCCGTCCTGCACCGATCCCCGGTCGAGCCAGCCGGCCACGTCGCGCGACGGTCCGAGCGGATCGAGCACGCCCCCCGGCGCAAGCGCATCGGCCAGCGCACGCCGTCTCGCACCGCCATCGGGGAAGCGCGTACGCATCGCGCCCCGCGCGCGCTGCAGTGCGCTTGCCAGCCCG
This sequence comes from Sphingomonas sp. STIS6.2, assembly GCF_000732685.2. Taxonomy (NCBI): domain Bacteria; kingdom Pseudomonadati; phylum Pseudomonadota; class Alphaproteobacteria; order Sphingomonadales; family Sphingomonadaceae; genus Sphingomonas; species Sphingomonas sp. STIS6.2. The sequence goes on from NZ_JPDP02000051.1 coordinate 7,998, forward strand.
CCCAGATCCGCCGGCACCAGCGCCTCGAGCCGCTGCCGCAATGCCGCCGCCAGCCCGGCCGACGCGCCGCCGGTCCCGATCGCGATCAGCACCGGCTCGCGGTCGACGATCGCGGGCAGCGTGAAGTCGCAATGCTCGGACCGGTCGACCGCATTGACGAGCACACCGCGCGCCTTGAGCCGCGCGACCGCCTCGAGCGCCTCCGCCTCGTCGTCGATCGCGACGATCGCCAGCGCGGCCATGGCGGCCTCATCGGTGACGACGTGCGCGCCGGCGCGGTCGAGCAGCCGGCGTTTCGCATCCGCCGCCTCGCCCTCGCCCAGCAGGATGACCGGGCGACCCGCCAGCCGCACGAACAGCGGCAGGCTGTGCAGGCTCACCGCTTGAGCCATTCGGGAACGCGCTCGGCGGCCAGGATCGTCTCGGGCTCGATCCGGTCGGCGACCACCGCGAACCGGTCGCCATCGACCAGCACCTCGGGCACCAATGCGCGGCTGTTATAGGTCGACGCCATCGTCGCGCCGTACGCGCCCGCGGTGCGGAACACGCCCAGATCGCCCGACTTCACGACGTCGATGTCACGCCCCATCGCAAAGGTGTCGCCGGTCTCGCACACCGGCCCGGCGATGTTCGCGGTCATCCGCTCGCCGCCCGGCTCGACCGCGACGAAGTCGTGATAGGCATCGTACATCGCGACGCGCGCGAGGTCGTTCATCGCCGCATCGACGATCACATAGGGGTTGGTGACGCCCGGCTTCACCCAGATGACCTTGGTCAGCAGCACGCCGGCATTCCCTGCGATCACGCGCCCCGGCTCGAACATCAGCTCGACGTCCCAGCCGGCGGTCGCACGTGCGACCATCGCGCCATAGTCGGCCGGGCTCGGCAGCACGTCGTCGGGCTTGTACGGTACGCCGAGACCGCCGCCCAGATCGACCCGGCTGATGACGTGCCCCGCCGCGCGCAGTTCGGCGACGAGTTCGCCGATCCGCGCATAGGCCGCCTCGAGCGGGGCGAGATCGGCGAGCTGGCTGCCGATATGGATCGCCACCCCGCGCAGGTCGAGCCCGTCATGCCGGGCCAGCCGATCGAACATCGCCGGTGCCTGGTCGATCGGCACGCCGAACTTGTTCTCCTTGCGCCCGGTCGAAATCTTGGCGTGCGTGCCCGCATCGACATCGGGGTTCACGCGCAGCACCGCCGGTGCACGAATACCGCGATCGCGGGCGAGTGCGGCAAGCACCTCGCCCTCCTCCTCGAGCTCGAGGTTGAACTGGCCGATCCCGGCATCGAGCGCGCGGGCGAGCTCGTCGCGGGTCTTGCCGACGCCCGAAAACACGATGTCGGACGCGGGAATGCCCGCCGCCAGCGCGCGCGCCATCTCGCCCGCCGACACCACGTCCGCGCCGTAACCCTCGTCTGCCAGGACGCGCAGCACGGCGACGTTCGGATTGGCCTTGATCGCATAGGCCAGATGCACGCGCCCCGCGCCTTTCAGCGCATCGCGGAACACCTGCGCATGACGGCGGAACGTCGCGGTCGAATAGACATAGACGGGCGTCCCGACCGCCTCGGCGATCGCGGGAAGCGCGACGTCCTCGACATGAAGGACGCCGTCGCGATAGTGGAAATGGTCCATGCTGGCCTGTGATCAGTTGGAAGGCGGCAGGTTGAATTCGTCGCTCCGCCGCTCGCGCGAGCTGGTGAGCAATTCATCACTGCGTTCGGGGCGCTGCTGCGGCGTCGGTGTCAGCAGCGCGGTCGGCGTCGGTGTCGTCTTCGCCCCGTAAGGCGCGACCGGCAGCGATTTGCCGGGCGCGGGTTCGAGCCCGTCGGCCGCCCCGCAGGCGGTCAGCGACAGACCCGACAGGGTCAGCCCGGCAAGAAGGATCAGGCGTGTCATTCGCTCGTCTCCCGTGCGGCGCGGATCGCGGCGCGTACATTGTCGGGCGCGGTGCCGCCGAAGCTGGTCCGGCTGGCGACCGACGCATCGACCGACAATACGCCGTAGACCCGGTCATCAATCCGCGCATCGATCGCCTGCAGATCCTCGATCGACAAAGCGTCGAGCGCGATGCCCAGATCCTCCGCGCGTTTCACCGCACGTCCCGTCACATGGTGCGCCTCACGGAACGGCAGCCCCGCCTCGCGCACCAGCCAGTCGGCAAGGTCCGTCGCGGTCGCAAAGCCCGCCTCGGCCACCGCGCGCATCCGCTCGGTCCGGAACGTCGCGCTCTCGACCATCCCGGTCATCGCCGCGATCGACAGCGCGAGCAGGTCGTGCGCCTCGAACACCGGCGGCTTGTCGTCCTGCATGTCCTTCGAATAGGCGAGCGGCAGGCCCTTCATCGTCACCATCAGCGCGGTCATGCAGCCCATGATCCGCCCCGAATGCCCACGCACGAGCTCGGCGGCATCGGGATTGCGCTTCTGCGGCATGATCGAGCTGCCCGTCGACCACTGGTCGCTGAGCGCGACGAAGCCGAAGGGCTGCGACGCCCAGAGCACGAATTCCTCCGCCAGCCGCGACAGGTGCAACGCGCACTGGGTGGCCGCGACGAGGTAATCGAGCGCGAAGTCGCGGTCGCTGACCCCGTCCAGGGAATTGGTCATCGGCCCGTCGAAGCCGAGCGCATGCGCGGTCATCTCGCGGTCAATCGGAAAGCCCGTCCCCGCCAGCGCCGCCGAGCCGAGCGGCGAGCGGTTCATTCGCACGCGCGCATCCGCAAACCGGCTGACGTCGCGCGCGATCATCGCGTGATACGCCATCAGGTGATGGCCGAGCGTCACCGGCTGCGCGGATTGCAGATGCGTGAACCCCGGCATCACGCTCGCCGCATGCTCCTCGGCCCGCACGAGCAGCGCCGCCTGGAACCCGCCGAGCGCCGCCAGCACCTGGTCGATCGCATCGCGGACCCAGAGCCGGAAGTCGGTCGCGACCTGGTCGTTGCGCGACCGCGCGGTGTGCAGCCGCCCCGCGACCGGACCGATCGCCTCGGCCAGCCGCGCCTCGGTCTGCATGTGGATATCCTCGAGGACGAGGTCCTCGGCGACGCCATTGGCAGCATAGTGCTCGGCGACGCGGTCGAGACCCGCAGCGATCGTCGCGGCGTCCTCGGCCGACACGATACCGCGTGCGCCGAGCATCGCGACATGCGCCTTGGAGCCGGCGATGTCCTGCTTCCACAGTCGCTTGTCGAAGGGGATCGAGGCGTTTATCTCCCGCATGACCGCGGCCGGACCCTCGGCGAAGCGTCCACCCCACATCGCATTGGAGCCGTCCATGTCCTCCCCTTCTCTGCTCTCAAGGGCGTCGATCGTCTGTCTCCTGGGTAGCGCAATGCTGATTGCGGGCTGCGATAGGAAATCGCCGGCTCCGGAGCAAGCAAACGCGGCAGGCGCCGCGATGGGCAATGGCGCCGCATCGGACGAAGTCGCGGCCTCGCCCGACGAAGCGACCGGCACCCCCGTCGCCCCGGTCGACAAGATCGACCGCAGCCACAAGGGCGAGACGGGGCCGACGTCCAGCTTCACCGCCCCCGGTGGAAAGTCCGTCACGCTCGCCAGCTTCAAGGGCAAGCCGCTGCTGCTCAACCTGTGGGCGACCTGGTGCGCGCCCTGCGTCGCCGAGATGCCGACACTCGACGCGGTCGCGGGCGCAATGAAGGACAAGGTCCAGGTCGTCGCGGTCAGCCAGGACCTTCAGGGCGCCGAGAAGGTCACGCCGTTCTTCGCGCAAAAGGCGTTCACGACGCTGAAACCCTATCTCGACGCCAAGGCCTCGCTCAGCATCGCCTATCAGGCGAACCTGCCGACCACGATCCTCTATGATTCGGACGGGCGCGAGGTCTGGCGCATGCTGGGTGGCTATGAATGGAACACCCCCGCCGCGGCAAAGTTGATCGCCGAAGCCCGCTGAACGCCCCGCACGACGACGCGCCGCTCCGCCGCGAAAGCAGGACGGGCGCGTCATCGGCATTCAGGGTAAGCGCACCCTTCTGTATCACGCGTGTCGCTTGTTCTGCATCTCGTCCGTGCGCCTCAGCTCCCATTGGGATCCTAAGGAACATCCGACGCCAGACACGAAAACTCCTGCTGCCTGCTTGCTGACTAGCCCGCGAGCACCGCGCGGATGCGATCGGCCATATCGGGATCGACCGGGTTGTAGACGATCATCCCCAAGTCGGGGCGACCATCGACCGCAAAGCCCGAATATTCCAGCTCCATCGCGCCCAGAACGGGGTGGTGCAGCCGCTTGGTGCCCTCGCCGTGGAAGCGCACGTAATTGTCCCCCATAGAGCCGCGAATTCGGGACTAGTCGCGCACAGCTCGGTGACGAGCTGGCCGACCTCGAACAGCGATTCCCTTCCGCGCGATTGCCGAGACGATCGGCGAGACCTTCAGCCTGCCCGTGACGTCGGTAAGCGCAGACGAAGCCAGCGCGCATTTCGGCTGGCTCGCCGCCTTCGTGTCGAAGGACATGTCGGCGTCGAGCGCGCTGACCCGCGAGCGGCTGGGCTGGAACCCCGACGGGCCGACGCTGCACGCCGACATCCGCGCGATGACGGGCAGGACGTGACACCACGGGCGGCGAGGAAGCGGTCATCCCAGGATCCGCAATGCTTCGGCATGGAGTGCCGGAGTCGCGGCGACCAGCACCGCGCCGCCTTCCTCCGCCCGCCCTCCGTCGAGCCGCGTGACGACACCGCCCGCGCGCTCGATGATCGGGATCAGCGCGACGATGTCATAGGGCTGGAGCAAGGGCTCGATCGCGAGGTCGATCCGGCCTGCCGCGATCATCGCCATCGCATAGCATTCGCCGCCATAACGGATCATCCGCACAGCCGCCTTCAACCGTGCGAAACCGGGCGCGAGGTCGTCGCCGAAATGCTCGGGCGAGGTGGTGTGCAGGATCGCGCGATCGAGGCTGCCGACGTCGCGCGTCGCCAGCGGTCGGCGCACACCGTCCCGCTCGGTCCACGCGCCGTCGCGATCCGCCCAGAAGCGTTCGCGCGTGAAGGGCTGGCTCATCATCCCCAGCTCGGCACGTCCGTCGACCGTCAGCCCGATCAACGTCCCCCAGACGGGCAGGCCGCAGATGAACGGCCGCGTGCCGTCGACCGGATCGAGCACCCATCGAACACGCCCGCTGCCCGTCAGCCCGAATTCCTCGCCGAGGATGGCATGGTCGGGGAAATGCGCACCGATCTCTGCGCGGATCGCGATCTCCGCCTCCCGGTCCGCCTCGGTCACGGGGTCGAAGCTATACCCCTCCTTCACCTTGATATCGACCGCGATGTCGGTGCGGTAGCGGGGCATCGTCTCGGCATCGGCAAGGTCGGCAAGGCGATGCAGGAAGGCAGTGTCGGGAAGGATCATGATCTACGTCCATTGGCGGTGGCGGCCTTCGCGCACAGCGGCACGAAACACAGAAGGGCCGTGAGCAGCCAGAAGGCGGCGGGCAGGCCGATGCCCTGCGCGACAAAGCCGATCACGGCGGGACCCGCGAGGATCCCCGTGTAACCGATCGTCGTGACCGCGGCGATCGCAAGACCCGCCGGCATGACGGTCTGCTTGCCAGCCTGGCGGAACAGGATCGGCACGACGTTCGACGCGCCAAGACCGATCAGCAGGAACCCCAGGAGCGCGACCGATGCGACCGGCGCAAGCAGCATGACGCCGTAGCCAAGCAGCGAGAGCAGCCCGCCCCACAGCATCGTCCGCCGATCCCCGAGCCTCGCGACGATCGCGTCGCCGGTCAGCCGGCCGGCGGTCATCGCCACCGCGAAGACGCTGTAGCCCAGTCCCGCCTGCGTGACCGGTAACAGGCCCTTGCCGCTCAGCAGCAACGCCCCCCAGTCGAGCATCGCGCCTTCGGTCAGGAAGGTGATCGCCGCGAGCGCCGCGAGCAGGATCACGATCCCGCGCGGGATCACGACCAGCGGGGCCTCTTCGGTCCTGGGGGTCGGGATCAGCCGGGGCGCGGCCAGTGCCAGCGTCGCGATCATCAGGACCGATGCTGCGACGACCCCGGCGCCCGGACTGATCTTCAACGACAGGACGGCGGTCAGCAGCGCCGATCCGACGAAGCCGCCGACGCTGAACAACCCGTGGAACCCGGACATCAGCGGCGTGCCGGCCTGCTTCTCCACTTCGACCGCGTGCACGTTCATGCCGACTTCGATCACGCCGAGGAACGCACCGAACAGCAGCAGCGCGACCGCCATGGTCGGCACCGTGGGCGCAAAGGCGAGGAAGGGCAGCAGGATCGCCTGCCCGATGCCGCCGACGAGGATCGCCGGTCGCGCGCCCAGCTTCGAGGTCAGCGGCCCCGCAAGCTGCATCGCGCCCACCGAGCCGAGGCCGAGACACAGCAGCAGCAGCCCGAGCGATCCGTCCCCGATCGCCAGCCTCTGCTTGGCAAGTGGAACGAGCGGTGCCCAGCAGGCGAGCCCGAAGCCCGACACGAGAAAGGCCAGGCGCGTCGCAAGGCGCGCCCCGGAATTTTGAATCGTCACTGCGGATATCCTTGGATCAGCGCTGGCCGCGCGGGTCTTGCGGGTCGGCACGCGCGATGGTGGCGCCGGCTTTCGTCAGATCACGCACAAGGTCGGCATCGGCGTCGTGCTCGACGACGATCTGCGTAAGGGCATCGACGCCGAGGACCCGGTGCGGGGCGTGCTGGCCGAGCTTGTCGTTCGTCGCGAGGACGATCGTGCTGCGGCTGTGCGCGTTCAGCGCGCGTTTGAAACTGGCGTCGGCCGGGTCATAGGCACTGACGCCCCCCTTGGCGGATACCGCGCACGCGCCGAGGACACACAGGTCGATATTGAGCCGCGCGATCGCCTCGAGCGCCGTACCATCGACGGCGCCGCCGATCATCCGGTCGATCATGCCCCCCACCACCAGCAGATCGATGTCGTCGCGATGCTGGAGCGCCGCGGCGATCGTTACCGAACTCGTCGCAATGGTCAGATTGAGATAGGACGGCAGCGTCTCGACAAGGGCGAGATTGGAACTGCCGTTGTCGATGAAAACAAGGCTGCTCGGTTCGATGACCCGAACGGCGGCGTCAGCCAGCGCCCGCTTCCTGTGCACATCCTCGCCGACGCGCTCGGCCATCGGCCTCGCCCCTTCGACGACGGGCAAGGCGCCGCCATAGACGCGGCGACACAGGCCCTCCGCGGCAAGACCCCGCAGATCCCGCCGGATCGCATCCTCGGAAACGCCGAACTCCTTGGCAAGCGCACCAGCATGAACCGGTTCGCCCAGGGATAGGCGGGCAAGGATCGTATCGCGACGGCTGGACGGGATGTCATTGGGCATCCGCTGTTCCTAGCCCTCGTACCGTGCACAAACGAGAGAGATACCCATCAATCATGCATGAACGGGCATTGTGCCTACATCGTGCAAACGATGGCTCCCCATTTTCCATTTCGTGGATGCAAAATCGGGAAGCGTACAAACCTGCTGGCTGTAAGCGCCTCGGGCGAAGCCGCTGTCCTCTCAGGGGCTTCCGACGGGGTAAGCGCCTCAGGTCGACCCCCTAGACTCACGGTACACGGCCTCAATATTGTTGCCGTCGGGATCGTACATGAAGGCTGCATAATAGCCCTCGGGATAGCCATCCGAACGCAGACCGGGTGCGCCGTTATCCACCCCTCCCGCCGCCAGCCCGTGGCGGTAAAAGTCTTCGACAGCTTCGCGCGATGTAGCGCGGAACGCCGTGTGTTGCCTCGCGCCGGTTGGATGGAAAACGTCGAGCCAGAACGCGGGATATTCGGTACCGAAAGCGACGCCTGCCAGGTCGGCGTCCCCATCGTTGGCCAGCCCCATAGTCGCGTTGATCCGCATGACGACTTTAGCCCCGAGGGGGCGAAGTGCTGCTTCGTAGAACCGCGCAGATCGAACGATGTCAGTGACACCGATGCCGGTATGATCAAGGAGCCAATTGGAAGCGTCTGCCATCGGATCTCTCCACCAGATTGCTGCTCGTTGTCTTATCAGACCATGCCCGGCAAAATCGTCGCTTCGCAAGCTCAACTGGGTTCGTCGCGCTTCCCAAAGTGCCTTAACCTTCGGCAAAGACGCCGCGTTCGGTGTGGCTAGCTACGCCCCCCCCTCAGATGCTGCCGTTCCGCTTGCCGCTCCGCCCCGAATATTCCGCGTCCTCCCCATTGCGAATGGTCGGCCGATATGGAATTCTACAGCGATGATGACCAGCACTGGGGGATGTCAGTGTGGCGCGGTGCGGTTCCGGATTGACGCTGATCTGGAAGACGCCTCCATCTGCCATTGTCGAATGTGCCAGAAGGCAACGGGCGGACTGTTCGGACCTTATGTCGGAGCGCCCTTGTCTGCCGTGACCTGGACCCGCGGTCAGCCCGGTCATTTTCAGAGTTCGAATAAGGCTCGTCGTGGGTTTTGCCGGGATTGTGGCACGCCGCTCACCTTCGAATATGGTGAGGGAAGCATCAGTTTCACGCTCGGTGCCATGGACGAACCACGCCTGGTTCATCTGACCGAACAGCTCGCGTCGTCCGAGCGCATCGCCGACTTTCAGGCATTGGCCAATTTCCCCGAACACCCGCTAGATGAGCCACGAGCGGCGGAGCATCTGGCAGGAATTAGATCCCTTCAGCATCCTGACCATGATACCGTTGCGTGGCCACCGAAGACATAGACCGCAGTCCGCTTTCTTGCGGTTCCGATCCGTCGCTTGACGCAGCAGAGCATGCGCCTGCAATCTGCTGACACTTCCCGTGATGTAAGGACACGATGATGGTTCTCATGTTGGCGCTCCTGCTCGCAGCACCGCAAGGATGCATCGATACACGCCGCGAATGCCGCGCCTGCACCACGACCGATGGCAAGCAGGGTTGCTCGAATCCGGGCATCGCGTGCCAGCCTCTGACCCGCCTGTGTCGCCCGAACACCGACAAAGCCGCCGCGGAACGCCCCAAGACTGCAAAGCCAGACCACCGCTGAGTCCGCAGTGATGGTCCAAACCCACAAATGGGGCATCAGCAACTATGCGGCAGAACTGCACCCGGCCGATCCCAAAGGACGGCACGCCGTCGCATACCTCTGTCATGGAGGTTCGGTCTCGGCGTCGAAGGGTGAAGCGCTGGATGCCCCGTGAGGATTCGAACCTCAATAGGCGGTATCAGAAACCGCAGTCTTACCATTAGACGACGGGGCATCAGCGAGGGCGCGATCTAAGCGGGGGTTTGCGCCGTGTCAACGCCCTGATGGTGCCAATTCGCCACGTCGCTTGCGTAATCGCCGCGCTGCGCTACATTCGTCGCCAAGCACCGGGCGGGTATTTTCCCGCGGCGGCAGATATAGATAGTGAGTTTTACGGCGATGGGGGATGTTTCCGCCCGAATGCCGTCCCGGCAGGCTGGTCCTGCCCGTCCGGCGGCGACCCGGCCCGGTCGAGGGCGGTGGGCCGATGCGCAGGCGTTTGCCGCGCTGGATCTCGGCACCAACAATTGCAGATTGCTGATCGCGCGCCCGCAGGCCGGCGGATTCGCGGTGATCGACGCGTTCTCGCGGATCGTCCGGCTCGGCGAGGGGCTCGCGTCCACCGGGCAGCTGAGCGACGCCGCGATCGAGCGCACGATCGCCGCGCTGCGCGTGTGTTCGGACAAGCTGAAGCGCCGCAACGTCACGCTGGCGCGCTCGGTCGCGACGGAAGCCTGTCGCCAGGCGCGCAACGGCCCCGCCTTCATCGCCCGCGCGCTTGCCGAGACAGGCATCCATCTCGACATCATCACCGCGGAGGAAGAGGCGCGGCTGGCCGTGCTCGGCTGCCATGCGCTGATCGAACCCGGCAACGACCCCGCACTGATCTTCGACATCGGCGGCGGTTCGACCGAGCTCGTGCTGGTCGATACGTCGACGCCGATCCCGACCGTGCTCGACTGGCATTCTGCCCCCTGGGGCGTCGTGTCGCTGACCGAACATGCGGGCGGCGGCAAGGGCGAGGCGGGCCGGCGCGCAGCCTATGCGCGGATGCGCCAGGTCGTCGCGGACAGCATCGCGCCGTTCGCCGCGCGGCTGCCGCTCGACGTCGAGCGCCCCCGACTGCTCGGTACCAGCGGCACCGTGACGACGCTGGGCAGCGTGCATCTCGGGCTCAGCCATTATGACCGGTCGGAGGTCGACGGGCTGATCGTGCCCGCCAGCGCGATGCGGCGGATCAGCGCGGACTTGTCGCACATGGCGATCGAGGAACGGGCGAAGCTCGCCTGCATCGGAAACGAGCGCGCCGACCTGGTGGTCGCGGGCTGCGCGATATTGGAGACGATCATGGACATCTGGCCCGCCGAACGGCTCGGCATCGCCGACCGCGGCATTCGCGAGGGCATATTGCGCCGCCTGATGGGGAGCCCCAGGCCATGAGCCGCGGCGGCTCGGGCGGGCACACCCGCGTCCTCACCGCACGCAAGCGGACCGCGCAGTCGACGCGCTGGCTCGAACGCCAGCTAAACGACCCGTACGTCAAGCGCGCCAAGGCGGAGGGCTATCGCAGCCGTGCGGCGTACAAGCTGACCGAGCTCGACGAACGGTTCGAGGTCATCAAGGGGTCGAAGCGTGTCATCGACCTCGGCATCGCGCCGGGTGGCTGGGCACAGGTGATCAAGCGGCGCCTGCCCAAGGCGGCGGTGGTCGGGATCGACCTGTTGCCGGTCGATCCGATCGACGGCGTGACGATCTTCCAGATGGATTTCATGGACGACGCGGCGCCCGCGATGCTGATCGACGCGCTCGGCGGCGCGCCCGACCTGGTGCTGTCGGACATGGCCGCGAACACCGTCGGCCATCCGCAGACCGACGCGCTCAGGACGATGGCGCTGGTCGAGGCGGCGCTCGATTTCGCCTGTGACGTGCTGGAAAAGGGCGGGACCTTCGTGTCGAAGGTGTTCGCGGGCGGCGCTGATTCTGCGCTGGTCGCCGAGATGAAGCGCAACTTCACCAGCGTGAAGCACGCCAAGCCGCCGGCGAGCCGCAAGGGCTCGGTCGAGTGGTTCGTAGTGGCGCAGGGGTTCAAGGGGCGATCGGTCGATCGGGAGCGCTGATCGACCGATCGAACCGGCCTACCCCGTTCGTGCTGAGCGTAGTCGAAGCACCTCGAGTCCCATGCCCTTCGACTACGCTCAGGGCGAACGGTGCGGGCGGTGACGCACGGTGCGGGCGGTGACGCACGGTGTGGGATGGCGACCGGTGTCGGGGTGGCGACCGGTATGAGGGTTGCGACCGGTGGCCATCGGGACGGCGAATGCGAACCGCCCCCGTTACCCCCCGCCTCACCCCCAACGACACCCGCAAAGAAAAGGCCCGCGGACCTTCAGGTCCACGAGCCTTTCAATCACACCAACCAAGCGATGCCGAAGCATCGTTCGCCGGAAACCGATCAGGGTCAGATCACAACATGGCCCGGCTAGCGCCGCACCACGTCCGTGCGATCAACCTTCGTAATCGGCACCCAGATTCTGGTTGCGCGGCGGGGCGGCGGCGGTGAGGCGCAGCGCCTCGGCCGATGCCGCGAGGCTGCCGACGGCATCGACCTCGTCGTCATCGTCGAGACGAACCTTCTGCAGGCCCTGAATGACCGATTCCTTGAGATGCGCGGGCTTGACGTTCTCGTCGGCGATCTCGCGCAGCGCGACCACCGGGTTCTTGTCGCGATCGCGGTCAAGCGTCAGTTCGGCGCCGCCCGAGATCTGCCGCGCACGCTGCGCTGCGAACAGCACCAGGTCGAACCGGTTGGGGATCTTGTCGACACAATCTTCGACGGTAACGCGCGCCATGACGCTTCCTTCGCAACAAACACCGATAGGGAGAACACAGGCGCCTACCCACACCGCGCCACAAAGTCAAGATTTTGCCGGTTGGGTGTCCGGCGCTACCCCGTGTCGCCCCGCCGCAAGGTTGCATCGGCCCGATGCTATGTCCACTACCCCGGGCCATGACCATGCCCGCCCCCGAGCTCGATCGCACCACGACCCCGCAGGCGGCGAAGTCGGTCTTCACCGTCGATGGCAACCGGCTGACCCTGCTTGAGGCGGGCCCCGAACGCCTGACGGCGCTGATCGGGCTGATCGACGGCGCGCGGCAGTCGCTGCGCATCCTCTATTACATCTATGCCGACGACGATGCCGGCCAGCGCGTGAACGCGGCGATGATCGCGGCGGCGAAACGCGGCGTGACGGTCGCGCTGATCGTCGACGGCTTCGGCAGCGACGATGCGGCGAGCGCCGATTTCTTCGACCCGCTCGAAGCCGCCGGAATCGCGGTGTGCCGGTTCTCCGCACGATTCGGCCGGCGATATCTGCTGCGCAATCACCAGAAGCTCGCGCTGGCGGACGGCGAACGAGACGACGCACGGATCATCGTCGGCGGCTTCAACGTCGAGGATGACTATTTCGGCACCATCGCCGACAACGCCTGGCGCGATCTCGGCCTGCTGATCGAAGGCCCGGCCGCGGGGCGGCTGACGGGCTATTTCGATGCGTTGAGCAGCTGGATCCACCAGCCCAAGGGCAAGCTGCGCAAACTGAACCATGCGCTGCGCCGGTATAGCGAGACGCAGGGGCCGACACGCTGGCTGATCGGCGGACCGACGCGGCGGCTGTCACCCTGGGCGCGGGCGGTCCGCGACGACATGCGCCGCGCGACGCGGATCGACATCATCGCCGGCTATTTCACCCCGAGCCCGACGATGTTGCGCAGGCTCGATCGTGCCGGGCGTCGCACCGACCGCGTGCGCATCGTCACCGCCGCGAAATCGGACAACAACGCGACGATCGCCGCCGCGCGGTTCACCTATGCCGGACTGTTGCGCAAGGGCGTTCACGTCTTCGAATATCAGCCGACCAAGCTGCACACCAAGCTGTATGTCATCGACGACGCGGTCCATATCGGCTCCGCCAATTTCGACATGCGCAGCCTGTTCATCAACATGGAGCTGATGATCCGGATCGAGGATCCCGACTTCGCTGCGCATGTCCGCCGCTATGTCGACGCCGAAATCGCCGCCTCGACCGAGATCACGCCGGCGCTCTACAAGGCAAAGACCGGTTGGCTGCAGCGCGTAAAGCAGTTCGGCGCCTATTTCGTGGTCGCGGTCGTCGACCCCAATGTCTCGCGCGGATTGAACTTCGGGATCGAGGACTAGGACGCCGCTGAACGGCGGCGCCCGTTACTGCGCCGCCGTGCCGCCGACCGTCAGCCCGTCGACCAGCAGCGTCGGCTGCCCGACACCCGCCGGCACCGACTGCCCGCCCTTGCCGCACATACCGATACCCTCGTCGAGCGCGAAGTCGTTGCCGATCCCGCGCACCTTGGTCAGCGAGCTGGGGCCGTCGCCGATCAGCGTCGCGCCCTTGATCGGCGCGCCGAGCTTGCCGTCCTCGACCAGATACGCCTCGGTGCAGCTGAACACGAACTTGCCCGACACGATGTCGACCTGCCCGCCGCCGAACGCCTTGGCGAAGATGCCCTTCTTGACGCGGCTCAGCAGCTCGGCGGGATCGTCGTTGCCCGCCTTCATGAAGGTGTTGGTCATCCGCGGCATCGGCGCGTGCGCATAGCTTTCGCGGCGGCCATTGCCGGTCGCCTCGACCCCCATCAGCCGCGCGTTGAGCCTGTCCTGCATATAGCCCTTGAGGATGCCCTCCTCGATCAGCACGGTCTCACGCGTCGGCGTGCCCTCGTCGTCGATCGTCAGCGAGCCGCGGCGATCCTGGAGCGATCCGTCGTCGACCACGGTCACGCCCTCGGCCGCAACGCGCTCGCCGATGCGGCCCGAAAATGCCGACGTGCCCTTGCGGTTGAAATCGCCCTCGAGCCCGTGGCCGATTGCCTCGTGCAGCAGGATGCCGGGCCAGCCATTGCCGAGCAGCACGGTCATCTCGCCTGCCGGCGCCGCGAGGGATTCCAGATTGACCAACGCCTGCGACAGCGCCTCGTCGATCGCCCGGTTGTACGTCTCGGGCTGGAAGAGGTCGGTGTAGAGATAGCGGCCGCCGATGCCGTAGCTGCCCGTCTCGCGACGACCATTCTGCTCGGCGACGATCGACACGTTGAGCCGCACCAATGGCCGCACGTCGGTCGCGACGAAGCCGTCGGCGCGGACGATCTCGACGACCGACCATGTTCCCGACAGGCTGACCGACACCTGCGCCACACGCGGATCGCGTGCGCGCGCGGCGGCGTCGATCGTCTGGCACAGGTTCACCTTGTCCGCGAACGGCACGAGGTCGAGCGGATCTGCGGCGGTGTAGCGGTGGCGGTTGGTGCCCTGGGGCGGGCCGGCCTTGGCGGCAACGCCCGGCTCGATCAGCGCCATCGTCTCCGCGGCGCGGCGGATCGCGGCGGGGGTCATCTCGTTCGAATGCGCGAACGCGGTCATCTCGCCCGACACCGCGCGCAGGCCGAAGCCCGAGCTGGTGTCATAGGAGGCGGTCTTCAGTCGGCCGTCGTCGAAGCCGAACGCCTCCGCCTTGCGGTACTGGAGATAGAGTTCGCCGTCATCGGCCTTAGCGAGCGCCTTGGCGGTCAGCGCCTGCGCCTGCTCGGGGTCGAGCGTGTCGCGGTAGAGGAACGAGCGGGGGTCTGCAGCTATCGTCATCCGATAGATATAAGCGGCTTAGCGCCCTGCGCCATCCCCATGGTCGCGCAATGTCGACTGGTCCGCGCCATCGGCGGCCCCGCCGACCAGGATGAAGCGCCGGTCGCAATAGCCGCAATCGACATAGCCGGTCTCGTCGATCTGCAACCAGACGCGCGGATGGCCGAGCGCTGCGCCGCCGGGAATGTCGGTGGCGCCATCGCAGGCGACGCGGGCGTGGGTGACGCGGGTGGTTTCGAGCGGCGGATGCATGCGGGCGCGATAGCAAGCGCGGGCGGGGCGGGCAATTGGTTCTTCGGAGGTGATAGGAAGGAAGGATTTGTTCACGCGGAGGCGCGGAGGTGTTGCGCTTGTCGCGAAGCGACCTTCACATCAGGAATGGCGGAACACGGAGTGGGTCTCCCGACCGACAGGCTGGATACGACATCTCCGCGCCTCCGCGCGAACAAATCTTCTTTGCGACCCCCGAGGGGATGACCCGCCCTCCCCGCGCCGCTATGCCGCAGCCATGACCGAAGCCGCGATCGCCATCACCAATCTCTGCAAGACCTACGCCCCCGTTGGCACGGCGGCACCCAAGCGCGCGCTCGACGGGGTGACGTTCGACGTCCCGCGCGGCCAGATCTTCGGGCTGCTCGGTCCGAACGGTGCGGGCAAGTCGACGCTGATCAACATCCTGGCGGGGCTCGTCAACAAGACCGACGGCAGCGCCGCGATCTGGGGCTTCGACATTGACGCCCACCCGCGCAACGCCAAGGCGTCGATCGGCATCGTCAACCAGGAGATCCTGTTCGACCCGTTCTTCTCGCCGTTCGAGACGCTCGAGATCCAGGCTGGGCTCTACGGCGTGCCCAAGGCGAAGCGCCGGACGATGGAACTGCTCCGCGCGGTGCATCTGGAGGACAAGGCGCACGCCTATGCCCGCACGCTGTCGGGCGGCATGAAACGCCGGTTGATGGTGGCCAAGGCGATGGTCCATTCGCCCCCCGTCCTCGTCCTCGACGAGCCGACCGCGGGCGTCGACATCGAACTGCGCCAGCAGCTCTGGACCTATGTCCGCAGCCTCAATGCAGCGGGCGTCACGGTGATCCTGACGACGCATTATCTCGAGGAAGCCGAAGAGCTCTGCGACCGGATCGCGATCATCAACAACGGCCGCCTGATCGCCAACGAGCCGACCCGCGAACTCGTCGGCAAGGCGCAGGAAAAGATCGTCGCCGTCACCGTCGACCGCGACGTCGGCACGGTCCCGGCGAACGCCTGCTTCCAGAAAATCGCGCTCAAGGGCACGCGCACGCTCGAAATCACCTATGCCAAGGACCGCGTCAACGCCGGCGAAGTCCTCGCCGCGGTCCAGTCGGGCGGCTTCGGCATTGTCGACGTCTCGACCAAGGAACCCGATCTCGAGGACGTGTTCCTCAGCCTCACCCGCGCCGCCAACGCCTGAGCGCGCGCGGCCCCGGGCGCAGCGCCGGGGCCGGTTCGGCTTACGCCGTGGGGCAGACCACCGTCGTGCCCTGGCCACGGTTGCTCAGCGTGGCGCGGTAGAAGAACGAGTCGCTGCCATAGGTCTGGTTGGGGCCGAACACGAGATCGACCTTGTCGCCGATTTCGAGGCCGAACTTGACCCCGTTGACCGTGGCGGTGTCGACGACGATCCCCGAGGCGACGGTCACGCCATTGCGGGTGATCCGGTAATCGACGCCGTCGCCCGTATTCGCCTTGCTGAAACAGGCGGACAGTTCGACCAGCATCGCGCGCGGCGCGGTATAGCGGATCACCGCGCGGATCGGGTTCGCGCCATCGCCTGCCGGTGCGGCGGTGGTATTGTTGATGCGCAGCGGCTTTGACCAGCGATCGCCGAAATGGCTCGCGAAATCGGTGTCGAACACGCCGAGCCGGGTATCGACATTCGCCTTGTCGCGACGCCAGTAGCTCCAGGATCCGCTGCCATATTGCAGCATCGTGTCGGCAACGACCTGCGACGCAGTGATCGTGTAGCCGGTGGCGCCGCTGACGATCAGCGGCTCGGACCCGATCTTGACCGGACCAGCGGGCAACGCCACCCCGTACATGTCGCGAACAACACCGCCGGTGAAGCTGATCGTGCCGCGCAGCCCCCATACGACCCAGCGATCGGCACCGATCCGGTAGAGGTTGAACGGCTGGTCCCCAGTATCGACCCGCACCGGCTGGCCGTATGGCAACAGCGAATCGATGACGTTGCGATAGGCCCTGCCCTGCGGCTTGATCAGCGATCCGGTAAACAGCCCCATATACGGAAAATGAGTCTGTTCGACGAGCGCGTACCAGGAGGCATGCCGGACCCCGGCGGCATAGAGCTCGACGACCGATTTCACCAAACCGGCCGAGGCGCGCCGCGTATCGGCATATCCAAAGCTGAATTCCGTCGCCCAGATCGGCTTTGGCGTCCCGTAGCGGCTCATGGCGGCGTTGAGATTGGCAATCTCGAAATCAATCCCTTCGGCATCGGGGCGATAGGGATGGACCGCGACGCCGTCGATCACGTCGAGCATGCCGACCGCGAACAGCGAGGTCAGGAACCCCGTCCCGATCACGTTGGTCGATCCGCCGAGGATCGCGACCTGCGGATTGGCGGGCTTCACCCGGGCATAGTGCACGCGCAGCATGTCGACATAGGCGCGGAACTTGTCGACGCCGGCCGGATAATCGAGCGCGCCGGCACTGTTGATTTCGTTGCCGACCTCGATCGCCACGACACAGGATCCGAAC
>NZ_JPDP02000052.1:0-51537 GCF_000732685.2 Sphingomonas sp. STIS6.2
CCCCGCCTGGGTCGAACGTCAGGGTCGAAGATCCGCTCGTTTCCAGCGCCAAGGCCCGCTCGATCAAGGTCGATCCGAAACCGCGCCGTGTGGGCTTGCTGACCGGAGGACCGCCGCTTTCCTGCCATCGCAGCTCCAGTCCGGCCTGCGGGTCAAACTGCCAACGAATGTCGACATGACCGCCGGCGGCCGACAAGGCCCCGTATTTGCCGGCGTTGGTGGCAAGCTCGTGGATCGCCAACGACAGCGCCAGTGCCGCTTTCGGGAGAAGCATCACATCCGGACCGGTGATCGTGACGTTCGCATGCTCCGCCCGATACGCGTCTAGCTCCTGTTGGATCAGCACGATGAGCGACACGCCTTCCCATCGACTCTGAGTGAGCAGGCTGTGCGCGCGCGACATCGACCGGATTCGCCGGTCGAGCCCATGGGTGAAAGCAGCGAGCGAGGACGCACTTCGGCTTGTCTGCGCCACCATCGCCTGAATGCTGGCCAAGGTGTTCTTCACCCGGTGGTCGAGTTCGGCCATCAGCAATTGTTCCTGCTGCCAGGCGCGCAGCCGTTCGCGTGCGGCAGCATCGATCCGCCGCAGGACGACCTCCAGCAGCGACACCCGCAGGTCGAACGCAGCATCGTTGTCGGACGGCGACCAGGGGGTCGACCGGCCGCGCACGGTTTCGGTCCACGCCTCGAAGGATTTGCGCGGCGTCAGCCGGATGCCGTTCGGACCGACCTCCATGGGCTTGGTCGGATCGCCGCCCCATTGCACGGTCTCGACGACCTCGGGCCTGAACCACAGCACGAAGTCGCGCGGTTCGCGCGAGACGGACACGGCAAGCAACCCGGAGGCGATCTCCGCATAGGCCTTGGCCGGCGGATAATCTTCGCCCAGCCGATCCGTGGCATACACCCCTTCGAACGTGCCCATGCGCAGGGTCAGCCAGTCTGTCAGGGCGCCAATCTGGTCGTCATCGGGCGTATTGCCCAGCGCGGTGATGCCGCTGTTGACGCGGATAGCGACACCGCCACGGGTCTGCCCCACCCGCAGCGCAAGACCACCCGCTTCTATGTAGTCGAGCAGCTGCTGCTGCTGCGCGACCAGCCCGGCACCGTAATCGTCCTCGCTCGCCAGCGCGTGCATGATGCCGGACAGCGCCTTGCGGGACAGCAACCGGGCCTCGAGCTGCTCGGCGCGCAGCCGCACTTCGAGTTGCAGCGAGAACATCGATCCGAACAGCTCGCAGACGCCGCGGAGATGACGCGGCAGGCGGCGCGGCGTATGATGGTGACAGGCGATCAGCCCCCAAAGCCTGCCTTCGAAGATGATCGAGATCGACATCGACGCGTCGACGCCCATGTTGCGCAGATATTCCCGGTGGATCGGCGAAACGTCACGCAGGGTCGCGTGGCTCATGTCGAGCGGCAGGCCGCTGCGCGGATTGATCGACGGCAGCAGCGGCGCGGGCGTGTAATCGACTTCGGTGATCAGCCGCAGCCAACTGGTCAAATACAGCGTACGCGCCTGTTTCGGGATATCCGACGCGGGATAGTGCAGATCGAGGAATGGCGTGATGTCGGCGTTCCGGGCTTCGGCGAACACCCAGCCGGAATCGTCGGGCATGAAGCGATAGACCATCACCCGGTCGTAGCCCGCGACCGCCCGCACCCGCTCGGCCGCCAGTTGGCAATAGGCCTGGAGATCGGGAGCGTCGCCAAGTCCGTCGAACATTTCCTGGACGCAGGCGAGCGGATCGACGGCATGACGGTCGCTCAGGTCGGCATCCTCGACCTCGATCACCAGCGCGCCATCGCTCAGATGGACGCTGGCATCGATGGCGCGGTCGGGGACGACCCGCAGCAACGGATCCAGCAGGTGACGCGGGCGCGCGAGGCTGGAGCTTTGCAGCAACTCGCGAAGCCGCTGAAGCTGCTCGGCATTCAGCAATTCCGCCAGGTTCTGCCCGGTCAGCGACGCCGCATCCCTGCCGAACAGGCCGAGGGTGTCGCCTGCGACCTGCTCGACCAGCATCGTTGCAGGATCGACCACGAGCATCGCACCATGGGGGAGGATCGAGCCGGGAATATGGATCGGCTCGCGATCGCAGTTGGTCAGATCGACGGCACCGTCCAACTGCTTCGTCATGCCGACATCCATTTCTCATACGCCGCAAACATCGAGACCGCCGCTGCAGCAAGGCGGTCCTGCACGGCAGCGTCGGGTAGGTTGGTGTCCAGCCCGACGGCACACCGGCTCCAGTCACCGGCACTCAGTCCTGGTTCGGGCAGGCCCCAGACAAGGCAGCCGGTCAGTCCACCGCCGACACCGAGCATGGGGTCGACGACGGTATGGAAACCGTATGTGTGGCCGAGAAGCAGACGAGATTCGCCCCGGTCGGCCGTGCTTGCCGCCCGACGCGAAAGCACGGGATGACGATGCCGGCGTTCGTGAATGTCGCCCGTGGCGGTTCGCAACCCGGAGCGGCCCCTCGGTGTCGGCACGCTGCTTTGGCGAGCAGGCATCGGGGCGTTCGGATGCTTGCCGCGCAGGGCGGTTCCGACCGCAGCGGACGCCTGTAACACTGACGCGCGCATTGGATTCCTCGATCAAGACGTACGGTCGATGATTGCCGTGGCATTCCTCGACGTCGCCGTATCCACACCATATTTTCGAAATCTTGCCTAGCGAATGTTGCTTATCGGTTTGCCGCCGCGACAATCATCGCAATTATTCCCGTAGCGCCGTGCTCATGCCGTCGAACGAATATGGCATAATTTTTGACATGTTTACGTACAAAATTCTCAGCCAAGTCAAGGCATTGACGACCAGATACGTCGATGGCGTAAATGAATGCTATTAAGTTCCCACAAGGCAGCAAAGGGAAAAACTATGTACCCAACACGCATTCCCGGCAACGAACCCGACCCTGCGATATGTCTTCGGTGCCAGGCTTCAGGACGCGACCGATAACCCGGCGGCGCATACGCTGCCTGACGATGATGCCGGTGATGTTGATGGCGTCGAGCTCACACGTGACGCTTGGTCGGCGACTGCAGAAAATTGGCTTTGGGGAGGCTCGGCGCTGATGCCGTTCCCTGAAGGACCGGATTTCGAGAAGCGACACGGCTTCCTGAAACGCACTTCGCATCGAGAAATACGATACCCTCGTGCTAGACCCGACCGGTTCGCAAAGGTCTGGACCAGTCGGTACGGGCATTCGCCTCGGCATCACGGGCCGCTTGTTCCCAATCATAATCGACGGACAGAAATTCTACCACCCAGCCATCACCTTCGTTGGACAAGACGGCATAGCGCGCATGCGGCGATCCGCTTTCGACTAGGTGAGCGTGGGGTCGGTCATCGTCATAGGCCGGAAGACCGACGCTTCCCGGATTTATGATCATGCGCCCGTCGTCGAGCGTCATCACCCGCTGGAGATGCGTATGGCCGCAGAGGATCACGGCCGCATCGACAGTTCCCGCACGGTGTCGAACTTCCTCGCGAGTGGCCTGACGAAGCCCCGCCTCCGTCACCGTCTCTAGAAAATAGGTCAGGTCGCTGTCCGGCGTGCCATGAACAAGCAGCACATCTTTGGACAGGCGCATGGTCGTGGGCAATGCTGTCAGCCACGCACGCTGTTCAGCGCTCAGCTGGTCGAAGGCGTGGCGATCGGACAATCCCATGCGCTCGCGAGGCTGCTCCGAGATCTGACGTTCGTGATTGCCGCGTATAGTGGGCAATCCCAGAGGCATCAGTCGATCGGCTGTTTCCCGCGGGAACAGGCCCCCTGAGCAGATGTCCCCGAGGTTCACGATCTGGTCCACGTGCCGGGTGGCGATGTCGCCGAGAACTGCGTCGAGGGCAGCGACATTCCCGTGAATGTCGGAAATTGCAGCGATCTTCATTACGGACCTATAACGATCTCGCCGTCCTATCGTAACCCCCGCGCTTCGGCAACGACAAGCATGAGGCCGGTTTCGGAACCGTCAGCAGCTTGGTGCCCCCCGGCGGCACGGATTACTGGTCCCAATAGATTGTCTCGAAATCGCCGACCGGAGGTGGGAAATCAGGAATGATCGTACTGAACGGACGGCCGCTCTCGACGATGCGAATTGCCTGCCAGAGCGTCCGGTCTCTGACGTTGGCAGCCCAGCTGCTTGCGGCCGGGCAGAGCGGGCCGATGCGGGTTTACGCTAATCGCCCAACCACGCGGCGGTGATCTCGCCGCTATGCCCCTCCGGCGCCAGCACCGCGCGCAGCGCTTCGAGCATAGGCGGCAGCGCCTGCGTGAAGGCGTAGGGCGGGTTGACGATATACAGGCCCGCGCCGTTGTAGATGCCGGACTGATCGGCATCGTACAGCCAATGCTCCACCCCCAGCACTTTGGGGATACCGAGCCTGCGCAACTGCCCCGTCCACCGCGTATGCGTGGCGCGGTCCTTCAGCGGATACCAGATCACCGTCACGCCATGCGCCCATTTGCGGTGCGCGGCGGCGAGGGTCGCGGTGATACGGTCGCGGTCATCGGGCTGTTCGTACGGCGGGTCGACCACCACCACGCCACGCGCGGTGCGGGGCGGCAGCAGCGCCAGCCAAAGCTCATAGGCGTCGCGCTCGTGCACCGCAGCGGGCGTGCCGCGCATCACCCCGCGCAGGGTATAGGCGTCCTCGGGGTGCTTCTCGTTCAGGATCAGCAAATCCTGCGGGCGCAGAAGCTGCGCGAGGATCCGCGGCGAGCCGGGGTAGAATTGCGGTTCGGTCCCGGAATTCACCGCCTGTACGGCGGCGCGGTAGTCGTCCAGCAACGGGTTCGGCTCGGCAAAGGCCCGCAGCACGCCCTGTAGGGACTCGCCGGTGCGTTGCGCGTCCTCGCCGTCAAGGTCGTACAGCCCGCAGCCGGCATGCGTGTCGATCAGCGTCAGCGCGCCCGGTTTCTGCTGCAGGGCCCGCACGAGCGCGATCAGCAGGCTGTGCTTCACGACATCGGCACTGTTGCCCGCATGGAAGGAATGGCGATAATTCATTGTGACGTAAGACCCTGACGCTCTGCCTGCATGCGGGCTGCCGGGCACGATTGCCGGGCGCGAGGTGACCGAAGTAACCGGTCCGGTGCCATTATAAAGTCGGGCGGCAACCTTCAACGCCGTTCTGATCATGGCACGGGCCACACGTCCCGGCCTTGTGTCGGACGATGATGATCCCGTCGCGATAATCGGTTATCGACCGTCGACGATGATGGATGGCATTGCAGATATGGCGCTCCGGCATGGCGATCGCCGCGCCCGGGCTTATGAACGGAATGAACCGGTGATCCGGTGCATCCAGGATGCGATCACCGCCTATCGCCGCGACGGCGGCGATCGTGACGGTCGCCCGACGATTGGCGCGCTGATCGCCGCGTGCAGTGCTTCTGGTCTCACGGCGGCCCGTGGCGGTCCGGTGACACGCTATACGATCTGTCAGGCGCTGAAGCTGACAGGCCTGTCCTGATGCGGATCGACACGGGCGAAATGCACGAAGCGGCCGCGCAACGTACCGGCCGCCTCGTCTGTTCTCGCCATTATGCCAATCGATCCTGACCAGACCGCCACGATCATCACCAGCCGGGCCATCCGTGCCGGCCATGAGCAGGATTTCGAACGCTGGGTGGAGGAACTGAACCGGCACGCCCGTGCGGCGCCGGGGTATCGGGCTGCGATCCGGCTCGGTCAGACGGCGGGCTTTCAGCACCTGCTCTTTCGCTTCGACGATCGCGCCGCAGCCGATACATGGCATGACGACCCCAGGATGCGCGCGCACGTCGCTGTCGCGGACCGCTTCTCCACGGCGCTCCGCCAGCTCGAAACTGGCGACGGCGTCACCTTCGAGCTGCCGAGCGATGCGAGTGCCAGCAAGTGGAAGCGGTTCGTGACGACATGGCTGACGGTGTTCCCGGTCCTCCTCCTCATCAGCATGATGGTTCGCACGGTGTTGAAGGACGCACCACTGCCGCTGCAACTCCTGCCCTCGTCCCTGCTGCTCACCGCGACCCTGCAGTGGATCATTCTCCCGCGCTTGCAACGCTATACCCGCTTCTGGCTGTTGCAGGACAGCTCGGGCCGGCTGCAAAGGTGAGGATAAGGCATGACGACGCATTGCCGGACATCACGCGCACCCTCACCCCACGCCCCAGCTTCGTACGTTCATTCATCGTTGGGCTGACCGCTTTCGGCCTCTAATCCTTCGCCATACGCGTTGCGATCCGGCAACGAAAAAAGCCGTCAGGCAGGCTGAGAGCGGATCATTTGTCCTTCTTCCAGCCGAATGCCGACAGCATGATGTCGAAGAGCCGCGTGTTGGGCATGAAACCCCGGACCTTGTCCGCACCGGGGCCGCTCGCGGCGACGACGACCTCTTCGCCGGTATGGCCGGGTTCGACGCTGATCACCGACTTCGCATCGGGATCATATTGCGTCGCGAGCGGCGTCGTGCGCTTGCCGCCGGTCATCCGCAGGCCGAAGCTGTGGTCCGCGGTGAACAGGATCAGCGTGTCCTTGCCGGCAACCGCGCTGATCCGGCGGATCATGTCGTCCATCTCGACGACATGCCGCAGGCCTGCCTTGGGATCGTCGGTGTGCATGTCCCATTCGACCATCAGGAAATAGCCCTTCGGGTTGCGGGCGAGCTGCGCGACGGTCGCCTCCACGGCAGGAAGCGGCGCGAAGTCGGCATCGCGCAGCACCGCGGTCCGGAGTGCCTGGGCGACCAGCGCGGGATCCTCGCCGAAGCGGTAGCCGGCGGTCCTGAACGCCTGTTCCGCGCTCGTGCCCGGGCCGGCGAATGTCGCGACGGCGTCGGCGCGGCCCTTGCCGATCAGGATATCGACGCCGTCGCCGAAGCGGGGCTTGAGCATCTGGCGGAATATCTCGCCCTTGTCCGCGCGCGCGGCGACATGCGCAAAGGTCGCAGCCGGGGTCGCATCCCAGATGTTCATGTTGGTGACGACACCCGTCGACAGCCCGCGCTGCTCGGCATATTCGAGAAGGGTCTTGACCGGCATCGCGCGGCCGCCCGGTCCAGAGGGCGTCGTCGATACCATCGCGTTGTTCGTCTTGTGCCCCGTCATGATCGCGGTCATCCCGGCCGCGGAATCGGTCACCCATCGGTCGAGCGCGGACGTATCCGACAGCGCGACGTTGGGCATCGACTGGATGAACAGCGATTGCGGCCGGTCGTGCGCCAGGATCCCAGCGGCGCCGAGCGTCGACAGGCCACCCGCATCGCCGAGGAAGAGGATGACGTTGCGTGCCTCCTGCGCTGCAGCGGGCGTGCTGCAGACCGCGAGCATCGCGCCAGCAAACGCCGTGCCGCCGAGGAATTTGTAGATCGCGGTTTTCATTGCAGAGGTCCTTGCATCGGGGCCGGTGCCGAGGGCGTTGCCGGGTCGTATTGCGGATTGATCGGGTCGTGCGGACGGGGATCGCCAGCGCCCGGTCTTGCGCTCTCGGTCCACGCCGGAACGAGCATTTCACGTTGCTGCGATGCACCCGCCGCGCTGCGGCGATAGACGAAGTCCCGTCCTTCACGGCTAGCCGGGTCTGCGAACACGCCACGCTTTTCGAGGTCGACGAACCAACGATCTATCGGGCGGACTTGGGGCGCGGTCACGACGAAAAACTCTGAACCAGACTAAAGACGCCCGTCCTCTAACCGCAGTAAATGTAAGTTTGGCGACACCTTGATCATATCAGTTGCCGCGACGTCCGTCGGCCTGACGATGATGATGACCCGGATCATCGCGAATGTACGCACCGTCAGACGACACGCTCACAGCCCTCTGTGATCGAGTGCGATGATAGCTGTCGCCCGTATAATCGATTGGACAAATGTACCCGAGATCCGGCATTTTACCAGCACGGTGGTAAAACTCATTAGGAGAGGACGCCAAGATGGCCGATTACGAACAGCCTAAGGCAAGCGGTTGCCCAATGGGCCCCCAGGGTGGCGGCGAGGTTAAGGCCCGCTCGCTCCTCGGTCGCACGAACAAGGACTGGTGGCCCGACGCGCTGCCGATCGACATGCTGCATCAGCACGGCGTCTCTCCCGACCCGATGGGCGACGAGTTCGACTATGCCGAGTCGTTCAAGCAGCTCGACTATGCAGCGCTCAAGGCCGACCTGACGGCACTGATGACCGACAGCAAGGCCTGGTGGCCTGCCGACTATGGTCATTACGGCCCGTTCATGATCCGCATGGCATGGCACGCCGCCGGCACCTACCGGGTAACGGACGGTCGCGGCGGATCGTCGTCGGGTCAGCAGCGCTTCGAACCGCTGAACTCCTGGCCGGACAACGGCAACCTCGACAAGGCACGTCGCCTGCTGTGGCCGCTCAAGCAGAAATACGGCAAGAACATCAGCTGGGCCGACCTGTTCATCCTTGCCGGCAACGTCGCGATCGAGAGCATGGGCGGACCGGTGTTCGGTTTCGCCGGCGGCCGCAAGGACGTCTTCGCGTCCGAGGGCGACACCTTCTGGGGCGCCGAGGAGATCTGGGTCAACGAGGGTGCGCAGACGCGCATCAGCGAGGACATGCCCGAGCTCGAAGGGCCTCTCGCCGCGATTCAGATGGGGCTGATCTACGTCAATCCCGAGGGACCGGGCGGTGAGCCCGACGCTCTCATGTCCGCACGCGACATGAAGGCGACGTTCCAGCGGATGGCGATGAACTCCGAGGAAACCGTTGCCCTGACCGCCGGCGGTCATGCCTTCGGCAAGGCGCATGGCGCCAAGGCCGCACCGCACTTCAAGGCCCCGTCTTCGGAATCGGTCCACATGCAGGGCCTCGGCTGGCTGACCGACAGCGAGGAAATCGGCCAGGGCCATATCACGACCTCGGGCATCGAGGGCGCGTGGTCGAACAACCCGACCAAGTGGACCGGCGACTATCTCCGCCTGCTGTTCAAATACGATTATGAGCTGACGGAAAGCCCGGCCGGTGCGAAGCAGTGGCAGCCGGTCAACCCGGAACCGGAGGACATGGCGCCCGACGCGCGCGACCCAAACAAGCGTGTGCCGACGATGATGACCACCGCGGACATGGCGTTGAAGGTGGACCCCGAGTTCCGCGAGATCGCGCTGCGCTTCCGCGACGACCAGGCGGCGCTCGACGACGCGTTCGCACGCGCGTGGTTCAAGCTGACGCACCGCGACATGGGGCCACGGGTCCGGTACCTTGGGCCCGAGGTTCCCGAAGAGACGCTGATCTGGCAGGATCCGGTCCCCGAAGGCACCGTACCGTCGGACGCTGACGTCGCGGCATTCAAGGACGCCGTGCTGTCGAGCGGGCTGACGATCGGCCAGCTGGTCAAGACCGCCTGGGCGTCGGCATCGAGCTATCGCCGGTCGGACCACCGCGGTGGGGCGAACGGCGCGCGCATCGCGCTCGCGCCGCAGAAGGACTGGCCGGTCAACGAGCCCGAGCAGCTCAGCCAGGTCCTGGCAAAGCTGAACGACTTGCGGGGCAGCATGTCGCTGGCCGACGCGATCGTGCTGGCGGGTTCGGCAGCGGTCGAGAAGGCGGCACGCGACGCCGGGCACGACGTGGCGGTACCGTTCCTTGGCGGCCGCGGCGATGCGACGCAGGAGTGGACGGATGTCGAAAGCTTCGTCTGGATGGAGCCGCAGGCCGACGGGTTCCGCAACTACCTGAAGACGCGTCACCCGGTGAAGACCGAGGAGCTGCTGCTCGACAAGGCTTCGCTGCTCGGCCTGTCCGCGCCGGAAATGACCGTGCTGGTCGGTGGCCTGCGCGTGCTCGGCGCGAACTTCGGCGATGCGCCCGACGGCGTGTTGACCAAGCGTCCGGGGCAACTGACGAACGACTTCTTCGTCAACCTGCTCGACAACGACACGTTCTGGGATCTGGTCGATACGTCGAGCGACGAGAAGTTCATCGGCTATGATCGCGGCGGTCGTGAAAAGAAGTGGCAGGCGACCCGCACCGACCTGGTCTTCGGCTCGAACTCGCAGTTGCGCGCGACGGCCGAGGTCTATGCCGAGAACGGTCACGAGGAAAAGTTCGTGCGCGACTTTATCCGTGCCTGGGTGAAGGTCATGAACGCCGACCGCTTCGACGTCACCGCCAAGCCGGTATCGTCGAACCAGGCGACGTAAGCTACGTCGGTGGGCGGATAGGCCGTGTCGATCGGGGGAAGTTTCCGAACGTACACGGCTTATCCGCCACTGGCCTGAGTTATAAGATATCGATTCTGATCATTCCGTGTCCTTTAGCCATGAGCTTCGAGGTCGCACTGCAGCCGCCATTATCGCGCTTATAAGGGTAGCTGCTTGTGCCCTTGGCCCCAACGGCAGAGCGATCTGCGCTGGATAGCGTATGAGGCAATCCCGGTCGAAGTCTTACGACCTGTGTACTGGTCCCGACGGCCGGGTGCATGGACCCGGGCCCGGACATTCGGGACGCGTTTGCCCCCCTCAGCTCCTACCATTCGATAGGGGCACCGACTTTCAATCCCGAACTTTGTGACTATCGCTTCCGAACACCGTCTTACTGATCCTTGCCGGCATACCGACCGGTTGGTATGTTTGCATTATGACGAGTCGAGGATCTTCCAATAGCGCTCGCGACAAGCTGCTGGACGCAGCCGTGACGCTCATCCGCCGCAACGGCTTTGCGGCCACCAGCATCGACCAGCTTTGTGCGGCTGCCGGAGTCACGAAGGGCGCCTTCTTCCACCATTTCGTTTCCAAGGAGGCGCTGGGGGTGGCCGCCGCCGGCCACTGGCTGGCGATCACCACGCCGCTATTCGCCGATGCGGACTATCATCGCGCACCCGCGGCACTGGCGCGCGTGTTGGGCTATCTTGACCTGCGCGAGACGCTGATCGACGGCGGCACTGACGCCTTCACCTGTCTGGCTGGCACGCTCGCGCAGGAGGTGCATCAATCACACCCCGCGATTGCGCGCGCTGCTGAGGCGGCAATCGTCGGCCATGCGCGCACGCTCGAAGGCGACGTTGCCGAAGCGCTGGCTGACCATGGCGTTGCCGACGTCGATGCAGCGAGCCTCGCGCTCCACTTTCAAGTGGTGCTCCAAGGCGGTTTCGTCGTCGCCAAGGCAACTGGCGATCCGCAAGCGGCGCGCGAGAGCGTGCGGCACCTGAAGCGCTACGTAACCCTATTGTGCCGAGGAGAGAAACGATGAGCAATATTCGTGAACTCAGCGTCGAACGCCGCATCGCCGCCCCCGTGGAGGATGTCTGGCGGACAATGGTCGACCGCTTCGAGGAGTGGTTCTGTCCGCGACCGTGGCGCGCCGAAGCACGCGAGATCGAATGGCGCCCCGGAGGCCGTAGCCTGGTCGTCATGCATGGCCCCGACGGTGAGGAGATCCTTAATGAGGGCGTAGTCCTCGACTATGAGCCTAATCGCCGCTTCGTATTCACCGATGCTTTTACAGCGGGTTGGCAGCCCAGTGGGCCGTTCATGGTCGGCCTGTTCGAGATCGCGCAAGACGGGGACGGCACGCGTTTTACCGCCGCGGCACGCCATTGGACCGATGAAGCGTGGGAGCGCCACCGGTCGATGGGCTTCGAAGCCGGCTGGGGCGCGATGGCCGATCAGCTCCAGACGCTGGCCGAGGGAGGTGCGCTGTAACCGCCATTTCTGTGATCATGCTTTCGCAGGTCTTAGAGGACCGCCTGGCAAGCGTGGGGCGGGCGGTTCTCCCTTGATTGCTAAGTCTGCGCTAGCGGGTGAACAAAAAGCCCACCGCGATGAGAAATGTCGCGCCTTCCAGCAGCCCGACAAGGACGTTCCAGGTCGCGCGCACCAGGCTGATCCCCAACACCTGCGCGAACCACCGCGTTTCGACGATCCAGAAGTTCACGATGCTCGATCCGACGAGCCAATGTCCAACCATGCGCGTCGCTTGATGGTGGTCCATCCCGAAACTGCTGCCGACGCTCAGACCCAGCGCAAAGACGGCCGCCGGATAACATTGCGCGTAAAATGGCTGCTGCAGGGAATTGCGATCGAGCTTGATCCTGCGTTGGCGCACCATGCGGGCTGCCAGGAAGAGTGGGAAACCCGCAAAAACGACGACGCGGAGGACCAGGGCGCTGGCATTGTCGTTGACCAGGTCGGCCAGACCATGATGATTGGCGATGATTTCGTCGGTCTGGCCCAACGCCGTAGCGACACTGTGCCCCAGCAACAGCGTGAGAGCCAGAAACAGGGGCGGACTGAGTATCGACGCGTAGCGTTCATCGTCGGGCAGCGCGGCTTCGCGCTCGATCTCCTCCATTGTACGGATCGGTCGAAAGAGCGCCTGCCAAAGCGTAAGGGGGAAGAAGACCACCCAGCTCATCACTTCGTACAGAAGTTCGTCGAGCGAATTGAGCCACTTCATGAAATCCATGCTTCATCATGTTCGATCTGGACGTCGATCGCAACGGCTTGCCTTGTGCTAGAGTCAGCCCCCTAGTGCTTGCCGAAGACGCACTATCGCGGGCCCTGCCGTATGTGATGAAGACCAGCACCGACCAAGCGGCTCTTTGGTCCAAGCGAGCATTCTCGCTCCGCAATTCGCATCGGCAGTAGGGGGCCGAACGCCGTTGACAGCGATGGACGCCGTCGCCTCCTTTTTATACAATCGTTCAACTGATGATGAGGTGATTTCGAACGAGCGGGAGAATCGCGATGCGTTGTCCGTCTGGCCTGTCCACGACTATGACCGCCCTTGTCATGGGCTTGGCATTTCCCACGATTGCCCACGCGCAATCCACGGGTCTCGAGGACATGGTAGGCGCCCGTGCAGGTCAGGCCGAGATGGAATTGCAACGACGCGGCTACGTCAACATCCGGGGTGAGCAAGGCGACGATCGCGTCTATACCTATTGGTGGAACGCCGATCGCCGCCAGTGCGTGAGCATTGCGACGATGGAAGGCCGCTACAATTCCATCCAGCCGACCACCTCCCCCGATTGCAGGAAGCCCGCGAACCTCCGCCCCGACCTTGGCCATGGTGGTCAGGCTGCGCCACGACCGCGTCCCGACTATGACCCCGATCTGGCCTATGGACGCGCGCCAGCGGGCCCCGGCGGCGGTCAGGATCGATATCCTTCGGGAGGACCTGTTGTTGACGGCAGAAACGTCGAACTCGGGCTCGTGTGTTTTGGGGACGGATCGAAAACCGGCTTTGCGAGCGGGACGACCTGGAACTGGAACCGTGATCGTGACCGCTATGAGTCCGGCACGTACACCGAAACCAGGAAGGAGGTCTTCGACGCCTCGCTCATGGTACAGACCTGGGCAGGTGGTGGACGTATCCGGCTACCCAAGTCGCTGATCCCGCCGATCAATTCCCGTGGCAATCAGGGATGGTGGGATTTGTCCGACGTGTCGGTCAGCCCAGATACGGTCCGCGCGAGTTACCGCCTGAACGGCTTGAACAAGCCACGGCTCGTGATCGATCGGCGCAGCGGCCGCATCACGGTCACGGGCATGAGTGATTATGGCTTTCGGGGCACGTGCGACCTGATCGGACACGAACCACGCCGCTTCTAGACTATGGCGCGGGCGGTGCGCTCCCAAATCGAACGGTCAGGCAGACCACGAACACGGACCATCGCGCACATCAGCCGCCATTGGCTCGGTTGGAAACCCCATGCTATCCGGCTCGCGCAACACGGGTCTGCGCGTACCCGCAACGTTGTTGGGGTACAGCGATGAAGTTCAGGGCATTTCTGGCGCAGATGGTGAAGGTCGCGGCAATCGCACTCGCGGTCAGCGCCGCGGCGCAAGCCCGGTTCGGCCATGCCCCGTCGGCTGCTGCGGCCCCGCTTCGGTCGCCGATCATATCGTCGGAATTCATATATACCGATGCGCCCTACCCGCAGGCGCATGCCTCGACGATCGTCGAACTGCCTGACCGGACGCTGGCCGCAGCCTGGTTCGGCGGTTCCGGCGAAAGCCAGCCTGACGTCCGTATCTGGTTCGCACGACGCGGCGCGACGCGATGGGAGACCCCGGTTGCGGTCGCTGATGGAGTGTCCGCGGACGGTCAGCGATTTCCGACCTGGAACCCGGTGCTGTTTCAGCCTGCGGACGGTGCCCTGCATCTCTTCTACAAGGTCGGGCCGAATCCGCGGGCGTGGTGGGGCATGGTCATCCGCTCCACGGATGGCGGACGACATTGGAGCCAGCCGCAGCGCCTGCCGGATGGCGTGTTAGGACCGGTCAAGAACAAGCCCGTCGTTGCGCCCGACGGCAGCTGGGTGTCGCCGTCGAGCCGCGAGGAAGGCAGCGCAGAGGCCAATATCTGGTCGATCCGGATCGAGCGGAGCACCGATCGCGGGAGAAGCTGGCAGGTCGGCGACGCGGTGGCCTCACCGATGCACATCGAGGCGATCCAGCCGAGCATCCTGTTTCACCCCGATGGCCGGCTGGAGCTGGTGGCGCGGACGCGGCAGGGTGCGCTTGCGATGAGCTGGTCACGCGACGCCGGGCGCCACTGGTCCCCAATAGCGGCGATCGACCTGCCCAATCCCAATGCGGGAACCGATGCGGTGACGCTGCGCGATGGGCGCCAGTTGATCGTCTACAATCACAGCGCGCATCTGCCCGAGCGGCCGGGCGATGGCGCACGCTGGCCGCTCAACATCGGTTTGTCCGACGACGGCGTGCGGTGGCACAACGCTTTGACACTCGAGAGCAAGCCGCTACCCGACGGCTATGCCTATCCGGCGGTGATCCAGACGCGCGATGGACTGGTCCACGTCACCTACACGCATAACCGTACCAAAATCCGTCACGTCGTGATCGATCCGACACAGCTGCGCTGAGTAGGAGGTCACGCTCCGGCGCCCCGTCACGAGGTAAGATCTTCCCGGCGCCAGTCGCTGAATGTGATCGAGGCGGGGCTTGTTTGCTTCGCACAGATGATCTGCGGACAGTTCGAGCGGAGCCGCCGGATCACCGCGCTGTTGTCGTCGTGGCTATTCGGCTACCAGCCAGCTGAAGGAGCGCTAAATGACGCAATGGACATGGATTTTGAGCCGGATCGTCCGGCAGGTCTGGTTCCGGGCAGCGATCATCAGCCTGCTCAGCGTCGCGCTGGCGATCCTCGCCGCTTTCGTCACGCCGTATCTGCCGTACACGTTCGATGCCGATATCGGGCAGCAATCTGTCGGCACGATCCTTCAGATCATGGCCTCGAGCATGCTGGCGGTCACGACCTTTTCGTTGACCGCAATGGTCAGTGCCTACTCCTCCGCAACGCAACTCGCGACGCCGCGTGCGACCCAGCTGATGGTCAGCGATCCGACGTCGCAGAACGCGTTGTCGACCTTCCTCGGCGCCTTCGTCTTCTCGATGGTCGGGATCGTTGGCCTGAACACCAGCGCCTATGGCCATGACGGCCGGATCATCCTGTTCGCAGCGACCGTGCTGATCATCCTGCTGGTGGTCGGCACGCTGCTGCGCTGGATCGGGCATATCACGGCGTTTGGACGGATGGCCGATGTGATCGACCGCGTAGAGGAGGCCGCGACCCAGGCAATGGAGAATTTTGCTGCACACCCTCATCTTGGCGGCCGTGCGGCTGTCGCCATCCCCGCCGATGCCGTCACAGTCACCGCGGTGCAGACCGGATATGTCACGCATATCGACATCACCGCACTTGGCACGATCGCGGACCGCAATGACCTGACGGTGTATGTCGATGTCCTGCCTGGCGCGATGATGCATCCCGCGCGTACGCTTCTGCAGGTCTCGGGAAAGATCGACGACGGCATCCAGAGCGAACTGATCAAGACGTTCACCATCGAACGGCATCGCTCGTTCGACCAGGATCCTCGACTGGGGCTGATCGCGCTGTCCGAAATTGCCAGCCGGGCGCTCGCACCGGCGACCAATGATCCAGGAACGGGGATCGAGGTTCTCAATGCCCTACTTCGCGTATTCCTGACGCTGAGCCCCGGCGCGGCGCGTGTCGATAAGGAGCCGGACTCCCCACGGGTTCACATCGGCCAGCCAACCATGGAGGATATGCTCGGCGATGCCTTCGGCCCGATCCTGCGCGAAGGGATTGCAGAGGTCGAGGTGTCGTTGCGACTGACGGCTACGCTTGCAGCGATGCACGCAAGCCTGCCGGCTGCGCGTCGGGAAATCGAGCACTGGGCCAACCGCCACGCGAAGCGGGTGGCGACGACCATGGAAGATCCCGACGACCTGACGGCATTCAACGAAGCCTATCACAGGCACTGGCCCGCCTGAGCCACGATCAGGCGGCATGCTGCCATCTGGTTCGACTACACCCAAAGCCTCTGCCGACAGCCTGACGTCATTCAAGGACATGAGCACGCACCACGTCCCTGTGGGCACGAGGCAGCCCCATCGACCCGGATCGCCGCGTAACCCTGTCGAAATACGGCGTCACCAGCAGATGCGGCATCGCCAGTGCCGCGACGCCGGCAAAGAGTGAACGCACGCCCGAGGGGTCCCACCGCAGCAGCACTCCGCCCATGATTCCGACCAGCAGCACAGCCAGGACGAGGATTGGTCCCGTGGCGCGGAGATACGCAATTGTCGTCACGCACTGTAACCGATCTCGACGCTCTTTCGTCTGCGGCATGGCGTGCAGCACCAGAAACCCAACCGAGAACCCGACGAGCGGGGGCAGAATGAGAAGCGCGGTCGTTCCGACCAGAAGACGTCGATCATGGCGCGCCGCGCCGATGATCACCAGGCAGGCGGCTGCTACGCCACCCGCAATTGCCAAAATGCTGACCATGGCCGGCGCACCGGACTCTCGAACTCCGGCAAGATCGAGAATTCGGGTGAGGCTTGCCGCGTGCAGCGTCGCAGGCGTTGCGACCAGGCTTATGCCGCGGGCAATCCTTTCGAACGGCCTGCTCGCGGGGGCATCCTCAAGACCAAAATGGACTGCCGACGCCAGCAGGAATGCAGGGAGTGCGATCGCAGAATCGACGATCCACCACATAAGACAGACAAACAGTGCAGATACGTACAGCATCAGGAATGCCGGGCGCCGCCGATGCTCGACGATAGCGAGATCACTTGCACCGTGCGCCATGCCGACGACCCCGACAGCAAGGGCTGCGAACGCGAGCTGTACGGTGAGCACGCAAAACGAGGCGACCAAAGCCCCCGCCAGAAGGAAGCCCCAGCCAAGGGCCGGGGCGCGCCGTGTCATGCCCGGTGGCCGCGTTCGCCGTGATCGTGCGCCAACGCCTTGTCGAGGTTGGCTGCCGCGTAGAATGCGTAGACGACCTTGGCGATCACATCCATGATCAGGAACGCCCAGACCGATGCAGGATCAGTGATCAGTTTCAGGCCTTCCGGTCCGATCAGGAAGACGATCGGATAGAGGAACCAGATGACGGTCAGGAAGGTGAGGTTCTTGCCATAGGCCGTTCCCAAGGCAGCACCACGGTTGAGCGCCAGTGACCGCAATGGACCCCATAGAAGATACAGGACGCCCAGAAACGCGACGCAGGACCATCCGTACCAGATCCATTTCGCCATCGATGGTGCGGCAAGCGACGATATCAGCCCCGTGACGATCATCAGGACATCGAGCACGATGACCGAGGTTAGATACCCACCAACCTCACCCGTCTTACCATGCTCGTGAAAAGCCAGCAGCACGAGACCCGACAACAGGATCGGCGTCGTCACCGACCAATCCACGTAGCGTGCCAGATATGTCAGCGAACCGTCGCCGTTGATGAGCGTGCCGATGCCAAAGGCCATTGCGAGATACGCGGTCGCCGCGATGAACGGCACGCTGGCGTGCAGGAGCGTATGATGGCCCGACGGCTGCGTCTTCTTACCCGTCGCATATATGGCCAGCGACGCGACCGACATCACGCTGAAGCCGATCAGGAAAGCGGTTTGATCCACCAGGGAGCCCCTATCATGAGGACGACCCGGCGCCGACCTTGAGCCACCAACATCACTCAGATGTTTTGGGTCCTGGCTCGCGATAATTTCATGAAGCTGTCATGTGTGACGGCGTCTCAACTGACGATTTCCTATGTCTTCGGGAAGTGTACCGCCGCACGAAGACCCGGCGCGTTGTCGGTTAATATCAGCGATGCGCCATGAACGCGGGCCGCGACCTGTGCGATGCTGAGACCAAGGCCAGAACCTTCGGAATGCCGGCTCGTGTCGAGCCGAACGAAGCGGGTCACGACATGCTCGCGCTGGTCAGCCGGTATACCCGGTCCCGTATCTGCCACGACGAGCGTGAACTCATCGATCTCATGCCCAAGCGTCACGCGGATCGACCCGCCGGGCGGCGTATATTTGATCGCGTTGTCGAGCAGATTGGCGACGATCTGCCCCAACAGCGAACGAACGCCCCTTATGGTCACCGGCGTCGTTTCGACCGTCAGATCCAGTCCACGATCATCTGCCACGGGCTCGAAAAGCTCCACGGCCTCGATGACGATTGCGGCCAGATCGACAGGACCAAACTCGCTGGCCATCGTCGTCTCGGCACGGGCCAGTGTTAGCGTATCGTCGATCGTGCGAAGCAGGGCGTCGAGATCGCTGCGCATATCCAATGTCGCGTCACTATGACCCCCGCCCAGTGCAGCAAGCTCGAGCCGAGACCGGATCCGCGTCAGCGGCGTCTTCAGGTCATGAGCAAGCGCATCCGTCGCGGTTCGCAGCGAATCTACCAGGCGTTCGATTTCCGCGAAGCCATGGTTCAGCGTCGCTGCAAGCCGGTCATATTCGTCGCCGCGCCCCGTCACGGGCAAGCGTTCGTCAAGATGTCCCGCCCGGAAACGATCGTCGGCGGTGCTGGCGGCATCGAGAAAGGCAAGCCCGCGCCGGCTGTACCAGAAGCCGAAAAGCAGGCCGATCACTCCGGTGGCGGTCAGTGACCAGGCCAGTGCCGATACATAGCGGTCGTGCAGCAGGCGGCGATCGTCCGAGAGGCTGCCGACCAGTAGTCGATAGTCGTTGCCGAGAAGCACCGTGCGCGCTGCGACCTGTCGTTCGAACACCCTGCCGCGTGTCGTCGCGACCTGGGTCTCGAAGGTACGATACCCGGTGCGGTCGATCTCGTCAGGCCATTTGGCGAGATTGCCCGCAACCGGCTGTCCCGAAGCGTCCGTCATCAGATAGATGAAGTCGGTGACGCGCGGGCGCCCGACCGCACGCGACACCGACTGCGCGACGGCAAATGGCCCCTCACTCTGATAGCGCTCGATAAGGCCTGCCGTCTCGTCGTCGACTGCCGCCTGGGCACGCGCGTCGAGCAGGCGTATCGTCTGGACATATTGAACGCTCAGGGCGATCCCCGTTGCGATGAGTGCGATCAGCGTGATCCAGAGCGCGCCGCGCAATGCGGCCGTTGAGGGCAAGCGCATCGTCAGACAGCATCCAGTCGATAGCCGGAGCCGCGCACCGTTCTGATCATCTGGACATCCTCCGGACCGTCGATCTTGGCACGCAGACGACTGACATGGACATCGACGACATTCGTCCCCGGATCGAAGTTATAATCCCAGATCGCCTCGATCAGCATCGTACGCGTCACCACCTGCCCGGCATGGCGGGTCAGATAGTCGAGCAGCTGATACTCCTTGTTGAGCAGTTCGATACGTCTGCCGTTGCGCATGGCCGTGCGGCCGAGCAGGTCGAGCGTCAACGAGCCCGTCTGCCGGGTACCTTGCGTGGCGTGCGTATCGCTGCGCCGCCGCACGATCGCCTCCAGACGGGCAACGAGTTCGCCGAACGAAAAAGGCTTGGCGAGGTAATCGTCGCTGCCGGCCTGAAGCCCTGCGATCCTGTCGTCCACCTGCCCCAGCGCAGACAGAAGCAGCACCGGCGTCTGGTCACCCTTTGCGCGCAGCGACTTCAGCACCGAAAGTCCGTCGAGCCCGGGCAGGTTCCGGTCCAGAATGATCGCATCGTATTTGCCGACGATAGCCGCAGTGAGACCGTCGATACCGGTGGCGGCATGATCCGACGCATGTCCGAGTTCCACCAGCCCGCGGCGGACATACTCAGCGGTTTGTGCATCGTCTTCGATCAGGAGCAGCTTCAAGCGCGCGATAATCCTTTTCAGGTGTTCAGGGAGCGGACGCGTATACCGCCCCCCGGTTCCACACGCTCAGGACTGGCCCGACGTTTCGCTGGCGATGCGCAGGTTCAGGGAGACCTGACGGCCGTTACGCACCACCTGCGTCGGGACGATCGAACCGATCCGAGCCTCTGCTACGGCTCGGGCAAGGTCGCGCCCGTTATCTACCGGCCTGGATCCGAAGCGTCGAACGACGTCGCCGCGCTGCAGGCCGGATCGGGCAGCGGCCCCGCCATCTTCGACTTCGGCGATAAGCGCGCCCTTGGTGACGTCCGAGCCCATCGCACGCGCGATGTCCGGTGACATGTCCTGCAAGGAAACGCCGATCCGCCCCCGCGACACGTGGCCGTTTTGCGCAATCTGAAGCGCGACCTTGCGCGCTATTGCGGCAGGTATCGCAAAGCCGATGCCCACGTTACCGCCCGTCGGCGAGAAGATCGCAGTGTTCACACCGACCACCCGGCCTGCACCATCGAACAAGGGCCCGCCCGAGTTGCCGCTGTTGATCGCAGCGTCGACCTGGAGGAAATCGTCATACGGCCCGGCCCCGATCTCACGGCCGCGGGCAGACACGATGCCGGACGTCACGGTATTGCCGAGGCCGAAGGGACTGCCGACCGCAAACACGCTATCGCCTACCCGGATATGACCGCTGTCACCCCATTTGATCGGGGTGAATTTGCCCTTCCCGTCGATCTTCACCACGGCGACATCAATCTTGGGATCGCGGCCCAGGACGCGACCGGAAAACTCCCGTCCGTCCGACATCTGGACGGTGACGCGGTCGGCGCCGTTGACGACATGGTTGTTCGTGATGACGATCCCGGAGGCATCGACGATGAACCCCGAGCCGAGCGATCCGCGCTGCGGGCCTTGCTGCTGCTGCGGCGCTTCGAATTGCCCTCGGCGATCCTGCATGCCAAAGCCGAACAGCTGCCCCAGACGATCCGCCAGTTCGCTATCGTCTGAGCCGAACTGTGTCGGTTCGAATTGCAACGCCTGAAGAGCCGCGGGCTTGACCTGGATCTGAACGACGCTCGGTCCTACGGCCTCGACCATATCCGACAAAGAGGCGTGCACACCCGTCGACGCGACGGCAGCAGGACCGGATGCAATGAACCGGTCGGCGATATTCACGCGACCATCGTCCGCAGCAATCGCGCCGCCCGCGACACCGACGAGCGCGGTTGTGCCAAGCGTGACGGCAGCGATCATTGGACGTACAGTCAGGCGACGCTTGAATATCACGATCCATGTCCATGTTCAGTTTGAAGCAGATGCTTCTTTCTGGACCCGGATGATGGGCGCAGCCTGTTTTGAACATTACATCCGTGCAATCTTTCCAGCCGGAGCGGCTATGCCCCGCGCTCGCCTGTTTCCGCCGGAGACGGGTCCGTGTCGACCGACCATATCAGGCGCAGGCGACCGCCCGCACGCCCGGGGGCTGCCCTGCCCCCTCGCGCGACGATACCCTGTGCTATCGCTGTGCGCTGACGCAGGGTCCCGCCCAGCACGTCGACCGCCCGCGCGAACCGGGCGGATACCCAGGCTGCGTCGCCGAGCGCCTGATCGTCGATGACGCCGGATTTGATACCGACGTCCGGCAAGACGACATCGTTCGGCGGATTGAGACTGACATGCCAATCGGCGACCACCGCGTCCGCACGACGTTCCAGATCGCGATAGCCCGCAATGCCAAGCCCCGTCAGGGGCGCCGCCGTCGCGCGGATCGTTCGCGCCGCCGAATCCAGCTGCACCGATGAAACGGGAATGCCAGCGATCAGCGCAACGTCCGCGATCGCCCGATCGCGCTCGCGTGCGACGCGCAGCGCATCGCCATTGCCCGCCCGCGCGATCTGCGCCGCCTCGACCGCGCCGGTCTCGGGCGAGATGCGGACCTGGTCGACATGGACATCGACCGGCCGCGACAATCGTTGGCGAAGGTCCGCAGCGAGCTTGCGATCCGCCCCCGGTTCGATCCTCGGCGTCAGCATGACCGCACGAACGCGGACCGGGTTCGCGCCATGGTCGATCTCGACCTGGCTCAGCCGCGCGCCGGGCGGAAAGTCCTCGCCCAGTGCATCGCGTACCTGCCGCTGGGCGACCGCCTCGAACGCAATGCGACGCAGACCGGCACCAAGGGGAATGGACAGGACTCCGATCGCGACCGCGAACAGCACGAGCTGCCACCCGGTATGGTGCGGCGACAGGTGGCTGCCGAACCCGTAACAGCGCGCGACGAGTGCGGCGGTCAGCGCGATGGTGATGGCATTGGTGAGGAACAACAACAGCGCGCCAGAAAAGACCACCCAGTTCCACGTCGCGATGCCGAACCCGACCACCACCAGCGGCGGCATCAGGGCGATGGCGATCGCCACGCCGACGACCGTACCCCCGCGCCCCCGGATCAGCGCATAGCCGCCTGCGATGGCCGACAGCAGGGCGACGAGCAGGTCGAACAGCGTCGGCTGCGTCCGCCCGGCGATCTCGCTCGTGATCGTCTGGACGGGGGAGAGCAGGATCAGCACGACCGACAGCGCCACCGCGATGGCCGCCCCCAGCATCAACGCGGTCGCCGCGCGGCGTATCTCGTGGAAGTCGAGCGTCGCGATGCCGAAGCCCAGCCCGATGATCGGCATCATCAGCGGCGACAGCAGCATGGCGCCGATCAGCACCGCGACCGAGGGCATCAGCAGCCCGAGCAACGAGATCGCGGCCGAAATGACGATCAGGAAGGCGTAGCGTCCCGACCACCCCGCTTCCTCGGCAATCTGTCGCAGGATGCCGTCATGGTCGACGCTTTCGGTGGCCTTGGCCATCCACGCCCGGGGGAGCGTTGCGAATTTTGCAGGGTTCAGGTGGATCGGGTCGTCTCCGTCATGGCGAAGGTCTTCGATAGACCATGGTACAGCTTCTCGCGGCATACCCACTGGCTGGCCGCATCGGCGATGAACGCGGTCGCGAACATCGGCAGCATCAGGCCGCGGCTAGCGGTCGTCTCCGACAGGATGATGACCGCGGTGAGCGGCGCTCGGACGACGCCCGCGAAATAGGCGACCATGCCGAGGATCACGATCGCGCTGGCGGGCTCGCCGGGGAAGATCTCGCGCAGCAGATTGCCGACGCCAGCGCCGACGGCGAGCGACGGCGCAAAGATCCCGCCCGGCAGGCCCGCGATCGCCGTCGCGGCGGTGGCGACCAGCTTGGCCGGCCCGAACCAGAGCGGCGCATCCACGCCGACGATCATCGCGCGCGCCGGGGCATAGCCGGTTCCCCATGTCAGCCCGGTCACGACGCCGAGTACCGCAACGACGCCCCCGCAGACACCGGCGAACGCGACGGGATGCGCGCGCGTCCATCCCGTCACGCGGTTGCGGCTGACCGCCATCGCCAGGAGAATGCGCGAGAACAGCCCGCCGGTCATGCCACCCGCGATCCCTGCGACCGGCGCGACGATCAGCGCGGACAGCAGCGGCATATGCGCACCGATCGCGCCGAAATAGATATAGTCGCCCTGCACCGACTGCGCGACCATCCCGGCGATCACGATCGCGGCAAGGACGAGCAGCGTCACCCTCTGCTCATAGGCGGACGCGAGTTCCTCGATCGCGAACAGCAGCCCGGCGAGCGGCGTGTTGAACGCCGCCGCAACGCCTGCGGCACCACCGGCGATGAGGACTCCGCCCCGCAACGGCACGCGGACGAGACGATGCGTAAATCCCATGACGGCTGCCGCCAGCTGGACGGTCGGGCCTTCGCGGCCGACCGATGCGCCACCCAGTACCGCGCCGATCGTCAGCACCGCCTTGGCTGCCACCGTCCGGATCGAGATCAACGTGCCGGTCGCATCATTCGGATTGGCCTGCGCCGCGATGACCTGGGGAATCCCGGAGCCCCGCGCGAACGGCGCATAGCGACGGGTCAGCCAGACCAGCCCCATGAACGTCAGCGGCGTCGTGACCAGCGGCAACCAATGCCAGGTCTTTGCAAAATTGCTGAAAACCTCGCCCGCCCAATCGGCCGCCTCGGCAAACAGCGTCGCGACGATCCCGATCAGGATCGCCCCCGCAAGGATCGCCCCCCGCGTCCGGAACTGTGTCGATCGCGGCCCGCGCGCGCGCAGCAACGCCCGATACCGCGACGGCGTCCAGCGTTTGGACGGTAAGAGACGATTGAACAGGCCAGCCATCGGGCTCTTTTAGGTCACGGCGCCAGTTAGGCCACCCCTGACACCGGACGTCACGATGCGGCCCTTCCACAGTCGCCCGATAGCGGTCTTATCCGGCGCCTCCTCCCTCAAGCGGACATTCGCGATAGGAGCGAGATGACACAGATACGAAGCTGCGCAAGACCGGCCGTTACGCCGACAGTCGTGATCTGGCTGCCTGCCGCGATGACTAAACCTGACGCGCTTAAGGGTGAATACTTGACAGAGATGGGGCATACCTGCCCTAAAGACCACGAATGCAGTCTAAGCCTGCCAATAATCGCGCT
Source organism: Sphingomonas sp. STIS6.2 (assembly GCF_000732685.2). Classification (NCBI taxonomy): domain Bacteria; kingdom Pseudomonadati; phylum Pseudomonadota; class Alphaproteobacteria; order Sphingomonadales; family Sphingomonadaceae; genus Sphingomonas; species Sphingomonas sp. STIS6.2. Next base: position 24,611 of record NZ_JPDP02000052.1, read on the forward strand.
TGCAGCGGTCGGGATCAATGCGGCGGCGATTTGGCATCTCTGCCGTTTGCGAGGATGTCATACCCCATAAATGGCACCAGCGCTTGGCTATGCTCCAGCACGGAACGCCGCCAGCCCCGCTAACCGCCATCCCGGTCATTCCCGATGCATAAAAACCAAATGGCTTGCATCACGTTGAATTCCCGTCATCGACGGAGCTTGAGTTATCGGCCGACATCTATGCGTGCCGGCCGTTCGACGGCAGCGCGATATGGAACGTTAGTATTCTTATACTAGGCTAGCAGATGGTACACGGTTCTGCATGACGCTGCATAACAACAGAGCAGCGGTCGTGCGTTCCGCTACGGGTGAACGCACAGGTCTCGCCCCGATAGCGCTGCGATCACGACGAGCGTTGCATTGTCACTGCCATCACGTTGCAGTGCGTTTTCAAGAATGCGGTCCGCCATGTCCCCGATCGCCGCGGGCATCGTCGCGAAATCGCGCGGATCAAGCGATCGTGAAACGCCGTCCGAGCACAACAGAAGTCGATCGTTCGGCTGGACTAGTGTGGTGACGCTATCCAGCGCTACGGCCGGCGCAACGCCGAGCGCGCGTGTGACGACATTGGCTTGCGGATGACGGTCCGCCGCCGCTTCCGTTAGGACACCCGCGTCGATCATCTCCTGCACGACGCTGTGATCGTGGGTCAGCTGCTCCGCCCCGCCGCCGCCGCCGCCGCGCATCAGATAGGCCCGACTGTCCCCCGCCCAGAAGATCGTCGCCTCACTGCCCTCGATCAACGCAATCACGATCGTCGCGCCGCTGGTCGCATGCACATCGTAGATCGCGCGATTGGCATGCGACACCGCGGCGCGCACCGCTGCCGCGTTGATCGGCGCCGGATCATCCGCCAGTGCCTGCAAGACATCGACCACCGTTTCCGCGGCGGCGGCGCCGCCGCTATGGCCGCCCATGCCGTCGACGACCGCCCAGAGCCCACGGTCTGCCCGATCGAGAAGCCGATCCTCGTTGACCCTGCGCACCCGCCCGACATGGGATCGGTTTTGCGACACATAGACGGTTTCCTCAGCGAGCGACGGACCGCCTCGGGGTTTGCGTCGCAACAGGCTGGCGATCTTCATGCGGGATCGCGGGCCATGGCCGTATCCGCGGCATCATAGGCGAGGGCGAAGGCGCGATCGAGCGAGCCGGGTGCGGATGCCACGATCTGCCGTGTCAGGTCGGTATGACGGTCAGCGACTTCTGCCATCTGCAGGCTCGCACGACTTTTCAGCAGCGTCGCGCGGTCCGCGATTGCCGCATCGACAGATGCCGGCTCGAACGTGCCGATCGCCGCACGCAGGCTCCCCTGCAGGCCTGCGAACGTGGCGACCAGATGCCGCTTCACGTCACGAAACGACGCCTTCAGCGCCGCCGGGCCCGACAGGAACCCGGTGGAGCCCGCAAGCAGCAGGTCGATCGCCAGCCGCTGTGTCGGCGCCCATTTGAACGGATTATTGTCCGCACCGCTGATGGTCGTGCGCGTCAATTGATAGCGTCCGCGCGCATGGTCGCGCTCGGCCATCAGGTCGCCGATCCCCAGCACCATCTGCCGATACACCGCACCAGCCCGCCGCATGATCTCGGTCGGCTCCTCTTCGGAGAGCAGCGAACAGTCCAGCCCGGCGCCCTCGCAGAATGCCTCCAGCAACGACCCATCGCCCGGCGGTCGCGCCTCACCGGCATCGGCCCAGTCGCTCGGCACCTCCACCGACGATCCCAGCGGCGGCGTCAGCACCATGGTCAGCGCGCCATCGACTTCCAGGTCGCCATGCGGGGCCTGCGTCGCGACCATCTTGAATCGGCCGAGCCTCAGCGCGCTCGGCACCGGCAGCACCACGTCGACCGCATCGGGAAACCGTTGCCCGGTATCGGCATCGAATACGCCATTCGCGCCGAGCGCCCGCAGTGTCAGCCCATCGCCGTCGACGCGCAGTTCACAATGCGCCCGCGACAGCGCGCAATCGGGGTCGGCGATCGGCCAGTCCGCCTCGGTATCACGACCGATGCGGAGCAGACCCTCGCGGATCAGCCGCGCATCGAGCGGCTGGACCATGTCGTCTCGGTCGAAAAGCTGGAGCATGTACATCGAACGGATCCTCAGGCGGCCAGACGAGCGGACGGCACGACGCGGGTAGCGCGCATCGCGATGTCGGCCTGCGCGCCGGTCCCCGCCAGATGCGGCTCGACTGCGGCGGCGGCGCGATTGAACGCGTCGAACGCGGCGCCGAATTCGTCGCGGCGGCGATGCGATATGCGCAGGGCGAAATCGGACTTCGCCGCCTCGTCCAGCGCCTTGCGCAGTCGGGCGAGCGGCCGGGCCACCATAGCGCCGCTCAGATAGCCGATCACCAGCACCACACCCATGATCACCAGCGACAGCACCGTCAGCAGCATCCGCGCATTGTCGATCGCGGCGTCCAGCGCGGTCCGGCGCAGCACCAGGTCGACCGTGCCGAACTCGGCCCCGGCATAGCGGATCGGCCGGACGAACCGCAGTCCTGCGCCCTTGCCCCGGTCGGGTGCCGCGGTCACGCCGGCGCCGCTGCCGATCGCCGCTTCGCCAAAGGTGCGGCGATAGCGCGTGCCGATCAGCTTCGCGTCGTCTGCCGCGCGGACGATCCCGCCGGTATCGGCGACCACCATGTCGCGAATCTCCTGATCGCGCGAGGCCGAGGCGACGAAGGCCTGCAGCGCGGTCCAGTCCTGCTGCTCGGGCGCGAGGCCCGCATTATCGGCCGCCAGCACCGCGGTGTTGCCGGTGACGAACGCCGCGATCGAGCGACCCGACACGATCGCCATATGCTCAAGCGTGCGTTGCTGCCGCCCCAGGATCGACGAGACGCTCGCGACCAGCGCGATCGCGGTTACTGTGACGAGCGCCAGCGGGAGCTTGATCTTCAGCGGCAGACCACGGCGGCCGGGTGCTGCCTCGGCGGTCGCCGCGATCTCGCGGGTCAGCGCCTCGTACACCGCATGGCCGTCGGCGAACCGCTGCTCGGGCTTCTTCGCCAGCAGCTTGTCGATCACAAAACGCAGGCCCGGCGGGCAGTCCGCGGCGGAGCGCGCGATCGGCTCGACACGCTCCTGCGCGATCTGGATGGCCAGCGTCGCCAGCCCCATGCCGGGAAATGCAACCTTGCCGGTCACCATCTCGTACAGCACCACGCCCAGCGAGAAGAGGTCCGACCGCTGGTCGACGGGGATGCCGAGCGCCTGTTCCGGGCTCATATAGCGCGGCGTTCCGATCATCTGGCCGACCTGCGTGCGCGCAAGGCGTCCTTCGGTGCCCGACACGTCGATATCGCCGATCCGCGCGACGCCGAAATCGAGCAGCTTGGCGGTGCGGCCGTCCGCCGACAGCAGGATGTTCGATGGCTTCACGTCGCGGTGCACGACGCCCGCCCTGTGTGCATAGTCGAGCGCCGAGGCGAGTTGCTGACCCAACGCCAGGACGCGTTCACACGGGAGTCGCCCTTGCGCCAGCAGCAGCGTGTCGAGCGGCTGCCCCTCGATCAGCTCCATCGCGATATAGGCGACACCGTCCGCCTCGCCCACATCGTAGACGGTCGCGATATTGGGATGGTTCAGCGCGCCCGCGGCGCGCGCCTCGCGCAGGAAGCGCTCGCCCAGTTCGGGGTCGCGACCATATTCCGGCTTTAGCACCTTGATCGCCACGGTGCGCCCGATCCCCGGATCGAACGCGCGGAACACGTCCGCCATCGCGCCCTCGCCCAGCCGACCGTCGATCCGGTAGCGTCCCAGCATCTCGGCCATCACTTGCGCGCCTTCACGGTGGCGGCGATGCGCTCGGCACGCGTCAGGTCGCGCGCGATGACCGGGTTGCCGGGATCGAGCGCAGCGGCGCGGCGCAAGAGGCCGACCGCGCGCACGACATTCCCCGAATTGAGCGCCGCCAGCCCCGTCGCGCGCGCCTGACGCGCGGCGACCCGATTGACCGTGGGTGCAGTCGGCTTCGTCGCCGGCGCCGGCTTGGGCGCGACAGGCTTCATGCGGGTGGGAGCGGCCGGCACGGGTCGCGGCTCGGATCGCCGGGGCGCCTCGATGCGCGGGGGCTCGCCTGGAATACGGAGCGTCCGGCCAGCCACCAGATCAGCAGGCTTGGCGATGTCGTTATAGCGTGCGAGCTGATACGCCTTCAGACGATTGCCCAGGAACCGCTGCGCCAGTCCCGACATCGTGTCGCCGTCCCGCGTGGTATAGGTGAAATTCGTCGGCCCCAGCAGATCCTTCGGATCGCGGTCGATCGAGTCGCGCAGCACCTGGACCGAAGGATTCATCGGATCGCGCTTCAACGCGGCGTTGATCCGCTTCTTCGCTGCGCCACTATCGCCCTGATCGAGCAATAGCAGGATTGCGTCGATCTCGCTCGCCGGCGTCGTCTGCGGCGCAGGCGCCGGTTGCGGTCCCGCCTTGGGCCCATGCGAACAGGCGGTAATCGCAAGCGCGAGCGCCAGCGCGCCGGTCCGCGCGACCTGTCGAAGAGAGAAACTCATGCGGTAAGCCTTTCGGTGATCCGGTCCCGCATCGCGTACGGGTCGATGGCCAGCAACTTCGCGAGCCCGGCGGAATCGCGTGCGAACGCGACGAACTCCGCGCCCTTCAGCGGTGGCGAGAAATAATAGCCCTGGAAATGCGTGCAGCCGTGACGCAACAGCCACTCATATTCTGCGCGTCGCTCGACCCCTTCGGCGAGCACGCGGATGCCGAGCCCGCGCCCCAGCGCGACGATGCTCTGGCAGATCGCTTGGCTGTCGCGCAGCGTATCGACGTTCGTCACGAATTCGCGGTCGATCTTGATCTTGTCGAACGCCAGCGTGCGCAGCGTGCTGAAGCTGGAATAGCCGGTGCCGAAATCGTCGATCGCGATCCGCACGCCAGCCGCCCGCAACGCGTCGAACAGCTGAGTGGCGCGCGTACCGTCGCTCATCGCGACACTCTCGGTCAATTCGATCTCCAGCGCAGCCGCCCCCAGCGAATGCCGCGCAAGCGTGCGTGCGACCAGTGCCGCCATGTCGTCGCGGTCGAGCTGATGCCCCGACACGTTCACCGCGACCCGCAGGGCGTCCAGGCCCTGTGCCTGCCATGACCGCGCCTCCCGCGCAGCGGCGTTGAGGGTCCACATCCCGATTTCATGCGCCAGCCCCATCGCCTCCATCACCGGCACGAACCGCGACGGCGAGACCTGCCCGAGGGTGGGATGAAACCAGCGGATCAGCGACTCCGCGCCCGACACCCGACCTTCCCCGGCGTCGATCAACGGCTGGTATCGCATTTCCAGTTCGCCGCGCGCGATCGCCTGGCGAAGGTCCTGTTCTAGGGCATACCGCTCGCTGGCCAGGGCTGCGAGATCGAGGACAGGGCTGGCGACCGCGACCACGGCACCGGGCTGTACTGTCAGTGACGCCAACGTGCGGGACAACATCGCCTGCGCGTTCACACCCTCGGCCGGCATCCTGGCCTGGCGCACGCGAATTTCGGGCAGGATTTCCCGGTCGCCGTCGATCACCACGTCGCCCAGCGCGTATCGCAGCACATCCAGTTCGGTCTGCGCGGCTTCCTCGACGACATCCGGGCCGAACCAGATCGCGACGCTGGCGCGATCGACATGCGCAATCAGTCGTTCTTCGGGCAACATCCGCGTCAGCCGGTCGACGATCGTCAGCAGCAGGCGTTCGCCCAGCGCCGGGTCAAACGCGCACAGCCGATCGAAGTCCATGAATCCGATGATACCGAGTACGCCGCGCCCGTCCGCCATCACCCGCTCGATCAACGGCTCGCGGGTCGGCAAGCCGGTAATCGCGTGGCGATGACTGGTGCGATGCTCGACAGCCTGCAGTCGATCCGCGATGGTCGCTACGCTCTGTGCCAGCCTTTCACCACGCGAGACCGTCGGAGACGTCCCGGCGAGATTCTGCAAATGCCGGATCAGTCGCGACACCCGGCAATGCTGGGCAATCGAATACGCCATTGCTGCGAAACCGAGACACACTGCAACGGACGCTATGGCGGCGACACTGCGATCGACGAACCGCCACGTGACGATAGCCGCCGCTATTGGTAGTAGCCCGATGCACCAACGCTGCGCAGGCGGAATCGCCGTTGAAAACCCCATAACGACCTGAATAGCGGCCATTATCATACGGATGTGTTAATATGGCCCCGCCTGTGCGTCAGACCTGATCCCCGGACGCCACGGCATTGGTAATCAGCTCGTCAGACGGAGCGGAGCGATGCGGCAAGGCCGAATTCACCGAGGATCACATCAACGGGGCGCCGCGTAAGCATAAATCTAACATGAAAGTGGCGGAGCTCGCGGCAGGCGTCGAGCGGTACCGCCGTTCTCGTGCCTGTTCCAAGCGACTGGACGCTATCAAAGCTTCACAATCCGCTATCCGCATTCCGCGAGCACACGCCCAGACAGTCCCGGCTGGCGCCATCCGGCTGTCGGTGTTGGCGTCTTAAGTCGATTGATCGACCCAGTCCTGACGGAGCGGTGTCGACGCCAGCCACATCAGCAACGCGGCCACCAGATACAGCACGAGCCCCATGAGCATCGCATAGCGCAGCGCTTCGTCGCGATAATGCGCGACGAGACCGTCCGACAGTGCGCCAAGCGCAAAACTGCCGCCGCCAAGACCGATGAGGTTGTTGATCAGCAGGAACGTCGCCGATGCGGTGGCGCGCATATGCCCGGGTACCAGATGCTGGATCGCCGTGATGACGGGCGCGAGCCAGACATAGGCGAGCGCCTGGGGCACGAGGAAGAAGACGAACGCCGCCGTCACCGAGGACGACAGGATTCCTGCGGCAAACAGCGGCACCGCGATGACGAACGCGATCGCGGGGACGCGCGCGTACATCCGCCGATCGCGCGCACCCAGCCGGTCGCCGAGCACGCCGCCGAGCAGAACGCCGGCAACACCCCCCAGCAACAGCACGCCGCCATAGAATTGCGCGGTCTCGATCAGGTCGAGCCCGAAGCTCCGCTGCATCAACGACGGCAGCCAGAAGGCCAGGCCATAGCCAAGCATCGAGCTCGCCGAGGCGCCGAACGCGAGCAGCCAGAAGCTCGGCTTGCGCACGAGAATGCCGAACACGCGGCGGACGGGCTCGCGGTCGCACGTATCGGACCTACGAACCGGCTCGCGCACGCACAGCCGAAACACCGGCGCGAGCACCAGCCCTGCGACACCGACCACGATGAACGCGGTCCGCCAGTCGATCGACGTCGCTATATAGCCGCCGAGCATCACGCCGGCTGCCGACCCGAGCGGGATGCCGAGCGAATAGACCGCCAGCGCGCGCGCACGGCGGTCGGGCGCGAACGTGTCTGCGATCACGGCATAGGACGGCGCGACGCCCCCCGCCTCGCCAACCCCCACGCCGATCCGGAACGCGAAGAGCTGCGCAAAATTGCTGGCCACACCGCACAGGGCAGTGAACGCGCTCCACACAGCGAGCGAGAGCGTGATAACCCAGGTGCGGCTCGTCCGGTCGGCCAGCCACGCCAGCGGGATCGCAAGCGTCGAATAGAGCAACGCAAACGCCAGCCCGCCGAGCAAGCCCAATTGCGTGTCGGTCAATGCCAGGTCCGCCTTGATCGTCGGCGCGAGGATGCCAAGGATCTGCCGGTCGACGAAGTTGAACGTGTAGACCAGCAACAGCATGACGAGCGCCGTCACGCGGTAGCGGCGGCCCTCGCGCGGGGTCGCCGGGATATCACTCGCCATATATTGCTCCAGCAAACGCAGGGCGATCACCCGCCCCCCGGTTGCGCTCCATCAGAATTTCGCGGTGAGGGTCGCAAAGACCTGACGCGGGTTGCCATAATAGGCGGTCAGCACGCCGTCGCTGCCGAGCGATGGCCGCAACGCGCCCGCCGCCGTCCGCAGATAGTCGCCGGTATCGGGGTTCTGCAGCAGGAAGTTGTAGCCCGACACGACATAGCGCTTGTTCGTCAGGTTCTTGCCGTGCACCCCGATCGAGAAGCGCGCGTCGATCGTATAGACGAGGTTCGCGTCGAGCAGCGCATAGGCGGGCTGGTCGAGCAGCGGCGTGCGCAGTTCGAACTGCTGTGAATCGCTGCGATAGGACAGCGTCGTGCTCGCGTCGATCGCGCCCGCGGATCCGACCGGGACATGATAGGCGAGCGTCCCGCTCGCGGTCAGGTCGGGCGTGTTCTGGAACTTGCGATTGGCGGCCACATTGATCCCGCGGGAATCGATGAAGCGCGTGTATTTGGCATCGAGATAGCCGATCGTTCCCGACAGGTTGACGCGGTCGCCCGCACCCGCAATGCCCTCCGCGACCGTCAGATTGGCCTCGCCTTCGACACCGTTGATCCGGGCGCGGCCCGCATTGGTCGTGATGCCGATAAAGGTCTGGATGCCGCCGACGGTGGCACCGACCGATCCGGGCACCTGGACGTCGGTATATTTCGAATGGAACCCCGCAATCGCCAGCGTCAGCCGCCGATCGAACAGTGACGCCTTGTATCCAGCTTCGAAACTTTCGACGCTCTCGGGCTCGAACGACAGGAAGTTGTAGATATCCTGCCGGTCGCCACCGGCACCGGTGATGCCGTTGCCGTTGAGGTCGGGTGCCGCGGTGCCGACGCCGCGCGGGTCGAACCCGCCGCCCTTGAACCCCTTCGACCAGCTCGCATAGAGCGTGTTGTTCGCATCGGGCTTGAAGCTGACGGACGCGCGCGGGGTGAACTTGGCAAAGCTCGCGGTTCCGCGGAAGTCGGTCTGTCGCGCGATCGGCGCGCTCGTGCCGCCGAAGAAGGGGGAAGCGCCCAGATACACGTTGCGTTGGATCTGCGACATGCGATCGTCCCAGGTATAGCGCCCGCCGACCGAAAGGCTGAGCATCGGCGTCACGTCGAGCGTGGCATCACCAAAGACCGCCACCGTATTGGTCCGCACATTCCCGAAGGTCAGCGCGGTGACCGTCCCCGGCAGCCGCACGTCGAACACGGTGCGCGCCTTGGCATCGAGATAATAGAGCCCCGCCAGCATGTTGAAGGGTCCGGCATCGACCAGCAGCTGCACCTCCTGGCTAAACTGCTCGTTATTGTAGAAGGCGGGGACGTCGACATCGACGGCGGGCAGCGCGTCGAAATCGATCGGCGTCGCGCTGTCGTCCTTGCGATAGCCGGTGATGCTGCGCAGGGTCAGATATGCGGCGGGCTTGAGTTCAGCGAAGAGCGACCCGCCATAGGCCTCGACCGATTGTTTCGGTGCGACCAGTCCCCCGCGGCTGTCGAACACGTCGGACAGCACCGGCGTGCGCGACACCAGCCCCGGGATCAGCCGATGCCCGCCGCGCGGGTTGCCGTCATCCTTCGTATAATCCCCCGACAGGCGGAAGAACGCGCTGTCGCCCGCCTCATATTGCAGCGTGCCGCGCGCACCCCAGAAATCCTTGTTGTAATTGTCCTGCCCCGTGGTGAGGTTCGTGCCGAACCCGCCCCGGCTCAGTCGCGCGACCGCACCGCCGATCCTGAACCCCGTATCGCCGATCGGCGTACTCGCGCTGATGACACCGTCCGCCTGGTCATAGGTGCCATAGGTTGCGCGAATGCTCAGCGTCGGGTCGGCGCCGATCCGGCGGGTCACGTATTTCACCGCGCCGCCGATCGTATTGCGGCCATAGAGCGTGCCCTGCGGACCGCGCAGCACCTCGATCCGCTCGACGTCGTAAATGTCGAGCACCGCCGCCTGTGGTCGGTTGAGATAGACGTCGTCGAGATAGATGCCGACGCCCGCCTCGAACCCGGCGACGGGATCCTGCTGGCCGACGCCGCGGATGAAGGCGGTGAGCGTCGAATTGGTGCCGCGCGACGTCTCGAGCGTGACGTTCGGCGTGACAGCGGCGAGATCGGTGACGTCGAGTGCGCCCGACGCCTCGAGCTGCGCGCCCGTGAACGCGGTGATCGCGATCGGCACGTCGAGCAGCCGTTCCTCGCGGCGGCGTGCGGTGACGACGATATCGCCATCGATCCCGGCCTCCTCAATGACGGGCCCGGCCTGAGCCGCGTCTGCTGCCGGCGCGGCGGGTTGCGTCTGCGCAGACGCGGATCCCGCCAGCAACGCGCCGAGTGCGACACCGGCGTTCAACAAGATCATGACGGATTTCGGCTGTGCCACGGTGTCATCCCCTCCTGCGGCGCCCGCGTGATGCGCCCGGTATGATCCGGGTTGTGCGCCTTGGTTTCAGTCTATACTGAAACCTGAACCAGTATTCAACTTGTGTATCGAAGGCAGACGAGAATGGCGAAGGCGCAGGAGACGACGCCGGCAGGGGCCGCGGGCATCGGCGAAGCCAAGGTTCCGCGTACCGATCGTGGCCGCCGGACGATGCGCGCGATCCTGGACGCCGCGGCGATCGAGTTCGGCGACAACGGATTCCACCAGGCATCGATCAGCGACATCACGCGCCGCGCCGGGGTCGCGCTTGGCAGCTTCTACACCTATTTCGACTCAAAGGACGCGGTGTTCCGCGCGCTCGTCCGCGACATGTCCGACCAGGTTCGCGATCATGTCGCCCCGGCGATCCTGTCCGCACCCGATCAGATCGCGGCCGAGCAGGCGGGGCTTCGCGAATTCATCAGCTTCGTCCGTGACCACAAGGAAATCTACCGGATCATCGACGAGTCCGAATTCGTCGATCCAGAGAGCTTTCGCCTCCATTATACGACTACGGCGGACCGGATCACGCGTCGCCTGCGAAAGGCCGCGGACCGCGGCGAGGTCAAGGGCGACGTCAGCGAGGTCCATGGTTGGGCGATCATGGGAATGAACGTATTCCTCGGACTTCGCTACGGCGTCTGGAGCGAAGACGAGACACCAGATGAGATCGCGAAGGTCGTCGCGAAAATGCTAAAAGAGGGCATCTTACGCAGCCCGGATGATCGAGCCATGTCCGAGGTCAAGACTTGATGGGCCGATTGGATACACGACCCCAAATTCGGCCATTCACGCGGACTTCCCCGCTCCCCAACGTCAGTCATTCGTTCATCTCCGCGCGGACCGCTTTCGTTGTCCGGTGTTCGACCATGAACGTCATGATGGGAAGGATTGCTGGCCGTCCGCTTACGGGAAGGCCCGTGGCAATAACCGATATTGCGAGACTGCCGCTTTCTGCAAAGAGAATGGCCGATCGGAAATAAAGTTGCCAGGCGATCCGCACGCCGATAACATCGTGCCAGCAACGATGGGGGGGAGCTAATGCTGTGCCGACTATCCGCAGGCTACTATCAGTCGTTGCCGTCTTGTCCGCATTGATGCCCATGACTATTTCCGCAGAACCGATCGGCAGAATTACCGGCGTCGGTGGCATCTTCTTCAAGAGCAAAGCGCCGAAAGCCCTCATGGCGTGGTATCGCGATGTTCTCGGCATCAAAGTTGAGGCGTGGGGCGGAGTCGCTCTGCACTATGACGCGCCAGATCACCCGCCAGTTCTCACTCTGAATGTATTTCAGGAGGGATCCAACTACATGGAACCCTCAAAGCGCGAGTTCATGCTGAATTTCGCGGTAGATGACTTGGACGCGTTCGTTGATCGCCTGAAAGTAAAGGGCGTTGCGATACTTAAGAGGGATGACACCGACGCAATCGGGAAATTTGCGTGGATCGTTGATCCGGACGGGACCAAGATAGAGTTGTGGGAGCCGAAGGCCGAGACTGCATCAAAGTAGGCCCGTCTCGACGGAAATCGGCAGTTTCGGACGCTCGCCGAGAATTGCGGTGGCGCGCAACCCGGCTCCGCGAACGCCAAATCGAGTCCTGCTGTGCGATTCTACCGCAACTAACAGCCGCGGAACGTACGCTATGAGAGAAGAACCGCCATTTGGTCAGGCTCAACGTCAGCAGCGCGGCGGTCAGGTTCGATCCACCGTCTCCAATGGAAACCCTGATAGGCTAAATAGCTACAAAATCGGGAAAATCGATGGTCAGGATCGCGCCTCGCTCCGGAGCTTCGCGCGATCTGATGCTGATCTTTCCGCCGATTTCCATGACGATCTGCCGGGAGATATAGAGGCCAAGACCTGTCCCGCGATCCGTCTCCTTGGTGGTCATGAAGGCATCGAATGCCCGGTCCGGATGACTCAAAGACAGCCCGGCGCCATTGTCCACAATACTGATGCGGACGCCGCTCTCTGAGACAGTTACCTCCAGTTCGACGGCACCGGTCAGACTGGCGTCCTCGGCTTCGCGTCGCGTTGCGATGGAGTCGACCGCGTTCTGAATGGCGTTGACGAGCACCTGCTCGAGGCCGACGCGCGGAGCAAGGAGCAGAACCGGTGGCCCGTCTGGCAACGTCATTTTCACGCCGACATCGTGCTGGATCAGCAGCGGCCGCATGAAGGACAAGGTTGTGCTGACGACGTCGCCCAGGTCAAGCGGTTCGGGGCTGTCATTCTCGATCCGAGCGTAGCGCGAAATGCGCGCAATGATATCGCGTGCGCGGTTTACCTGTTCGCTGATCCGATCAAACTTGTCGCGAGCACGCGCCGCGCCATCGGGACTCGCCTGATCGAGCAACAATCGGCCATTCTCGGCAGAGAGCGAGATGGTGAAGAGAGGTTGTTTGAGTTCATGACTCAGGGCTGAGGCCATGCCCCCGAGCTCAACGAGACGCGCCTGCTGGAGCATCCGATTCTGCGCCAGCTTCGACTGCCGGAGGCGCACCAACCACCCCGAACGCCAATGGCCGGGAGCCAGGAGGTCGCGACCGACGAATAGATACCAATCACTAGATTCCTGGTCTGCGAGCCGAAACTCGACAAACGCCTCGGCATCATCGCAGATGTCCGCAAAAGCTAGACAATCATTGGTATGGATCGCTTCGGACCGCTCCTGTGCAACCCGTTCGATGTTCATGTCCAGAAAAGCAAGGGTGCCCGTGGCAGCGTCGAAGCGGATATCCGCCGCAAGGCTCAGGTCCATTTCCTTCTTGAGTTCGATGAATGCCCGGGCAATTCGCAAGCGCTCTTGCACCAACTCGGCAAAGCTGTTGTTCGCGGTGACGATAGCTGCGATCGGGCGGTCGAACTCGTTGAACGTAAGCTTTTGAGGCAGCGAAAGGCCAGGCTGGCCGAACCCTTCCGCGACTTCCTTCCAGGCCTGCAGCGAACGACGCAGGGCGCGCGTGATGAGCAGCTGCAGCAAGATCGACACGACGAGAATGACGCCCAGGCCGAGCATCTCTAGAAGCACAACGCGATAGGCACTCTCGGCAGCTGGTCGGATTGAGTAGAGATAGAAATATTTGCGGTCAGGAAGAGTGTAACGGCCGAGCTGACACGCGGTAACCCAGTAGGCGAACGTATTGCGGTCGTTCGGCCCCGTCACATTCAATCCGTCATCGATCCGTTTGCAGCCGAAAAGCTGCATCGCTTGTGCGGTTCGCAGACTGCTTTCTTTGTCTGAGATAAGCAGTCTTTGGGCGTGCCTTCCAGTATTGTTTGTTTTTGCCACGCCCAAGAACCGATTTCCGGTCACGAGCCCGCGACCGATCCGCACCTCAGCCAGAAGCGCGGTTTCGGCCATGAAGGATTTGAATTCTTCCGGAAAGCGCCGGACACTGCTGACAAACATGACGAGCGCGCACGCGAGCACGATGAGTGTAATGGATGCCGGCAAGAGCTGGGCGAGGCTGATCGTGCGGCGCAGCGAGACCCGACCGGCTGGAAGGTTCACGACGAAGAGCGAGAGCGCTAGATCGACCAGCGCTGCCATCAACACATCGTTGAGAAGCTTGCGGATCATCGTCAGCGCGAAAATCGTCAGCGACGCATCGTAGTTGATGCGCAGGAATAGAAACCCCGCCGCCGTCCCGATGGTAAGCAAAAAGACGGCGGTGGCGATGGCAAGTGAAGAGCCAGCGAAGCGGGTCCAATTGATGAAAACTACATGTCCCAGCGCCAGCGCAATGGTAAAGATATGGCCCCACCAGAACCAGGATGATGCCATCGTTAGCAATACCATGGGAATGGCTAGCCGCAGCCCGCCCAACCTGTATGCGAGAAGGTAGAAAAGGGGGCCGAGATACATTTCGAACCCGGGCGCAAGAATAATGCGGAAGGAACTCGCGCCGATGGCCACGGCCAAAAGGACGATCGTCAGAGCCCATCCCTGGACGGTCATTTGCCGTAGCGGCTCTGCGGCTAGCTGAAACTCGCCGCCGTGCCGTAAGCGGTTGACGATGTCATTCATCAACCCCGCCCGTCTTGTGTAAGCAGTGACAGGAGCAATTCTAAGTCGACTGGCTTGAAAAGGACATGAAGATCCTTCTTCTTGGTTTCATGCTCTATTTGTTCGGTCAGATCGGTGTGGCCTGTCATCAGGATTATGGTGTTCACCTTTGCCCGCAGGTCAGGGTCGGCTCGGATTGCGCGGACCAGGTCAAGGCCACTGCCGTCTCGTAAGCGGAGGTCCGTCAACAGGGTTACGTGGCTGGAACCTTGCTTCAAGCTCTCCAGCGCAAGGGCCACACACGCTGCGCCGCTAACCGCGAACGAGCGCAATTCTAACATTTCAACCAACTCCTCCCGGACGTCGGTCTCGTCCTCGACGACCAAGATCATTGTTGGGCACTTTCAATGGTGACGCAAGCTCAAGATAAGAACGCGAAGTTTTCAACGTGTAAATGGCGACGTGAATAAACGTCGACGTTGATGAGCCTGCGCCTTAATCGCGACGTCCCGGATCGTCGGCCGCCGCCACGACACCTCTCTCGCAACGCGTATCAACCTTGGTGACGGGTATAGGGAAACATTCGAGCGGCTGTTGCTGCCTTCTCGTCGGACGGGATCGTCGTCGATCATATCGTCGGTGCGGTTGTCATCGAACGTGAAGCGGTGGGGGAGCGATGATGGTTGACGCCCGTGAGCTGCACGATTTCAACGAGCCCCAGCTGCGATGGTGATCGAGGCGCTGCCAAGCGAAACGATCGACGCCTTGCCCTCTGGCGCAATCCGGATCGGTGACCATGGCAAGGCCGAATATTATGGTGCGGCAGAGCGGCGCCTGTCGGGCTCCGGCAATCACGACCGCCTCGGCCTCGACTTCTTCAGCAGGATCGCGCCCTGTATGGACAATCCCGACTTTCGCGGCCGCGTCGAGCGTGCCCGGGTATCGGGAATGCTCGATTTGGAATTCAGCCACGTCTGCGACTTCGAGGACCGCGACCGGGAACTGGGTCCGATCGCTGAACTTTTCGGTGTCGTTATCTCGATCGATTCACGCTGTCCTATAATGCGCGCATGCATGTCGGCGCTTTTCCCTACCATCACGATCGGCGGCACAGGACTACGCACTGCCCCTGCGACCGGATTCGCCCAATCCTGGCTGTGCTGGCATCAGGGAACACGTGATCATGCCCCGCGGTCTGATATCGCGTGGTTGGCTGGAACGGCTGGGAGACCATCGGCTCGATGGGGCGGCGCTGGACGGGCTGAAAACGCTGTTGCCGCGATTGGTGATCGCGGCTTTGGCGAGTTTGCTGTTGCTCACCCATCTGGGTTCTCGCGCTGCGATACTCTGGATCAGCTTTGTCGGATTTGCGGAGCTGTGGTGCAGGCAATGCAGTATCATGCTGGCGCGACCGGATGGCGGGCGCCTGCCGCTGCGGCTCAACTATATTGCCTCCGCACTCATGACGACGATCGCGTGGACGAGCTTGCCGGTTTTGCTGTGGTGGAGCAGGGTACCTGATATAGGTTCGGCGGTTATCGTCATGCTGATCTCGCAGCTGATCCACGCCCAAGCCTTTGCCTTCCGCGCTCCGTCGATCGTGGCGTTCAAGGTTGGTGTTCCCGCCAGCGCGATGCTCGCGCTGCCTTGGCTGGTCGAACCAGCAAGCTATTTTACTACTCTCACGTCGACAATCGCGTCGGGTCTTTGCATCAGTTATATCTTCGCAAGCGTGCGAGCAAACTGGCGGAGCGATGCGGCGCTACGCAAAGCTCATGACGAGCTCGAATATCTGGCCTATTTCGACGGACTTACCTCCCTCGCCAATCGTCGACAGTTCACACGACACATGCGCAATCTCATCGAACTGTCCGATCGTCAAAAGTCCCGGTTTGCCTTGCTCCTGATCGATCTTGACCATTTCAAGGTCGTCAACGACACATTTGGCCACGATGCTGGCGATGCGCTCCTCGTCGCGGCAGGAGAGCGTCTGCGCGCAGCCGTTGGAGAGTTGAGCCATGTCGCGCGGCTCGGCGGTGACGAGTTTGCCATACTCTTACCCGACATCGGCAGCACCGCCGATATCGATGCGGCATGCGGTCGCATCGTCGATGGCGTCCAGCCTGCTGTCGACTTCAACGGAGGACAGATGTACCTAAGTTTCAGCATCGGCATCGCGCTTTATCCCGGCGACGGCGACAGCATACAAACAGTCCTGAAATCCGCGGACGTTGCGCTTTACGACGCGAAGCGGAGGGGGCGAAGCACGTGGCGCTTCAGTGAAGGGTTCGGCAAGGTCGCATAAGTCAAGTTTGAGACCTGCGGACGGTGCGCGTCTGATTCATTGCTTGCACTACACTGACACACTCGACCCAAATCCGGCCATTGCTGCCACCTCCCCCGCTCCCCGATTTCAAGCATTTCCCTGTTCGCGCTGGCGGCTTTTGGCGGCGGATATTTCCTCATGGACGCCGTGATCGAGAAGAAAGCGGCGCGTCCGATTTAGGGCAGTCGGTGGGAGGCAGCCGCCGGTTCAAACGGCTGCGAGAATGATAATCGGCGCCGTTCGGGTTGATCGCGGCGTGCACGTATTCATACAAATGCTCGGTAAATCTCAGCCACTCTTTTCAAGCGGACAAGCCCTTCAGTACGATGAGGT
This sequence comes from Sphingomonas sp. STIS6.2, assembly GCF_000732685.2. Taxonomy (NCBI): domain Bacteria; kingdom Pseudomonadati; phylum Pseudomonadota; class Alphaproteobacteria; order Sphingomonadales; family Sphingomonadaceae; genus Sphingomonas; species Sphingomonas sp. STIS6.2. The sequence goes on from NZ_JPDP02000052.1 coordinate 41,537, forward strand.
GAAGAATTACCGCCCAGACTCCTCAATCCATGCGGACTCTAGAGAACTCCCTAATTCGCAATAATCTGCAGTTGGTTAGGGCCACCGGTGATGGATCCCCGCATATAAATGGTGACGTTTTCCTGAGGCTGACGCCCTTCCTTTGGCGGGCATTCTATAATTGCCTGAGAAAGGTCGCCGTTTTATGATTACGCAGAACTTGGCCCGGCATATTGCGTTACTGCGCATAGGCCGGCCGTCGCTTCACACCACTACAGCCTTTTTCAAAACGCAGGCTCGCGTTCTGAGCATTCCCCTATGCATGGTTGTGGCGAATGGCTCGGCAAGCGCATCGACGGCGAACACGACGTTCAATGTGACGGCCAATGTCGTGTCGAGTTGCCAGATTTCGGCGACCGCGCTGACGTTCGGAACCTATACCGGGGCCCAAACCGACGCGACCTCGACGATCACCGCGACCTGCACGGATACCACCGCCTACACCATCGGCGTCAGCGCAGGCTTGGGCACGGGGGCGACCGTAACGAACCGGTACATGAACGGCCCCAGCGTCGATGTGCTCGCCTATGCCGTCTATCGCGACAGTGCGCGTACCAATAGCTGGGGCACGACGATCGGTACGGACACGGTCTCGGGCACCGGCAACGGCGGCGCTCAGGCCATTACCGTTTATGGGCGCCTTGCAGCGGGTCAATTGCCCGTCCCCGGAGCCTATTCGGATACTCTGACCGCAACGATCACCTACTGATGGCCCGGGGAAGTGTTATTCGCGTCGAGAGGCTTCGTCGCTGGTCGATGGCGGCCGGATACGGGGTCGTCCTGGCAACGGGCATCGCCCCGCTTCACGCACAATCCCTGTCGGTGAGCCCGGTCACGTTCAATCTTGCCGCCTCGCAGCAGGCGACGAGCCTGACGGTTCGCAACGATGGCGCTGAGGAAACGGTGGTCCAGATCCGGCCCTTTGCCTGGACGCAACAGCCCGACGATGTCCTCACACCGGCCGACGATGTGGTCGTCAGTCCCCGCATCGTGACGATCCCACCCCATTCGAACCAGGTCTTCCGGGTTCTCGTGCGGCATAAGCCGGCGTCCAAGGAACTGACGTACCGATTGGTCCTCGATCAGATCCCGCGCGCGTCCGAACCCGGTGCCGTGCGCATGGTCCTGCGCATTTCCATGCCGATCTTCGTCGAGCCCGTCGCTCCGGCGAACCCCGGCGTTCGATTTCGGCTGGCGCGCCGGGACGGTGACACGGTGCTCGTGCTCGAAAATCCGGGAGCGCGTCATGAGACGCTGCGCAACGTTGTCCTGCGCGACACCAACGGCGCGCCGATCGCCATCAAGAACGGTGGCTCACCCTATCTGCTGGCTGGCGCGACGCAGGAACTTCCGGTCCAGGACATGCCCGTCCAAGCCGCCGTGGATGGCCGCTATCGACTGACGATGGAGGGCGGAAAGGGCCCCATCACCGTTGCCCTCGCGCGGTAGCGGGGACGGGACCGTGCGATGCGCGCCAAAGCCCTCCGATCGACCTGTCGATTTCTCTTGATGATCTGCCTCGCTGACCATGCCGGGGCCGCTCCCGCACCGACGCTGCTGGAGGTCTGGATCAATGGGCGCCCGACTGGGAAAATCGGCGAGTTTGTTCTGCGCGGCGACGGACTGGCGGCAACCCCCAAGGAACTCGTCGAACTCGGCCTTGCCCCGCGCACCACGCCCGGCGATGAACTTGCGGACATCGTCGCCGACCGTGATTTTCGCTGGCACGTCGACCAGGCTACAGGCCGACTCTACGTGACCGCTTCCGAGGCGCGTCTGGTGAGAACGACGATCTCGGCCACTGCCGATCCTGCCATGGCCGGAGCGGTGGAGAGCGGGACCGGTTCCACGCTGAACTACGATACGACAGTGACCGGCGATGCTCGTCGCCAGGCCTTTTCCGCGTACCTCGATGCCCGCGTCTTTTCAGGCCATGGGGTTGCGGCTGGTCAGGCCTTGATGACCGCATTCCGTTCGGGGACGACGACGACCTATCGCGCGACGAGGCTTGATTTCACCTACACCGTTTCGCTGCCCGACCGCCTGCTGCGGCTCAGGTTGGGCGACTTCATCACGTCGGGTGCGGACTCGCAACGGGCGATCCGGCTCGGCGGCATCCAATTCGGTTCGGACTTCGCGCTGCGACCCGACCTGATCACGATGCCGCTGCCGGATTTTCGTGGAAACGCGGTCGTCCCCACCATCGCCGACATCCTTGTGAACGACGCATCCGCGGTATCCCTGCCTATCGGCGCTGGTCCCTTCGAGATCCGCAACGTCCCGGTGCAGACGGGCAGCGGCAAAGTCTCGCTGAACCTCCAGAATTCGCTGGGACAATCCGTCAGGACGACGGTGGCCTATTATGCGAGCAATGCTCTGCTGGCACCCGGGTTGCACACGTTCGCTGTCCAGGCTGGCGTTATCCGGCACCAATTCGGGAGCCAGAGCAACGCCTACGGACAGCTTGCGGCAAGCGGCAGCTACCGCTGGGGCGTATCGCCACGGCTGACGGCGGCGCTCTATGCCGAAGCAACCCGCAGCGCGGCGCTCGTCGGGTCGGGTGTGTCGGTAAACCTGGCCAATTTGGCAATCGCCACGGGTGATTGCGCGGCCAGCAGCGGGCGGGACGGGAACGGCGTGCGCTGCGTCGCGCAAATCGAACACCGCGACTCACTGGTGTCGCTCAGGCTGTCCCACGGATTTGCGACGAAGGACTTTCGCGACATCGCGGCAAGCGATGGCTATCCTGCCATTCGCCAGCAGACCGACGCCAGCATTGCGCTTGCAATGGGTCCGGCCGGTACGATGTCCCTCGGCTATACCGCACTCGATCAGGCAGGCGACGTCGCCTGGGAAAGGCTGAAGGGCGCGCCGGCGATGTTTGGCCGCGGCTCCGCGGTCCGTCTGGCGTCCGTCACCTACAGCGTGCAGCGGGGACCGGTATCGATCTATGCGAACGGCTCGCACGACACCACCGCACGCGGCGGCCGCAGCATCATGTTCGGCCTGTCGCTTCCCTTCGGACGGCGCAGTCAGGCGAGTGTTGATCGGCAGATGCAAGGCGGCCGCTGGCAAAGCCAGCTGCAGGCGGCGCGCGGCACGAGCGAGGCCGATTCATGGGGCTATCAGGCGGCGATCGGGCGCGGCGCGATCGACAGCCAGTTTGTCGAAGTCCAACATCGGTCCCGCATCGGATGGCTGGCCGCCGGGATCGATCGGACCAACGGTGCAACGACGATCCGTGCCCAGGCGCGCGGGTCCGTGTCCGCAATCGATGGCTCGGTATTTCTGTCGAATACGATCAACGACAGTTTCGCGATTGTCGACACGCAAGGGTTGGCAGGTGTTCGGGTGCTACACGAAAACAGGGTCGCCGGCCGAACCGGCCGGTCGGGCAAGCTGATGGTTACGGACCTGCGGTCGTTCCAGGTCAATCACCTCGCCATCGAGCCGACCGATCTGCCGCCCGATGCCGTGATCGCAACCGGGGAACGCGATGTCCGGCCACAGGATCGGGCAGGCGTCGTGCTCAGGTTTCCGATCAAACGACCAAATGGCGCAGTGCTGGTCCTGGTCGAGGCAAGCGGCAGACCACTTCCACCGGGAAGCACCGTCACGCTGGAAGCGTCCGGGGCGACGTTTCCCCTGGGCTTTGACGGGGAGACCTTCGTCGAGGGGCTCGACCAGCACACCGTCCTGAACGTCGCGCGCCCCGACGGCACACGCTGCCGTGTTGGACTGTCCGTCGCTGCACGGGAGCGGGGTCTCGCGCGGCTTGGCCCGTTTTCCTGTGTCGAGACAGCCCCGTGATCGCCCGCGTGCTGTTCGCGCTCTTCTGCCTCGCGATACCGGCTGCCGCGGATGCGGGATGCTCGATATCGGCCAGCGGGGTCGCGTTCGGGAACTATGACGGGTCCGCCACGTCGGCGGACGACGCGACGGGCACGATCACGATCAACTGCTTCATACTCTCCGGTCTCGGCGGGTACACGATCGCGCTCAGCCCGGGACGAGATGGCAGCTATACGGCGCGACGCATGATCTCTGGAACGGCGACCTTGCCCTATCAGCTTTATGCGGATCCGGCACGAACGCAGATCTGGGGCGACGGGTCGGGCGGGAGCTTCACCGTGCGGTCCTTCGATATCATCCCGTTGCTTGGCGGGAGTTCGACCTACCAGATTTACGGAAGAGTCCCCGCCAGGCTCTCGCCACGCCCCGGAGCCTATAATGATACGATTTTGATTACAGTAAGCTATTGATTGATCCCGTATTTACTACATTTGAAAAGACGTCCGATCTGGGGAAGGGTCAGACGACTAAACCCGTAGCCCATCGTCTGAACGAACGGCTGTTCGCGGCAATCGCCGCCCGAAAGCGGACGGGCGGATTTCCACCGTTTTTACCTGTCAACTCTGAGCATAGGCCGTACGCAATACAGGGGCGCGGCCTAACGCGACATAAACCACGGCCAGCGATACCCGCGGAAATCGTGCAGCGACGGTCGGCTTCAAGCGCGCGCGCTTTCGGGGAACGGTTATGCGAACCCGACGACTTGATCGCAACTTTGGGCTTAGATCCAAGGGGTGTGGCGGAGCGGGAGGGATTCGAACCCTCGATACGCTTTTGACGTATACTCACTTTCCAGGCGAGCGCCTTCGACCACTCGGCCACCGCTCCGCATTGCTCTGGAACGCGCCTGCTAGAGCGGGTTTGGCTGCGGCGCAAGCGATTGCGTGCGGGGCGGCACTCGGGCAGTCTCACAGCGATGATCACCGCCCTTCTCGCCGCCGCCCTCGCCCAAGCCACGCCGGTGCCGGCGCCGCTGCCGTCCGATCCGGTCGCGTCGGACTGGGTCGCGGTGCCCGATGACGAGATCCTCGTCTTCACGCTGGCGAACGGGCATGGCTTCACGCTTCGCCTCGCGCCCGCCTATGCGCCAGCGCATGTCGCCAATATCCGCGCGCTCGCCCGCGCGCGCTGGTGGGACAGCGCGACAAGCGTGTACCGCGTGCAGGACAATTATGTCGCGCAATGGGGCGATGCGACTGAGAAGAAACCGCTCGTCCCCGGCGTCGCGGACGGGATCGCCGCCGAATATGACATGGCCGGGCCGACCGCGGTCGCGCGGCTCGCCAAGCGCGATCCCTATGCCGAATGGGCGGGCTACAGCGCGGATGGCTGGCCGCTCGCTGGGTCGGGCACGCGGCAATGGCTGCCGCATTGCTACGGGATGGTCGGCGTCGCGCGTGATCTGGCGCCGAGCGTCGGCAGCGGCGCCGAGCTCTACACCGTCATCGGCCATGCGCCGCGCGCGCTCGACCGCAACATCGCGGTCGTCGGGCGGGTGGTCGACGGGATCGAGTGGCTGTCGTCGCTGCCGCGCGGTACGGGGGATCTCGGCTTCTACGCCACGCCTGCCGAGCGCAGCCCGATCGTCTCGGCACGGCTGGCGAGCGACCTTCCCGCCGCCACCCGCCCGCACTTCCAGTACCGCGCGACGGCGAACCCGCGCTTCATCGCCTGGATCGCGGGGCGCGAGAACCGGATCCCGCCCTTCTTCACGGTGCCGGCGGGCGGTGCGGACATCTGCAACGCGCTCCCGCCGGTCCGCCGCACGCCGGGCTAGGCCTTGCCCTGCAACGTGCGGATGATCGCGGAGAAGTCGAGCCCGCCCTGCCCGGCCTCGGCGAACGCCTCGTAGCGCTCGGCCGCCTTCGCGCCCATCGGCGTGTCGGCGCCGACATCCTGCGCCGCCGCCATCGCGAGCCGCAGGTCCTTGAGCATCAAGGCGGCGGCGAACCCGCCCTGATAATCATGGTCGGCGGGGGTGTCGGGGCCGATCCCCGGGAGCGGCGCATAGCTCGTCATCGACCAGCTCTGCCCCGACGAGACGCTGGCGATGTCGTAAAAGGCCTGTGCGTCGAGCCCGAGCTTGTCCGCGAGCACGAACGCCTCGCAGGTCGCGATCATCGTCGCGCCGAGGATCATGTTGTTGCAGATCTTCGCCGCCTGCCCTGCGCCGTTCGCGCCGGCATGGATCACCGCCTTGCCCATCGCCGCGAGAATCGGCTCGGCGCGCTCGAACGCCGCCGCCGAACCGCCGACCATGAAGGTGAGCGTGCCCGCATTGGCCGCGCCGATCCCGCCGGAGACCGGCGCGTCGACCGCGGCGAGCCCCTTCGCCTGCGCGGCGTCGGCGACCTGTTTTGCGGTGGCGACATCGATCGTCGAACAGTCGATCAGGATCGCGGTTGGGCCCGCGACACCGAACAGCGCGTCATACACCTCGGCGACGTGCTTGCCCGCGGGCAGCATCGTCACAATCGCCTCCGCCCCGTCGGCGGCTTCGGCCGCGGAGGCGACGGGCAGGCAGCCCGCGGCCTTCGCCTTGGCCAGCGCGTCGGCGCTCAGGTCGAACGCGTGGACGTCGTGGCCGTTCTTCGCGAGGTTGGCGGCCATCCCGCCGCCCATGTTGCCGAGCCCGATGAATCCGATGCGTGCCATGTTCTCTCTCCTAAATCTGCCGCGGCGACTGTGCCGCTCGCGCACCAACCCCGCCATTCGCGACTACGTCCCGCACGCCCCAACTCCGTCATCCTGACGAAAGTCAGGATCCAGAGCCAGGAACGACACCGCCAGTAACCCTGGATCCTGACTTCCGTCAGGATGACGGGCAGCGACGATGACGAGCGGGCAGCGCGGCGTCCGCTACTTGCCCGTCCACTGCCCCGCGCGCTTCTCGACGAATGCGGCCATGCCTTCGCTCTGGTCCGCGGTGCCGAACAGCCCGTGGAACAGCCGCCGCTCGAACTGCACGCCCATCGCGAGCCCCGTCTCGAACGCCGCGTTGACCATTTCCTTGTTCGCCAGCACCGCGAGCGGCGCCATCGCGGCGATCGTCGCGGCGGTCCTCACCGCTTCCTCGACCAGCTCGTCGGCGGCGATGATCCGCGAGACCAGCCCTGCGCGCTCGGCCTCGACCGCATCCATCATCCGCCCGGTCAGCACCATCTCCATCGCCTTGGCCTTGCCGACCGCGTGCGTCAGGCGCTGCGATCCGCCCATGCCGGGGGAGACGGCGAGCTTGATCTCGGGCTGGCCGAACTTGGCGGTGTCGGCGGCGAGGATGAAGTCGCACATCATCGCGACCTCGCAGCCGCCGCCCAGCGCATAGCCCGCGACCGCGGCGATGATCGGCTTGCGCGTCCGCGTCACCTGCTCCCAGCCGGCAAAGAAGTTGCTCGCATACATGTCGGCAAAGCCCTGGCTCTGCATCTCCTTGATGTCCGCGCCCGCCGCGAACGCCTTGGCTGAGCCGGTCAGCACCGCGCAGCCCTGCGACGGATCCGCATCGAACGCGGCGAACGCGGCGATCAGGTCGGCGAGCACCTGCGAATTGAGCGCGTTGAGCGCCTGCGGGCGGTTGAGCGTGACGAGCGTCACCGCACCGCGCTGCTCGACGAGGATCGTTTCGTAATCGGCCATCTCAGTCTCCTGTTCCGTCACCTCAGCGAACGCTGGGGTGACGTGCTCTATGTTCAACCCGGCGTCCACGCCTCGGCCTCGGGCAACGGCGCGAAGATCTGGTCGATCACATGATCGCTCACCGCCTCGGGCGTCGCCGGATCCCAGCGCGGCGCATTGTCCTTGTCGACGATCACCGCGCGCACGCCCTCGATGAAGTCATGCCGCTGCACGACATGCGCGCCGACCGCATATTCCTGTTTCATCTCGTCCGCGAAACTCGCCATCGCCGCGCCCTCGTGAAGCAGCCGGAGCGAGACCTTCATCGTCTGCGGCGACTTGGTCTTGAGCGTCGCAAGCGTCTTCGCGGCCCACTCACCACCATCGGCGTCGAGCGCGGCATAGATCTCCTCGAGCACATCGGACGCGAACAGCCGGTCGATATCGTCCTTGCGCGCAAGGATCGCCGCTTCGGGTGCCTCGGTCGACAACGCGTTCAGAACGCCAGCAATATCCTGCGGCCTCTCCGCGATCCGCGCCTTGGCGTTGTCGAGCGCGTCGCCCGGCAGATAATGCGTCGCCAGCCCCAGCGCGACACACTCCGCGCCATCGAGCCGGTGCCCGGTCAGCGCGAGATACTGTCCGATCCGCCCGGGCAGCCGCGACAGATACCAGCCGCCGCCGACATCGGGGAACAGCCCGATCCCGGTCTCGGGCATCGCGAACTTCGTGTTCTCGGTCGCCACCCGGTACGCACACGGCAAAGCGAGCCCGACGCCGCCGCCCATCGTGATCCCGTCCATGAACACGACGATCGGCTTGGCATAGACGAACAGCCGGTGGTTCATCCGATACTCGGCATGGAAGAACGCGCGCGCCGCGACGCCGTCGCCGGCGCCCGACGCGGCGAGCATCCGGATATCGCCCCCGGCGCAGAACCCGCGCCCCTCGGCATGATCCACCACGATCGCCTCAACCGACGCATCCCCGCGCCACGCCTCGAGCGCCTCCAGCACGCCTTCGCACATCGCCAGATTGAGCGCGTGCAACGCCTTGGCCCGGTTCAGCCGAATACGCCCGATCGGGCCTTCGACGGTCGTGATCAGGTCATTCATAGATCACCTCCCCGGCGAAGGCCGGGGTCCAGTTGGAAAGGTCGATGTAACAGAGGATGTCACCAAGCCGATTCGCGTCCCCCACCTGGACCCCGGCCTCCGCCGGGGTGGCTGCTATTCGGCAGTTGGTGGCCATAGTCATCATTGCCGGGTCAGCTCGCGACCGACGATCATGCGCATCACCTGGTTGGTACCCTCGAGGATCGAATGCACGCGCAGGTCGCGCCAGAAGCGTTCGATCGGGTAATCCTGCAGATACCCGTAGCCGCCATGCAACTGCAACGCGCGGTCGACCACCGACGAGCCGGTGTCCGTCGCAAGCCGCTTCGCCATCGCCGCGAACTTGGTCTTGTCGGGCGCGTTCGCCGTGACCTTGGCCGCCGCCATGTACAGCAGCGCGCGGGCCGCTTCCAGTTCGGTCGCCATGTCCGCCAGCATGAACTGCGTGTTCTGGAAGTCCGCGATCGGCTTGCCGAACTGCTTGCGGTCGCGCGTATAGGCGATCGCCTCGTCGAGACACCGCTGCGCACCCCCCAGCGAGCACGCACCGATGTTCAGCCGCCCGCCGTCGAGCCCCATCATCGCGATCCGGAAGCCCTCGCCCTCGCCGCCGACCATGTTGGCGCCCGGCACACGGACGCCGTCGAAAATCACCTGCCGCGTCGGCTGCGAATGCCAGCCGAGCTTCTTCTCGTTCGCACCGAACGACACGCCGGGCATGTCCTTCTCGATCACCAGGCAGGAAATACCCTTGGGCCCCTCCTCACCGGTGCGGACCATGGTGACATACACCTCGTTCTCGCCCGCGCCCGAGATGAACTGCTTCGATCCGGTCACGATCCAGTCGTCACCGTCGCGCACCGCGCGCGTCTTGAGCGCTGCGGCGTCCGACCCCGAGCCCGGCTCGGTCAGGCAATAGCTCGCCAGCCGGTCCATCGTCACCAGATCGGGAAGATACTTGTCCTTCACCGCAGCCGAGCCGAACCGGTCGATCATCCATGCCGCCATGTTGTGGATGCTGATGAACGCGCTCGTCGACGGACACCCGTACGACATCGCCTCCATGATCAGCGCGGCTTCGAGGCGCCCGAGCGCGATCCCGCCGCTCTCCTCGCTGACATAGATCGCCGCGAAACCGAGCTCGGCCGCCGCTTTGATCGTGTCGCGCGGGAAGATGTGCTTCTCGTCCCACTCGGCCGCATGCGGCGTGATGCGATCGGCGGTGAAGCGGCGCGCGAGCTCCTGGATCTCGCGCTGGTCGTCGGTGAGGTCGAACTGGTTGGTCATAAATCTCTCTTCCGTCATGCTGGGCTCGACCCAGCATCCAGAGCCGCAAACGCGGAAACCTGTGGCTCTGGATCCTGACTTTCGTCAGGATGA
>NZ_JPDP02000053.1:0-23823 GCF_000732685.2 Sphingomonas sp. STIS6.2
GCGCCGGTCGAGACTCCGCCGGTGCGGGTGAGGAAGCCGTGGGGGATGGGGGCGAGCGATTTTGCGCGGATGGGGGTGGGGGCGGGATTCATGCTCGGATGTCCTGTCTGTCGTCCAGCACCACCCCGGCGAAGGCCGGGGCCCAGTTGGGGGACGGTTGTAACGAGGGGCGGTGCTTCATTACCGGGGACGTTCCACTTGGGCCCCGGCCTTCGCCGGGGTGGGGGCTGGGTTGGGAATCTGGGGCGGGGCACTGGCGTGCTGCACCACCCCGGCGGAGGCCGGGGTCCAGTTGGGGGACGGCTGTGACGGGGGGCGGCGTTTCATTACCTGGGCCTTCCCAACTGGGCCCCGGCCTTCGCCGGGGTGGGGGTTGGGTGAGGTTTGGGGGCGGCGCGCCGCGTCATAGCGCCAGGCGCATGATGCGGTCGTCGTCCGCCTTCTCGCCGACCATGAAGACGTAGCGGCCGATCTCGGTGAAGCCGTAGCGCTGGTAGAAGCGGTGGGCGCGGTGGTTGTCGACATAGACGCTGAGGATCATCTCGGTCCGCGCCTCGGCGCGCGCGGTGGCGAGCGCCCAGTCCATCAGCGCGGGGCCGACGCCGGCGCCGTGCTGGTCGGCGCGGACGTAGAGCTGGTAGAGCTCGACCGCGGTGGCGGGCCAGTCGCCGGGGAAGGCGACCGGGCCGGTCTTGGCGAAACCGACGACCGCACCCTCGTCGAGCGCGACATGGATGCGGAAGGCGGGGTCGCCGATCTGCGACGGCAGGCCCTGCGGCCCGAACGCCTGGTCGAGGAAGACGGCGAGATCCTGCGGGCGGTAGAGCGTGCCGAACGTCTCGGTGAACGACGCGCGCGCCATCGCGGCGAGCGCGGGGCCGTCGGCGGGGACTGCGTCGCGGTAGGTGATCACGCGAAGGCGGCCGGGTTGGGCCAGCCGGGCGACGTGATCGCGAGCGCTTTGAACAACGACCCCATGTCGTCCATCAGCCGGCGGCGGTCGGCGGCGAGCGCCTCGGCGCGGTCGGGCGAGGCCTTGGCGAGCGCGGAGGTGCGCGTGTCGATGCCGAGCCCGCCGAGCAGATCGCGCTGTGCGACGGGGCCCCAGGCGACCGCGCCATCAGCCTGCGCGGCGGCGGCGAGCGTGGTGAAATCGACATGCGCGGTCAGGTCGTGCTCGCCCGGCGATTCGAACGGGTTGGCAAAGGCGTGCGCGCGGACCGCCTGGAGCGTGTCGCCGAGCGCGGGGCCTTCATAGCCGTAATCGATCGCGAGCAGCGCGCCGCCCTGTGCGACGAGGCGTTTGGCGAGCGCGCGGACGATGCCGACCGCGGCGGGGGCGGTTTCGAGGATCGATCCGGCGGGCGCGTCGCGGAACGGCTCGGGGATGACGGCGTCGGGAAGCGGCTTGCCCGCGATCGGGAGGAACAGCAGGTCCTGCGCGGCGACGAGGCGTTCGTACCAGGCGTCCTCGCGTTTGAGCAACTGGCGGATCGGCAGCGCGTCGAAGAATTCGTTCGCGACGACGATCAGCGGAAGCTCGGTCGGCAGCGTGTCGATGGCGTCGTGCCAGGTCGCGGCGGGGACGCGCTCGGCCTGCGCGGTGCGGAGCGCGGGGCTGGTCTCGACGAAATGCACGGGGGGCGTCAGGCCGGCCTTGGCCATCGCGCGCAAGGCATCGGCGGCGAGCGTGCCGCGGCCGGGGCCGAGCTCGACCCAGGCGATGTCCGGGCGGCCGGCGCGGTCCCACAGGTCGGCGCACCACAGGCCGAGGAGCTCGCCGAACATCTGGCTGATCTCGGGCGCGGTGGTGAAGTCGCCTGCGGTGCCGAGCGGGTCGCGGGTCGCGTAATACTGCGCGTTGGCGGCGGCCATGTACTGCGCGACGGGGACGGGGCCGGCGAGGGTGATCGCGCGGGCGAGGCGTTCGGGGAGGGCGGTGTCGGGGGTGGTGTCAGTCATCGTAAAGCTCTCTGCCTCCCCGGCGGAGGCCGGGGCCCGGTTGGGCGGTCGATGTAACGACGCGCACCGCCCGTCACGAGGGACGTTCCAACTGGGCCCCGGCCTTCGCCGGGGTGGGGGTGAGGGTGGTGTCCGTTACGCGACGCTCTGCGCGCCGGCGATGGATTCGACGCGGATGCGGCGGCGGGCGGCGGTGAGGATCAGGAAGAGGCCGCCGAGGATCATCGGCACGCAGAGCCACTGGCCCATGTGGAGCCCGGTCTTCTCGGCAAAGGCGCGCAGCTGCGAATCGGGTTCGCGGAAGAATTCGACGGTGAAGCGCGCGAGGCCGTAGCCGAGGACGAACAGCCCGACGAGCTTGCCCGGGTCATAGCGCGCCTTGGTCTTCCAGAAGGCGAACCAGAGCAGCGCGAACAGCGCGAGCCCCTCGAGCCCCGCCTCGTAGAGCTGGCTCGGGTGGCGGGCGGGTTCGATCATGCCGAAGGGGACGGTGCGCGCGAAGACGATGCCCCAGGCGACGTCGGTCGGCTTGCCCCAGAGCTCGCCGTTGACGAAATTGGCGAGCCGCCCGAAGAACAGCCCGAACGGCACGCAGCAGGCGATATAGTCGTGGACGCGCAGCCAGTTGAGCTTGTGCTTGCGCGCGAACAGGATCAGCCCGAGCGACACGCCGATGACGCCGCCGTGGAACGACATGCCGCCGTCCCAGAGCCGCAGGATGCGCAACGGCCGCAGGATCATCTCCGGCGCGTAGAACAGCACATAGCCGAGCCGCCCGCCGAGGATGATGCCGAGCGTCGCGTAGAAGACGAGGTCGTCGGCATGACGCCGCGCCATCGGTGCGCCGGGCTGGGCGAGCAGCTTCAGCAGATACCACCAGCCGAGCAGGATCCCGCCGATATAGGCCAGGCTGTACCAGCGCAGCGTGAAGAAGCCGATCGAGAAGACGTCGGGGTGGAGCCCCAGGTCCTCGAACCGGATATGTTGGCCCGTAGCGGGGCTAGGCAGGCCACCGGCTACGGCGGCTAAGGTCGACAGGATCAATGGCTTTTCCCCACGCGTTCGCGCCTGCATAATGAGCGGTGACGATAAGACCAAGGCGATAAGACCGGGGTCATCGGAGCAATGGGAGAGCGATATGCGGACCGAGCTAGACGCGGCGATGGATTCGACGATGGCGGCACTGACCGCGCCCGGGGGGATGCTCGGGCTTGGATCGATCGAGCGGTTCGGCGTGACGCTGCCGACGATCGCGGTCGCGCCGCCCGCGCTCAACGCCTATTTCGCGCATTATGCCGGCGAGCACCGCGACCAGGTGTTCCTGGTCGCAGGCGACGAGCGGCTGACGTTCGCCGAGGTCGAGGACGCCGCCGAGCGCGTCGCCTGCGCGCTGGTATCCGCGCACGGCATCCAGCGGGGCGACCGGATCGGCATCGCGATGCGCAATTCGCCGTCGTGGATCGTGCTGTACATGGGCATCATCATGGCCGGCGGGGTCGCGACTTTGCTGAACGGCTGGTGGCAGTCGGACGAGCTCGAGGCGGCGATCCGCGACGTCGACTGCAACATGGTGTTCGCCGATCCGCCGCGCGTGAAGCGTCTGGCGCAGATCGCCGGGCTGGCGACGCCGGTGATCGGGATCGACGACACCCAGCCGCTGCGAATCGCACTCGACGTGCTGCTGAAGGAGGATCCGGTCGGCGTCGCGCTGCCGCCGCTGGGCCCCGACGACCATGCGACGATCCTGTTCACGAGCGGGTCGACCGGCCAGTCGAAGGGCGCGCTGTGCGATCACCGCGCGATCATCCAGGCGATCTTCAACTATCTGGGGCAGGCGATGATGATGCTCGGCATCGCCACCGCGCAGGGCAATCCGCCGGTCGGCCAGCCGGTCACGCTGCTGACGATCCCGCTGTTCCACATCACGGGCGAGGTGCCGGTGTTCCTGCAGAGCTTCGCGATGGGGCGAAAGCTGGTGTTGATGCCCAAATGGGATGCGCGCGAGGCGATGCGGCTGATCGAGGCGGAGGGCGTGACCTATTTCGTCGGCGTGCCGCTGATGAGCTTCGAGATCCTCAACCACCCCGATCGCGGCGATTACGACCTGTCGACGGTGACCGATTTCGCCGCGGGCGGCGCGCCGCGGCCGGTCGAGCATGTCCGGCGGCTGGGCGAGGAGATGGGCGGCAGCGCGCCGCTGATCGGCTACGGGCTGACCGAGACGAACGCGGTGGGGACGGGCAACTGGCGGAGCAATTATATCGCCAAGCCCAATTCGGCGGGGCGGGCGAGCGCGCCGCTGGTCGACCTCGCGATCCTCGACGATGACGGGCGCGCGCAGCCCGCGGGGGTGCGCGGCGAGGTGGGCATCCGCAGCGTGTGCAACTTCAAGGAATATTGGAACCGGCCCGAGGCGACCGCGGCGGCGTTCACCGCGGACGGCTATTTCCGGACGGGCGATATCGGGTTTCTCGACGAGGACGGCTATCTGTTCATCGTCGACCGCAAGAAGGACATCATCATCCGCGGCGGCGAGAATATCTCGTGCCAGGAGGTCGAGGCGGCGCTGTACCAGAACCCCGCGGTGGCGGAGGCGGCGGTGTTCGGGCTGGCGGACGAGCGGTTCGGCGAGGTGCCGGGCGCGGTGGTGGTGCTGCAGGAGGGCGAGACGCTGACGCCCGACGATCTGTGTGCGTATCTCCACCAGCATATCGCGGCGTTCAAGGTGCCGCAGCGGGTCTGGATCGCGGATGCGCCGCTGCCGCGGCTGGGGACGGAGAAGACCGACAAGGTGACGATCCGGGAGCGGTATCGGGGGATGGTTTGAGGGGGGTGCCTTAGGCCGGCGGGGAGTCGGCCGGGGTGGCGTTCGGGGCTCTGGATCCTGACTTTCGTCAGGATGACGGGGTGTGGGTGGCGTGCGCGTGCTTCACTTCTTCTCGTCATCCTGACGAAAGTCAGGATCCAGAGCCCAGCAGCGGCGCGTTTTGTTACCCTGGGTCCCGACTTTCGTCGGGATGACGGAAGGGGGGATGACGGTAGGGGGTGGGGCGCGCTGCCCCTCATCCGGCGGTTTGCGGCGCCTTCACCGCGGGGGGGAGACGGGGTAGGGGCGCGGGATGATCAGCAGGCGGGGGATTTTGGCGGGGGGCGGCGTGGGGATCGGGCTGGTCGTCGCCTGGGGGCTGTGGCCGCGCGACTATGCGCCGACGCTGGTGGCGGATCCGGGGGAGAGCGCGTTCGGGGCGTGGCTGAAGATCGGCAGCAACGGGCATGTCACGGTCACGGTGCCGCAGGCCGAACAGGGGCAGGGCGTCTATACCGCGCTGGCGCAGATCGTCGCGGACGAGCTGGGCGCGGACTGGCGGACGGTGGGGGTCGAGCCTGCGCCGCTCAACCCGCTTTATGCCAATCCGGTCGGGCTGAACGCGCTGTTCGAGGGGATGCCGGGCGTGGTTCCCGCAGCGGTCGCCGGCCCCGCGCCGATGCTGACCGCGGGATCGAGTTCGGTGCGGATGTTCGAGGCGGCGTGCCGGAGCGCGGGTGCGGCGGCGCGGGTGCTGTTGTGCAAGGCGGCGGCGCGGCGCTGGGATGCGGACTGGGCGGACTGCCGGACCGAGGCGGGGTTCGTCGTCCAGGGCACGCGGCGGATCCGCTTCGCCGCGCTGGCCGAGGACGCCGCGCGCGAGACGCTGCCGGACGACCCCAATATCGGCGGGCCGGGCGCGGGGGCGCTCGCGGGGCGGTCGGTGCCGCGGATCGACACGCCGGCCAAGGTCGACGGATCCGCCAATTTCACCGGCGACGTCCGCCTGCCCGACATGGTCCATGCGGCGATCCGGCAGGGACCGGTCGGCGACAGCCGGCTGATCGGGGTCGACCGCGCCGCCGCGGACCGGGTGCGCGGCGTGCTGCAGATCGTCGAGACGCCGCGCTGGGTCGCGGCGGTGGCGACGACCGGCTGGGCGGCGCAGCAGGCGCTGTCCGCGATGGCGCCGCGCTTTGCCACGCGATCGTCGCTGGTCGACAGCGGGACGATCGCCGCCGCGCTCGACGCCGCGTTCGAGACGTCGGGCGCGACGATGGCGCAGACCGGGGAGATCGGCACGCTGCTCGACGGGGCGGGGGTGGTGACCGCCGCCTACCGCGTCGCGCCCGCGGTGCATGCGGCGATCGAGACGCGCAGCGCGACCGCGGCGTACCGCGACGGGATCCTCGAACTTTGGCTGCAGACTCAGGCGCCGGGGCCCGCGCGCGCGGCGGCGGCGCGCGCGGCGGGGATCGCCGAGGCGCAGGTGGTGATCCATCCGATGCCGGTCGGCGGGTCGTTCGGTGCCGCGCTGGAGCATGACGCGGCGGCGCAGGCGGCGGTGCTGGCGGTGCGGCTGAAGCGCCCGGTCAGCCTGGTCTGGTCGCGGGCCGAGGATCTGATGCACGACCGCTATCGTCCCGCGGCGGCGGCGCGGCTGGCGGCGCGACTCGATGCGCGCGGGCGGATCCTTGCGTGGCGCACGGCGATCGCGGCGCCCGCGACCGGCGCGGAGATCGCGGCAAGGGTGCTGCCGGGGATTGCGAGCCGGGCGGCGACCGCGCTGACCCGCGGCGATCCGCATGCGGTCGGCGGTGCGCTGCCCGCTTATGCGATCCCGGCGGTGGCGGTCGTGCATCATGCCGCCGAGATCGGCGTGCCGACGGGCGCGCTGCGCGGCGGCGCGCATGGCTATACCGCGTTCTTCACCGAGACGTTCGTCGACGAGCTCGCGCGGATCGCCGCGACCGAGCCGATGTCCTACCGGATCGGCATGCTGGGCGGCGGCGCGAGACTCGCGCGGTGCCTGTCGACCGCGGCGTCGCTGGGTGGGTGGAACGGCGGCGTTCCCGGCAGCGGCCAGGGGATCGCGGCCCACGCCTTTCGCGGCAGTTTCATCGCGGTTCTGGCGGAGGCGCATCTGGGCGCGGACCGGCGGCCGGTGGTCGAGCGGCTGGTCGCGGCGGTCGATTGCGGGGTGCAGATCAACCCCGACCTGGTCCGCCAGCAGATCGAGGGCGGGCTGATCTTCGGGCTGGCGACCGCGCTGGGTGCGGCGACCGGCTTCACGCGCAACCTGGCCGATGCGCGCGGGTTCGGCGACCTGCATCTGCCGCGGCTGGCGGACACGCCCGACATCACGGTCGAGCTGATCCGCAGCGACGAGGCGCCGGGCGGGGTCGGCGAGCTGGGCGTGCCCGCGGTCGCGCCGGCGATCGCCAACGCAATCTTCTCCGCAACGGGCTTTCGTCTGCGCGATTTGCCTTTAAGACCCTCGACATGACCCTGCCCCCCGACCATCCCGCGATTCCGAAGCCCCGGATTGGCGTCCTGCTGATGAACCTGGGGACGCCCGACGGCCCCGACGTGCGATCGGTCAAACGCTATCTCGGCGAATTCCTGTCGGATCGCCGCGTCGTCGAGATCCCGGCGATCGCGTGGCAGCCGATCCTGCGCGGCATCATCCTGAACACGCGGCCGAAGAAATCGGCGCATGCGTACAGCCAGGTGTGGCGCGAGGACGGTTCGCCGCTCGCCGCGATCACGCGGTTGCAGGCGGCGGCGGTGAAGGATTCGTTCGGCCCCGAGGTGATGGTCGACTGGGCGATGCGCTATGGCCGGCCGGCGATCGCCGAGCGGCTGAGCGCGATGCAGGCGGCGGGCTGCGAGCGGATCCTGCTCGCGCCGCTCTATCCGCAATATTGCGCGGCGACGACCGCGACCGCGAACGACAAGGCGTTTGCGCATCTGGCGGGGCTGCGCTGGCAGCCCGCGCTGCGTACGCTGCCGCCTTATTATGACGATCCCTTGTATATCGACGCGCTGAAGACCGATCTCGAGACGTCGCTCGCCGCGCTCGACTTCGTCCCCGATGCGATCGTCGCGAGCTTTCACGGCATGCCCAAGCGGACGCTGGAGATGGGCGATCCCTATCATTGCCACTGCCAGAAGACCGCGCGGCTGCTGAGCACGGCGATGGGGCGCGAGCTGACGGTCGCGTTCCAGTCGCGCTTCGGGCCGCAGAAATGGCTCGGGCCCGCGACCGACGAGACCCTCGTGGAACTGGCCAAGGCGGGGAAGACCAAGGTCGCGATCTTCGCCCCGGGCTTTTCGGCGGACTGTCTGGAAACGCTCGAGGAATTGTCGATTCGCGGGCGCGAGAGCTTCGAGGAGGCGGGCGGCAAGGAGTTTGCCTATCTGCCGTGCCTGAACGATGGCCCTGCGGGGGTCGCGATGCTCGAGGGGCTGCTCGCACGCGAGCTTGAAGGTTGGACGCGCCGCGGTTAGCCTCCGGTAAAACACGTATGGCGGGAGAGAAGGCATGGCACGCGTCGCGATCGTAACCGGGGGAACGCGTGGCATAGGCGAAGCGATCAGCCTTGCGCTGCAGAAGACCGGGCTGACCGTGGCGGCGACCTATGCGGGCAATGCCGAACGCGCCGAGGCGTTCGCCGCGCGGACCGGAATCGCGGTCTATCAATGGGATGTTGCGGATTACGACGCGTGCCAGGCGGGCTGTGCGAAGGTCGCGGCCGATCTGGGCGATGTCGACATCGTCGTGAACAATGCGGGCATCACGCGCGACGGCACGATCCTGAAGCTGAGCTATGACGACTGGAAGGCGGTGATCGACACCAATCTGGGCGGCTGCTTCAACATGGCCAAGGCGGTGTTCCCGGGCATGCGGACGCGCAAATGGGGGCGGATCGTCAATATCGGCTCGATCAACGGGCAGGCCGGGCAATATGGCCAGGTCAATTACGCCGCGGCGAAATCGGGCATCCACGGCTTCACCAAGGCGCTGGCGCAGGAGGGCGCGCGGGCCGGGGTGACGGTCAACGCGATCGCGCCGGGCTATATCGATACGGACATGGTGGCGGCGGTGCCGGCGGACGTGCTCGAGAAGATCGTCGCGAAGATCCCGGTCGGGCGGCTGGGCCAGGCGAGCGAGATTGCGCGCGGGGTGGTGTTCCTGTGCTCGGAAGAGGGCGGGTTCGTGACCGGCTCGACGCTGAGCATCAATGGCGGACAGCATATGTATTGACGGTTTTGCCCCGGCTGCGCGGCAGCAGGGGCAAAACCGGCACGGCCGGCGGACGGGTGCAACCCGGTCCGGCCGACGGCTTTGCCGGCGGCGTGGGGTTTGGGCGAGTCGCTGGGGACGGTGGTCTGGGCTCTGGATCCTGACTTTCGTCAGGATGACGGGGTCGCTTCGGCCTCGGGGGCGAAACCGAAATAATCGTGGCGGTACGCGTCGAGCGCGGTGCCGATGCAGCGGACCGTCGGGGAGGACTGCGCGTCGCCCTGATCGTCGGCGTGCAGGGTGAAATCTGCGCTGGGGAGCTCGGTCCGGCTGGGACGGAATTTGCCGCGGACCGCGCCGCAGCGGGTGGCGATCTGCGCGACCGCGCGTGCGGTGAGGACGGGCTTTTCCGCGTGCCGCCCGGCCGCACAGCCGGCGAGTAGCGGAAGAGTCGTCAGCATGGCGAGCGCGAGGGTGCGGATCACGGGGCTCTCCGGGGTCTGGATGTCGCAGCGTAGGGCGGTCGGCGTTGCGGCGGAAGCGGGGATGCGCGGCCGGGGACGGTGGGTAGTATCCTGGATCCTGACTTTCGTCAGGATGACGGGGTTTGGTGGTGGATGTCGTTCACTCTCGTCATCCTGACGAACGTCAGGACCCAGAGCCACGAGCGTTGCGGGTGGTATCCTGGGTCCCGACTTTCGTCGGGATGACGGAGGGGGCGCGGGATCGTGTTTGCGGAGGGTCTTGCGGCCTGACGAACAAGAGGCCGGCTTCCTTGGGAAGCCGGCCTCTGCCCTCGATACGCTACGCGAGGGAACTTGGGAACCTGGGTGGCGCGGGTGCTTGGTTTGGCGAGCCCCCGCGCTTTCGCGCTTAGCGGCGGCAATACCGAGGATTGTCCGACTTATCGATCGCGTTGCCGGCGAGGCCGCCACCGGCGGCGCCGAGCAGCGCGCCGATCGTGCCGTTGCCGCGACCCGCGACCGTGTGGCCGAGCAGGCCGCCGGCGAGGGCGCCGACGATCGTGCCGCCGGTGTTGTCGCAACCGCGACGGTTGTTGCGGTCGTTGCGATAATTGTAGCGGCGGTCGTTGCCGCGATATTCGCGGTCATAGCCCCGGCCACGGTCATAGCCGCGCCCGTCGTAACCGCGGTCATAGCCGCGCTCGTAACCGTAGCGCTGCGCCTCGGCGGCGACGGGGACCAGGGTTGCGGTGCCCATTGCGAGCGCGCTGACGGCGAGGGTGAAGGTCTTGAACATCAAACGTCTCCCATTTGGGACCTGGGGGAGTGCGCCGGTGACGGGCCCTTCGATCCTGATGACAGCCTTATGGTCGAGTCGGATTGAGCCGAGCCTGAATGCGTTCGTTATCAACGGTTCAGGCGCGACTCCGGTCCCGCGCCCTATCGCGTGCGCCTGACTGGAAGCGGGTGCCCCCGGGCGCGGCAGCGGCTATGGGGCGGGCGTGCGGCGTTTTCCGACCCTGTTGTTCGTGCTGGCGAGCGTGCACCTGCTGGTGCCCGGATGGAGCGGCACGTCGCGCCTCCCGCTGCTGGGCGCGGCGGCGGACATGACCGCGACGCGGGTGCGGATCGATCCGGCGGATCCGTCGCGGCGGCGGCTCGGCAGGCTGACCTATCTCGGCGGGGTGGTGCTGCGCAGTCGCGATTCGGCGTTCGGGGGATATTCCTCGATCGCGGTCCGTCGCAGGGCTTCGCGGACACAGGTGACGTTGCTCAGCGATGGCGGGAATATCGTCCGCTTTCATATCGGTGACGACTGGCGGCCCGCGGGGATCGGCTTTGCCGCGCTGCCGGGTGGTCCCGGGCAGGGCTGGTCGAAGCGCGACCGGGACAGCGAATCGCTGACGATCGATGCCGCGACGGGGACCGCCTGGGTCGGGTTCGAATATTGGAACGCGGTCGGGCGCTATGCCGCGGGGGCGGACGGCACGCTGCTGGCGCGATTCGAGGGGCTGGTCCGGCCGCGGGCGATGCGCGAATGGCCCGACAATGGCGGGCCCGAGAGCATGGTGCGGTTGCGCGACGGGCGATTCGTCGTGCTGTCGGAGACGGCGCGGCCGCGGGTGCGGACGAGCGCGGGCGGGGTCGGGCGCGGGACCGGGCGGCGGGGGCTGCTGTTCGCGGGCGATCCGCTGACGGCGCGCGGGGTGGGCTTTACCTATGTGCCGCCGGTCGGGTTCAGTCCGGTCGATGTCGCGGAGCTGCCCGACGGGCGGCTGATCGTGCTCAATCGCGCCTTTGCGGCGCCGTTCGCGTTTTCCAACACCGTGACGGTGATCGAGTCGGGGGCGATTCGGGCAGGGGCGGTGGTGCGGGGGCGCGAGATCGCGCGGCTGGCGGCGCCGCTGGTGCATGACAATTTCGAGGGGATCGCGGTGGTGCGCGAGGGGGACGACACGGTGGTGTGGATCGTGTCGGACGACAACGAGACTGCGTTGGAGCGGACGCTGTTGCTGAAGTTTCGGCTGGAGGGGTAGCGGGGGTGGTGCGGGGCTAGCGGTGTCTCGACTTCGCTCGACACGAACGGGAGGGGACGGTGCACCGGGCGGACGGTGTCTCGACTGCGCTCGACACGAACGGAAAGGGAGGTGGAACGGGTTCGGCGGCGCGTTTACGTGCGACGGGCGCACAAACGCCGACGGCCCGCGCTCCGGTGGGAGCGCGGGCCGGGGCCGTGTCGCAGTCGCGCCGATTAGGCGGCGGCGGCGATCTTCTTGACGACGTCGCGCTTCAGGCGGCGGGCCTTGAGCGAGAGCTTGTCGTCCGAGGTCTTGACGAGCCAGTTGTCGAGGCCGCCATTATGCTCGACCGAACGCAGGCCGTGCGTCGAGACGCGGAGACGAACGCTCTGCTCGAGCGAGTCGGAGATCAGCGTGACGTTCTGCAGGTTGGGCAGGAACGTACGCTTGGTCTTGTTGTTGGCGTGGGACACGTTGTTCCCGACCATCCGGCCTTTGCCGGTCAGTTCGCAAATGCGCGACATCTGTCTACCTATCAAGTGTCGGGAGGAACCCCGGAAAGGCGCGCGGATACCCGGCAAGCGCGGCCGCGTCAACCGATTCACCCGTTTTTGCCGATCGGCGCCCACGTGGATGCGGCGAACGGGGCGGCAGAGCGGGGCGTGCAACCGCGCGGGGTTGATCGACGTTGTTACGCCATCGAACCGGTCGACGCCCGTCATGGGTCGTGGCCTTATATAAGGGGAATCCCATGCGTACGCTCTTGTCTCTGGTCGCGATCGCGCTGCTCGCCGTCGTCGCTCTGATGTATTTCGGGATCATCAACATCGACCAGACGCGTGCCGGCGCGATCCAGACGCCGAAATTCGAGGCGGACGTCGCCAAGGTGCGGCTGGGGACCGAGACCAAGACGGTCGCGGTGCCGACGATCTCGGTCGACAAGCCGGGGACCGCGGCGGACAATGGCCAGGTGCCCGCCAACTGATCCGCGCCCGCCTTGTCCTGCGGCTTTACCTGATGGGGAAGGCAGGGCAGGGCGGGGCATGTTTCCGATCCCCGACCCGATGCGGCGCGCGCTCGACGCCGCGCGCGATGCCGCGGCGGCGGGCGAGGTGCCGGTCGGCGCGGTCGTGGTGCGTGCCGGGCAGGTGATCGCGACCGCGGCCAATGCGCCGCGCGCGCTGTGCGATCCGACCGCGCATGCCGAGATGCTCGCGATTCGCGCGGCGGCCAGGGCGCTGGGGCGGGACCGGCTGGAAGACTGCGATCTGTGGGTGACGCTCGAGCCGTGCGCGATGTGCGCGGGGGCGATCGCGCATGCCCGGATCGCGCGGCTCTATTACGGGGCGGCGGATGCGAAGGGCGGCGCGGTCGAGCATGGCGCGCGGTTCTTTGGGCAGCCGACGTGCCATCATCGGCCTGAGGTGTATGCGGGGATCGGGGAGCGGGAGGCTGGGGCGTTGTTGACGGGGTTTTTCCGGGAGCGGCGTCCGTAGAAGAAGAATGGGTTCGCGCGGAGGCGCGGAGGCGCGGAGATGGTGCATCCGGCCCTTCGGTCGGGAGACCCTGACCTTTAGCGCTGCCGGACGTGATCGGGCGGTCGCTTCGCGGCGTCCACACCTACTCCGCGCCTCCGCGTCTCCGCGCGAACCCCCCTTCTTCTACTGCAAGTCCGCCCGCACCCTGGGTCCCGGCTTTCGCCGGGATGACAGAGGGGGGTGGTTAGCGGAGGTCGTTCTGGGTGATGGGGACGATCTTCACCTCGACGCGGCGGTTGGCGGCGCGGCCGGCGTCGGTGTCGTTCGAGGCGATCGGCTGGCTTTCGCCGTAGCCGCGGGTGCCGATGCGGGCGGACTGGACGCCGTGGCTCGACAGGTAATCCGCGACCGAGGTCGCCCGGCGCTGCGACAGGGTCTGGTTGTAGGAGTCGCTGCCGGTCGAATCGGTGTGGCCGTACACGTCGATATAGGTCTGGTTATACTGGCGCAGCGTGTCCGCGACCTGATCGAGCGTGCGCTGGAACTGCGGCTGCACGGTCGCGCTGTCATAGGCGAAGGTGATGCCCGACGGGATGTTGAGCACGAGGTCGTCGCCCTGGCGGATCACCTGGACGTCGGTCCCTGCGGTGCGCGCGCGCAGGTCGCGCTCCTGCTTGTCCATGTACGCGCCGACGCCCGCGCCCGCGAGGCCGCCGATCCCTGCGCCGAGCAGCTTCTCGGTCCGATCGTTACGCCCGCCGACGATGTCGCCGAGCAGATAGCCGCCGAGCGCGCCGCCGATGCCGCCGAGCGCGGTCTTCGAGATCGTGCGCTGGCCCGTCTCCGGATCGGTCGTGCAGGCCGACGTCGTGACGAGTGCGGCGAGCGCTGCGCCGATGAATATACCCTTGGCCTTCATGTCTCTGTCCCTTTTGATCATGCCGCAGATAACCCGGCATATTCGGCGATTGTTCCACCTGCGCACTGAACGCCCGATGACGATAAGTGTCGAGACCGGTTGTGAAGCGCGCGAATGTGCGCCAAGAGACGATCGAGCCAATGGCACCGCTTCCCCCCTTCCCCTGGATCGACGTCGCGATCATCCTCGCGCTCGTCGCGTTGAACGGCGTGTTCGCGATGAGCGAGCTCGCGATCGTGTCGTCGCGGCGTGCGCGGCTCGACGCGCTGGCGCGGACCGGGCGCAAGGGCGCGAGCGCCGCGTTGCTGCTCGCCGCCGACCCCGGCAAGTTCCTGTCGACCGTGCAGATCGGCATCACGCTGATCGGGATCCTGGCGGGCGCCTATTCGGGCGCGAGTCTGGGCACGCCGACCGCGGCGCGGCTGCAGGCGCTGGGGCTGAGCGCGAGCACGGCGGAGACGGTCGGCTTTGCGATCGTCATCGGCCTGACCACCTATGCCTCGCTGATCATCGGCGAGCTGGTGCCCAAGCAATTTGCGCTGCGATCGCCCGAGACGATCGCCGCGTTCATGGCGCGGCCGATGCGCTGGCTCGCGATCATCACCGCGCCGATCGTGTGGGTGCTCGATTCGACGAGCGCGCTGATCTTCAAGGCGCTCAGGCTCAACCGCGAATCGGAGGAGCATGTTACCGCCGAGGAACTGCACCTGATCGTCGCCGAGGCGTCCAAGTCGGGCGTGATCGAGGAGCATGAGCGCTCGATCATCTCGGGCGTGGTGCGGCTCGCCGACCGGCCGGTGCGCGAGGTGATGACGCCGCGGACCGATATCGACTGGCTCGACTGCAACTGGGATGCCGACGAGATCCGCGACACGCTGCTCGCGTCGCAGCACACCAGGCTGCCGGTCGGCGACGGGTCGATCGACCGGGTGCGCGGCGTGGTGCAGGCGCGCGACATCGCCGCCGCGCTGTTCCGCGGGGAACCGCTCGACCTCAACGTGCTGATGCGCAAGGCGCCGGTGGTGATCGACCAGATCGACGCGATGGACGCACTGATCGCGCTGCGCCAGGCCGAGGTGCCGATGGCGCTGATCCATGACGAATACGGGCATTTCGAGGGGATCGTGACCCCCGCCGACCTGCTCGCCGCGATCGCGGGCGAGTTCAAGTCGGATGCCGACCCGGACGATTCGCCGTCGGTGGTGGTGCGCGACGACGGCTCGCTGCTGGTCGCGGGCACGATGGCGGCGGATGCGCTGGCCGACCGGCTGGGCATCGACCTGCCCGAGGACCGCGACTACGCGACCGTCGCCGGGCTCGCGCTCGCGGTGTTCCGCCATCTGCCGGGCGAGGGCGAGAGCTTCGTCGAACAGGGGTGGAAGTTCGAGATCGTCGATCTGGACGGGCGACGGATCGACAAGCTGCTCGTCAGCGAGGTTTGAGGCTGGCGGGGGCGGGGCTTGAACGCGCCGGATCACCGACCCGGTTGATTTACCCGGGCGCTCATTGTTTCGACGCTTAGCGGTTGCCCGAGATTTTAAGCCGTCGCGACACGTACCGCACGCAGGCAAAAACCGCGATTCCGACTACAAGAGACGGCGCATAGATCATTCCGACCCCGTAGATCGGGACGTCGCGAAGTGATTGGTAGTCATACCACGAGCTATAGATGACGTAGACGCACAGGGCGACGAACAGGATTGCGCACACGAGCATGGCGATCCTTGCTTCGGCGTCGACCTTTTCGTGTGCGACGGTTTCCGCATGCTCGCTGTTTGCCAGACGGTGCAGGACGGGACCAAGGAACACGCCAACGGCCGAACCGACCGCCAGGATAATGACAGGCTTGTCGAAGGCGACAGTAGCGCAGACGATTGGACCCAGACTTAGATACGCAAGGATCAGCAGCCCCTTTGCCATCCCGTATCGTGGTTGCTGCATAGCCTGTCCGCCGCCTTATTGGTTTTCCTTGTCGTGGATGAAATTCGTTAACGGTGCGTGAGGCAGCGTCCGCGTCAACGCGGGCGGTGGCGGATGTTCGTGCTAGTGTCGGCCATGACCATCATAGCCTTTGTCATATTGCTGCAAGCTGCCTCGGGGCAGATGGCGCCACCGGTGATCGTGCGGCCGGCGGATGACCGGACGGTGTCCGCCCCGCTTCGTGGGCTGGGCGACACGATGGAAATCGCGGGTCGCTGTTCGCGCTTTATCGCCGCCGCCGACATGGACACGTTCCTTGCCGTGGCCAAGGCCAACCCCGCCGACGAGCCGTATCTCATCAGCCGGATCGGCAAGGGCAGCCAGCATCCGAAGGATCCCGCATGGTGCAATGCGGCGATCGAGACGCTCGGTCGGAAATAGCCTGTCGGGATGAAGCAGGCCGCTGATGCGCGGCCTGCGTGTCAGAGTTTGCCGAAGACCGCTTCGAAGCCGGGCTTGTCGCCGGCGGCGAGGAGGCGGGATTGTTCGATCCAGCGGTCGCGGCCCATGCGGCCGGTGAAGGCGCCGAGCTGCGCGTCGATGTTCTGCGCTTCGGTTTCGGAGAGTGCGGCCATGTCGCCGACGGTGGTGACGCCCAGTTCCGCGAGGCGGGTGGCGACCTTGGGACCGAGGCCCTTGAGCTGGGTGACGGGGGCGGCTGCGTGGTCGACCGCTGGGGCTGGAGCCGGGGCCGGGGCGGGTGCCGGGGTGGGTGTCGGAGTGGGGGCTGGCGCCTCGGTCGGGGTGGCGGCTTCGGCGGCGGGGTTGGCGTCGAAGCTGGCGGCGGCGATCGGTTCGTCGGACAGCGGCGCGGGGGTTGGCGCGGGAGCGGGCGCGGGCGCGGGGGCGACTGGCTGCGGTGCAGGCGCGACCGGAATCGGGGTCGGGGCGGTCTGGACCTGCGACTGGCTGGGTGCGGGGGTCGGTTTCGGGGCCGGGCGCGTTTCGGGAGCTGGGGCGGCGGCGGGCGTCGGCGCGGCGGGCAGCTCGGGGGTCGGCTCGGGTGCGGGTTCGACGCCGGCTTCGCGCGCGTTGGCGATGACGTCGCGCGACGCCTTTTTGCGGCTGCGCTTGGCCTTGATGCCCCAGAGCAGCCCGGCGATCACGAAGAGCGCGAGCACCGCGATGATCGCGAAATGGATCGTCGTCAGCGTGGTGATGCCGTCGGGGAGCAGGCTGTCGCCCGAGGCGGACGTCGCGGAAGTTTCGTTCATTTGCCTATAGTAGCGGGGTGGGTCGGGGGGGGCGAGACTTAATGCGCGTTGGCGGTGGTATCAGTGGCGTTGCGTTTGGGGATGCGCCCCACCCCCAACCCCTCCCCTGAAGGGGAGGGGCTTTTTGTTTCGGGTTACCTCGTGAGTTCGCGCCAGCCTATGTCGCGGCGGTAGAAGCCTTCTGCGAAATCGATCGCCTCGACCGCGCGGTAGGCGTTGGCCTGGGCGGAGGCGAGGTCGTCGCCGGTGGCGGTGACCGCGAGGACGCGGCCGCCCGCGGCGACGAGGCCGCCATCCTCGAGCCGGGTGCCGGCGTGGAAGACGATGCCGCCTGCCGCGCGCGCCGAATCGAGGCCGATGATCGCGCCGCCGGCCTTGGGCGTGCCGGGATAACCCTCGGCCGCCATCACCACGGTGAGCGCAGTGGCGTCGCTGAAGCGCGCGGGCGGGAGGTCGGCGAGCCGGCCTTCTGCAACTGCGAGCATCGTCGCGATCAGGTCGCCCTCGAACCGCATCATCAGCACCTGGGTCTCGGGATCGCCGAAGCGGGCGTTATATTCGATCAGCTTGGGGCCCTGCGCGGTGAGCATGAGGCCGGCATAGAGGACGCCGCTGAACGGGATCCCGTCCGCCGCCATCGCCGCGACGGTGGGGGCGACGATCTCGTCGAGCGCGCGCTGTTCGAGCGCGGCGGTGAGGACGGGGGCGGGGCTGTAGGCGCCCATGCCGCCGGTATTGGGGCCGGTATCGCCCTCGCCGACGCGCTTGTGATCCTGCGCCGAGCCGAACGGCATCAGCGTGGTGCCGTCGGTGAGGACGAACAGGCTCGCCTCCTCGCCTTCGAGGAATTCCTCGATCACCGCCTCCGCCTCGCCGTCCGCGAACAGCGCGTCGAGCGCGGCATCGGCCTCGACGCGGGTGAAGGCGATGACGACGCCCTTGCCCGCGGCGAGCCCGTCGGCCTTGATCACCACGGGCAGCGAGAAGGTGCGGGTGAGCGCGACGTCGGCATCTGCACGGCTCGCGACGCGGACATAGCCCGCGGTCGGGATGCCGGCGCGCGCGCACAGATCCTTGGTGAAGCCCTTCGACCCTTCGAGCTGGGCGGCGGCTTTCGACGGACCGAAGACGGGGATGGCGGCGGCGCGCAGGCTATCGGCGAGGCCGTCGACGAGCGGCGCCTCGGGGCCGATCACGACGAGGCCGATGGCCTTTTCGCGGACGAAGGCGACGACGGACGCGTGATCCGTCGCATCGAGACGCACGAGCGTCGCAAGGCTGGCAATGCCGGGGTTGCCCGGCGCGGCATAGAGCGTATCGAGGCCTGGAGAAAAGCTGGCCGATTGCACCAGCTTCCACGCGAGCGCATGTTCGCGGCCCCCCGAGCCCAACAGCAGGACGTTCATGCCCGATCCCTTTTCCGATGACGTCGTGTCCAGCGACATGCTGGCGAGCGATATGGGGCGGCTGGTAGCCGAGCCGGTCGCCGGCGACAACGCACTCGCCATGTCGGTCGGCGAACTCGCGTTCAAGCTGAAGCGGATGGTCGAGGGCGAATTCGGCCATGTCCGCCTGCGCGGCGAGATTTCGGGATGGAAGCGCGTGGCGTCGGGGCATTGCTACATGGCGCTGAAGGACGATCAGGCGGTGATCGACGGCGTGATCTGGAAGGGGAGCGCGGCGCGGCTCGCCTTCGTGCCGCAGGACGGCGTCGAGGTGATCGCGACGGGCAAGCTGACGACCTATCCCGGGCGGTCGAAATACCAGATCGTGATCGACCGGATGGAGCTGGCGGGCGCGGGCGCGCTGATGGCGCTGCTCGAGAAACTGAAGGCGAAGCTCGGCGGCGAGGGGCTGTTCGACGCGGCCGCCAAGAAGCCGCTGCCGTTCATGCCGCAGGTGATCGGCGTGGTGACGTCGGGGACGGGCGCGGTGATCCGCGACATTCTCCACCGGCTCGAGGATCGCTGTCCGACGCACGTCATCGTCTGGCCGGTCAAGGTGCAGGGCGAGGGATCGGCCGCCGAGATCGCCGCGGCGGTGCGCGGCTTCGATGCGATCGCGCCCGGCGGACCGGTGCCGCGCCCCGACCTGGTGATCGTCGCGCGCGGCGGCGGGTCGGTCGAGGATCTCTGGTCGTTCAACGAGGAGGTCGTGGTGCGCGCGGTCGCCGCCTGTTCGATCCCGATCATCTCCGCGGTCGGGCATGAGACCGACACGACCTTGTGCGATTATGCCGCCGACCTGCGCGCGCCGACGCCGACCGCGGCGGCGGAGATCGCGGTGCCGGTGCTCGCCGACCTGCGCCTCACGATCGACAGCCACCGCAACCGGACCGAGCGGTGTGCGCGACGCTATGTCGAGCGCGGGCGCGAGCGGCTCGATGCGCTGGCGCGGCATCTGCCCAAGCGCGACCAGCTGCTCGGGCCGCAGCGCCAGCGTGCGGACGATGCCGGGCAGCGGCTCGATCGCGGGCTCGAGCGGCGGCTGACGCTGGCGCGCGGGAGCCTCGACCGGTCGGGCGCGGCGCTGCGGCCGGCGACGCTCGAGCGCAAGCTGGAGGGCGCGCGGGCGCGGCTCGATGCGACGTGGCGACTGGTCCAGTCGCTCAACCCCGATGCGATCCTCGACCGTGGCTATGCGCGGGTGACCGTGCAAGGTGGCGGTACGACGCTCGCGTCGGCGGCGGCGGCGCGTGCAGCGGGGGCGCTGACGCTGCATTTCCGCGACGGGATGGTCGATGCCACCGTCGATGGGGGTGAGCGCGAGGTCGCCGCCAGGCCGAAGCCGGCGAGCCGGCCGACGCCGTCTGCCGCCCCGTCCGCTGCCTCCGGTGCCGCGCCGCGCCAGCCGACCCTGTTCTGATCCTTCCCCCTGTGACGACGAGAGAAATCCGATGCTGATGTCCAATTCCGACCGCGCCGCCAAGCTGCATTACATGGCGAACGGGTTTCGCGTGCTGAGCCCGGGGGATCATGTCGTGTGCGCGGTCACCGGCCACCGCATCCTGCTCGAGGATCTGCGCTACTGGAGCGTCGAGCGGCAGGAGGCCTATGCGACCGCGGCGGGCGCCGCCGAGGCGATGAAACCGCGGTGATCCGCGGACTGCTGTTGCCGTTGGCGCTGCTCGCTTCGGGTGGCACCGCGCAAACCGTGCCGGCTCCTGTTGCGACCGTTCCCGCGGCGACGGGATTCGTCTGGACCGGGACGCTGAGCCAGGGCGGGCTGATCCTGGGCACCGCGCCTGCGGGGACGCGCGCGCTGACGCTCGACGGGCGGGCGGTGACGGTCGCGCCCGATCGCCGGTTCGTCGCGGGGTTCGACCGTGATGCGGGGACGCAGGCGATGCTCGTCGCGACGCTGGCGGACGGGCGCGTCGTGCAGCAGCCGCTGGGAATCGCAGCGCGCGGATGGGACATTTCGCGGCTGTCGAGCCTGCCCAAATATCCGGTCCCCGCGCCCGAATTCGCGCGCGTGCGCCCCGGCGAACTGGCGCAGATCGTCGCGGCGCGGCGGATCGGGGCGGTGTCGGACGGCTGGCGGCAGGCGTTCGTCTGGCCGGTGACGGGGCGGATCTCGACGCTGTTCGGGTCGCAGCGCGTCTATGCCAATGGCGAGGCGGGGTCCTATCATTCGGGGATCGACATCGCGCGGCCGACGGGGACGACCGTGGTCGCGCCCGCGGACGGCGTGGTGATCGTGGCGGCGGATCACCCCTTCACGCTCGAGGGCAATCTGCTGATGATCGACCACGGCATGGGGCTGAACAGCGCGTTCCTGCATCTGTCGCGGATCGACGTGAAGCCGGGCGACCGGGTGACGCAGGGCCAGCCGGTCGGCGCGGTGGGCAATAGCGGGCGTGCGACGGGTCCGCATCTCCACTGGAGTTTGCGCTGGGGGGATGCGAAGCTTGATCCGTTGCTGGTGGCGGGGGCGATGAAGTAAGCGCCGGACGCGAGAGCGGGCGCGCGGCGGTCAGTTGAGGCGGCGGACCTTGACCGCGGGCTGACCGCCGACGCTCATCCGGAAACTGCCGAGTGCGGCGCGCTTGATGACGACCGCGTCCTTCGCGCGTGGGCGCCGGGCGATCACATTGTCGTCGGTCTGGATCCAGCGCGCGCCGTCGCCGAGCTGGAAGCGCCAATGGCCGGAGTCGTCGACCGACGCACCCGCGAGAACCGCCTCGATCTGCGGCAGGTCCTCGGCCTTGCCGAGCAGGCCGGTCTCGGGA
Source organism: Sphingomonas sp. STIS6.2 (assembly GCF_000732685.2). Taxonomy (NCBI): domain Bacteria; kingdom Pseudomonadati; phylum Pseudomonadota; class Alphaproteobacteria; order Sphingomonadales; family Sphingomonadaceae; genus Sphingomonas; species Sphingomonas sp. STIS6.2. The sequence continues at coordinate 21,319 of NZ_JPDP02000053.1, forward strand.
AGCGCGATGCCGAACACCGCGCGCCGCGTCTCGCGCACCTGCTGCTGATCGATGATGACGATCGTCCGGTTCGCTTCAGCCTGTTCGAGCGCGGCGACCGAGCGGTCGAAACAGGCGAGCCGCGCGGCGGTCTCCGGCAGCGTGCGGCACTGGGTGAGCGCGACCAGCACCGGCGCGCGTTCGCCGCGGGGCGACCCCGCGGTCGCAGCGGACGGCAGGCCCGCGATCAGCAGGGCGGTGGTCAGCAGGCCGGCGGCCGCCCGTCGTGTCGATATGTGCATGTCCGTGTCATCCTCGTATCGGCTTCGGCAATCCGGGGCCGATCCGGGGCGGGGGCGCGCAGGGCCCGCCATCCCCGGATCATCCCCTTTGATTCCTTTGAAAAACCCGCCGCAGGGCGCCGGATTCGCGATGTTGCCTTTTTGTAACAATGGTACGTCAATGCGATGATCCGTTACTATTTTACAATTTTATTTTGGACAAAAGCGCTGCCGTTTGCGTAACCGGCCCCCAGTCAGTGCGCCGGAGCGCGCCGCAACACATCGCGTCAGTCATCACGGATCGACGGCGCGAAAGGGGAATGAATACATGCGGAATCATATGTTTCGGGATTGCCTGCTCGCGTCCACGATGATCGCGGGCGCCGTCGTCGCGCTGCCGGCAGCGGCCCAGACCGCACCGGCTCCTGCACCGGCAGCCGAGCCGGCTCCCGCACCGCAGAGCACCACCAGCGACGACGGCGCGGCAGCGACGACCCCGGCAGTCTCGAACACGCCGAGCGAGGATCCCGCTGCAGCCGGGACCGCCGCGGGTACCGACATCGTCGTCACCGGATCGCGTATCTCGAACCCCAACCTGACCTCTGCCAGCCCGATCACCGTGGTCAACGCGGCGGACATCAAGCTGCGCGGCGCGACGCGGATCGAGGACGTGCTCAACAGCCTGCCGGCGTCGTTCGCGACGCAGACCTCGTCGGTGTCGAACGGGTCGACCGGTACGGCGACGATCAACCTGCGCAACCTGGGTGAATCGCGCACGCTGGTGCTGATCAACGGCCGCCGCCTGATGCCGGGCAACCCCTCGTCGAGCAGCACCGCGAGTGCGGCCGCCGACGTCAACATGATCCCCGCCTCGCTGATCAAGCGCGTCGACGTGCTGACCGGCGGCGCCGGTTCGGTCTATGGGTCGGACGCGATCGCGGGCGTCGTCAACTTCGTGCTCGACACCGATTACGAAGGCTTCAGCGTCGACGTGTCGGGCGGCATCAACAACCACAACAACCGCAGCGAGCGGTTCCAGGCGCTGTCGGCGGCAAGCGGCTATCCCGCGCCGAGCGGCCAGGCGTTCGACGGCACGCAGTTCGACATCAACTTCAAGGTCGGCGCGGCAACCAGCGACGGCCGCGGCCATGTCGTCGGCTATGGCGGCTATCGCAAGATCGGCGCGATCCTGCAGGGGTCGCGCGACTATAGCTCGTGCGGGCTGAACGCGCCGTCGGGCAATGTCGGCAACGATTATGTCTGCGGCGGATCGGCCACCGCATTCCCGGCGAACTTCACGCTCGGCGATGCGACCGAGGGCGGGCCGCCGACCGGCTATACGCTGAACGCAGCAGGCCAGCTCGTCGCGGGGCGGACGCTCTACAACGCCAACCCGCTGAACTATTACCAGCGTCCGGACACGCGCTACACCGCGGGCTTCCTCGCCAAGTATGAAGTCAGCGACGCGTTCAAGCCCTATGCCGACTTCATGTTCATGGACGATCGCTCGGTCGCGCAGATCGCGCCGTCAGGTGATTTCAACAACACGACGGTCCTGAACTGCAACAACCCGCTGCTGTCGGCGGCGCAGGTCTCGACCTTCTGCCGTGCGTCCAACCTGGTGACCGACGCCAATGGCGCGGTGGTCAACCTGACCAACCCGGACGGCTCGCAGTATCAGCAGGCGAAAGTCCGCATCGGCCGTCGCAACGTCGAGGGCGGCGGGCGTCAGGCGGATCTTCGCCACACCCAGTATCGCTTCGTCGCGGGCGCGACCGGCGATATCGACAAGGGCATTTCGTACGAGGCCTATGGCCAGTTCGGCAGCACCGTGTTCAGCCAGGTGTATCGCAATGAATTCTCGATCTCGCGCACCACGCGCGCGCTCGACGCGATCACTGACACGCGTCCCGGCTCGGCGACGCTCGGCCAGGCGGTCTGCCGCTCGGTCGTCGACGGCACCGACCCGAACTGCGTCCCGCTCAACATCTTCGGCGCGGCCGCGATCACGCCTGAAGCGCTGAACTATGTCCAGACCCCGGGCTTCCAGTCGGGCGAGAACAAGGAAACCGTCCTCAACGCGAACTTCACCTTCAAGGGCGCCGAATACGGCGTGCAGTCGCCGTTCGCGAGCGAGGGCATCGCGCTGAACGTCGGTGGCGAGTACCGCAAGGAATCGCTGAGCCTCGAAGTCGACAACGCGTTCCTGAGCGGCGATCTGGCCGGCCAGGGCGGCGCGACGCTG
>NZ_JPDP02000054.1:0-4178 GCF_000732685.2 Sphingomonas sp. STIS6.2
CGCCTTCTACCTGAAGGAAGTCAGCCCATCTGCAAGGGTTTAAATCGCCGCTCAGCGGTTCACACTCTAGCAAAAGCAAGACAGCGCTCCTCAATCGCATCCGAGTAAATCGTTAAGGGTCAGGTGATAATAAGCGTAACGTGAAACGGGGGCGCGGCATGCGGGACTATCAGGAAGATGCCAGGCTCGACGCCTTATACCAGCTGAAGCTGCTGGACACGTCGGCAAGCGAGAGCTTTGATCGCATCACCCGGATGGCGAGCCAGATCTTCGGACTCCCGGTAGCCGCTGTATCGCTGACGGATCGCGATCGCCAATGGTTCAAGTCGCGCGTCGGAATTGATCATTTCAGTATCCCCAGGGACAAGGCGCCATGTTCCGAGGTCGCCGAAACGACGCAGGCGCTGGTTGTCGAAGATCTCCTCGCCAACCCTTGTTACGCTGATAGCGTGCTGAGCCGCGCCGGCACGCGTTTCTATGCCGGCGCTCCGCTCATCACCAGCGATGGCTATGGGTTGGGAGCGCTTTGCGTGCTTGGGACCGAACCACGGCAAGTTGCCCCCTTCGAGTTGGCGGCACTGGTCGATCTGGCAGCTATGGTCATGGCGCAAATCGAGTTGCAGCACGCTTTCGGACGTATCGATCCGGTAAGCGGCATGCCGACCCGGAACCAGTTCCGCGACGACCTCATCGATCTGGCTCGCGACTATCCCGGCGAACGGCGGTTCGCGGTCGTCGTCGACCTCGCGCGTGACGATCAAATCAGCAAGATTACCCGCGCCATGGGCGGGGCACGGGTCGATGATCTGATCCGGGAAGCAGCCGAGGCGCTACGCAGTGGTCTGGGTTCAGACCGCATGGCCTATCACGTCGGCCCCACGCAGTTCGCGTTCCTGTCGCCGTCCCACCTGGACGAAGCCGCATATATGCAGCTCCTGCAGTCGGCATTCGCATCGCTGCGAGCGGCATCGTCGGTTCGCTTCGTGACCAGTGTGGCGATCGGGGTACGACCGTTCGTCCTGGGCGATGTGCCAGCTGACGACGTGCTGCGCGGTGCCGTCAGCGCGGCGCAGGACGCCAGACGGGCGGATGGCTCGATCGCGCTATATTCATCCTCAAATGATACCGCCCACCAGCGCCAGTACAGGCTGCTGAGGGATTTCGGCGCGGCACTCGAAGCCAGCGATCAGCTGCGGCTAGTATACCAACCGCGTATCGATCTGGCGACCGGGCGCTGCATCGGCGCCGAGGCGCTGTTGCGCTGGCGGCACCCACGGCTGGGCGATGTATCACCAGCCGAGTTCATCCCTATCATCGAGCAGACCTCACTGGCGCGGCCGACCACGCAATGGGTGTTGGAGGCGGCGATGGACCAGCTTGCAGCCTGGCAACAGACCGGCATGAATATCGCGTTGTCGGTCAACATCTCCGCGGCCAATCTAGGTGAAGCCGACCTCATCGAGCGCATCCAGCTGGGCCTGTTGAAGCGGAACCTGCGGCCCGACCAGCTGGAGATCGAGCTGACCGAGAGTGCGATCATGGACCAGCCCGATCAGGCGCTGACCATGCTCCGCCAGCTGGCCGGGGCAGGCATTTGCCTCGCCATCGACGACTTCGGCACCGGCCATAGCAGCCTGGCCTATCTCCAACGGCTACCAGCGCACGTCGTGAAGATCGATCAGGTGTTCGTCCGCAACCTGACCGACGCGGCGGGACCCGACTTCGTGCTCGTCGAGACGATGGTCGGGCTTGCTCGCAAGATGGGATACCGCTGCGTCGCCGAGGGGGTCGAGACTAGCGAGGCCGTGAACGTGCTGACCCAGATCGGCTGCGAGGAAGCCCAGGGTTTCCTGTTCGCGCGGCCGATGGACGTGGAGCTGTTTTGCCAGTGGATCGCAGACTCTCGGATGGGTGAAAGGCGGCTGATGAACTCAGCATAATTGCCATTCCCGATCGAATAGCGCTGGATGTCATAGGCGCCGATCTCTTCACAAGCCGGAACGCCAGGAGCTTTTAGCCAGTCCTTTCCTTTACCTTTCTGTGCGAAGGAGTTGGTGGAACAGGAGCGCTCTTTGTCCAACCCAGCAGGTTATACCACGGATGCCGCCTGGGCTGCGGTGTGCCTATCGAACATGTTCGTTGAGTGCGGCCTTGATGGCCACATACATTGGGCAAAAGGCGCCTTCCGGTGATGTTTGAAACCGGAGCCATCCATGACGCCGCCCGCGGCAGGCTGAAATCTCGCGCCGCGGCTCTTGGTTGGTTTTTCGAACCCTCCGGCGATGTGAGCCAGGACGGTCGCACTTTTCTTCTAGGGCAGCTGCTGAGTGCCCCGATGTCGGCGATCATGGGTTCTCTATGCGCATTGGTCGTGCTGGTTGCATCCTTCCTGCGAAGCGCGCACCCCGTGTTCGGACTGTTGATCGGTCTTGAGGTTCTGCTGATTGCCTGGCGTCTCGCTGATCGGCGTTCACGTCGGCGCGCGATCGAGATCGATCCCGAACACGTTTCACCTGTCGACACTTCGGTGCTGATATCGCTGCTCTGGTGCACACTTCAGGGTATTTCGGCCTTCACCATTATGTCCGGCGGCGACCCGATCATGCGTGTGCTATCGGCAACGCTCGTCATGGCGCTGATCGGGCCGATCTGCGCGCGAAACTATGCAGCGCCCCGCTTCGCTTTCCTGCTCATCCTCCTGTGCGACCTGCCGTTTGTCATCGGGGCGGTAGCTTCGCACGAGCGTTGGCTCATCATCATCGTCGCGATTACCCCGCCGTTCCTTCTTGGTGCGATGCAGATCATCGGTTCCTTCCACCGTACGATGCTCGTCATGCTTGCGGCCCAATACAGAAATCTGCACTTGGCGGAACACGATTCCCTCACGGGCATATTGAACCGGCAGGGCATGGACGCCGCGCTTGGCCAAGTCTGGCCGGATGCGGGCCGCAAGATGGCGCTGGTCTCAATCGATCTGGACGGCTTCAAGCAGGTGAATGACCGCTACGGTCACGGTGCCGGCGACCTCCTGCTGGTGGAGGTCGCCAAACGCATCCGGACATGCCTTTCCGACGAACATCTGCTCGGACGGATGGGTGGTGACGAATTCATGGTTGTAATGCGAGACGTCTCCCCCACCGACGTCGGTCCGTTCGTCGAGGAACTGATCACTGCCATATCCCATCAGGCGTACGAACTGAGTGACGGCACGGCAGCACGCATTGGCGCGAGCATCGGCTTTGCCTGTTTGCCAGAGGATGCAAGCAGCTCCGTCGAACTGCGGCTGCGCGCCGATCAGGCGCTTTATGAAGCCAAGCGAGCCGGTAAGGGAGTGGGCTTGCGCTATGGTGAGCGTCCCACCTGCGATGACAAGGAGACTCCTCTCGCCGGTAAGGTTAAATCGTCATTCGCTCGTCTGGAACCACGACGCGTTGCCATCTAAGGTGCGTTGACAAGGAAACGGCAAGAAGACCAAGCAGTCCATTAATGTTGTAATTCCTTAAGACGGTTGAAAACGCGCTTCCGCCTGAAATCAGTGCCACGACTGCCAATGCTACTACGTTTCGGCGTGCGGTGATGGCATAACTTCATGCCAGGTTGACGTAACTTGCATGATGATTACCTACGGTTGCAGGAAGGCACTTGGACATCGAGTATTGCAAAAGCCTTGAAGGTTGTGAGGCCAGGATGATCAGTTGCCGTCCGGTAACGCCACCGACGCTTCCAGTTTTCATGCGGGTGATGGGTTTTAGTAAAATGCGCGCTTTCCCATTTATCGATCGTTTGAGAGAATCTCGCATGGCGGGTAATCGTTTACGCAGCGATAGCAACCTTACGCAGCTGGCGGCAATTCGAGCCGGGTTCGAGATCGGCTTGTGTCAGGTGGTCATTGCGCAGCGCGACCCCACGCTGGTGCGTGTGCTCGACGACATCAGCTTCGCGCTGCCGTTATGGATCGCGATGCATGAGGACATGAAGACGAGCACGCGTTACCGGGTGGTGTTCGACATGTTGGTGGAGGGAATGTCGGCCGCTGCCGGGCACAGTCCGGACCGGTGCGCCGCCAACGTTGCATAGTGTCCGGAAGGCGCCCCGTCCGGTAGCGTGGCATCACCGCGAACCTAGTTCAGCCGGGGCCGATCGACACCGAACGCAACCCTGCGGATGGTCCGAACGCC
>NZ_JPDP02000055.1:0-1668 GCF_000732685.2 Sphingomonas sp. STIS6.2
AGTGATTGTCGCGCGGTAGACCCATCGTCTGCGCGATCCGCTGGTATTTCTCGGCACCTTCGAGGATGGCGCCGGTTTCCATCTGGCCGACGGTGGCGCGCTGGATTTCCTGCCACGGCGTCTGCGAGCGCGGGAAGGCATAGCCGCCCGCCGCAGTCAGCGTGCGGCGCCGCTCGGCGAGTTGTTCATCGGAGATCAGGACATCGGCGCTGCCCTTGCCGAGATCGATGCGAACCCGGTCGCCGGTGCGGATCAGCGCGAGGCCACCCATTGCCGCCGCCTCGGGGCTGGCATTGAGAATCGACGGCGAGCCCGACGTGCCCGATTGGCGACCGTCGCCGATGCATGGAAGCGCGTGGACGCCTTCGCGGATTAGATAGGCGGGCGGACGCATGTTGACCACTTCCGCGGCACCGGGATAGCCGATCGGCCCGGCGCCACGCATGAAGAGCAGCGTATCGGTGGTGATGCCGAGCGACGGATCGTCGATCCGGTGATGATAGTCCTCGGGGCCGTCGAACACGACCGCGGGGCCTTCGAACGCTTCGGGATCGTCAGGATTGCTGAGATAGCGTTCGCGGAATTCCGGCGAGATGACGCTCGTCTTCATGATCGCGCTGTCGAACAAATTGCCGCGCAGGACGATGAAGCCGGCATCCTGCAGCAGCGGGGTCGCGAACGGGCGGATGACGCGCTCGTCCTCGATCGTCGCGGTGCGGCAATTGTCGCCGATGCTCTTGCCGTTGGCGGTCATCGCGTCCTCGTGGATCAGCCCCTGCTTCATCAGCTCGGCGACCACCGCTGGCACCCCGCCGGCATGGTAATAATCCTCGCCGAGATACTCCCCGGCGGGCTGAAGGTTGACCATCAGCGGCACCTTGTGACCATGCGTCTGCCAGTCGTCGATCGGCAGGTCGACGCCGATGTGGCGCGCAATCGCGGCAAGGTGGATCGGCGCGTTGGTCGATCCGCCGATCGCCGAATTGACGACGATCGCGTTGTGGAACGCCTCCCTGGTCAGGATGTCGCTGGGCTTCAGATCCTCGGCGACCATGTCGACGATGCGCTTGCCGGTCTTGTACGCGACCTCCTGGCGGTCGCGATAAGGCGCGGGGATCGCAGCCGAGCCGGGCAGCTGCATGCCGAGCGCCTCGGCGAGCGAATTCATCGTCGTCGCGGTGCCCATCGTGTTGCAATAGCCGGTCGAGGGCGCCGACGAGGCGACGAGCTTGATGAAGCCTTCGTCATCGATCGCGCCGGTCGCGAGCAGCTCGCGCGCCTTCCACACGATCGTCCCCGAGCCGGTCCGCTCACCCTTGTGCCAGCCGTTGAGCATCGGGCCCACCGACAGCGCGATGGCGGGAATGTTGACCGTCGCCGCCGCCATCAGGCAGGCGGGCGTCGTCTTGTCGCAGCCGATCGTCAGTACGACGCCGTCGAGCGGATAGCCGTAGAGCACCTCGACCAGCGCCAGATAGGCGAGGTTGCGGTCGAGCCCGGCGGTCGGTCGCTTGCCCGTTTCCTGGATCGGGTGGACCGGGAATTCGAGCGCGATGCCGCCCGCCTCGCGAATGCCTTCGCGCAGACGTTCGGCGAGCACGAGGTGATGGCGGTTGCAGGGGCTGAGGTCGCTGCCGGTCTGCGCGATGCCGATGATCGGCTTGCCCG
>NZ_JPDP02000056.1:0-15209 GCF_000732685.2 Sphingomonas sp. STIS6.2
CTGTCGCTGACCACGCTGGGTGGCATCGGCCTGTCGGGCAACTGGCGCCATCTGTCGGCGACCAAGTTCGAGCGGACCAGCGGCGATGCCGACCTGGCCGGCCCGTTCTTCGCCAATGACGGCCGCGTGAAGGCGCAGGACTATTTCGACCTCGCCGCCACCATCCGGGTCGCGGACAAGGTCACCTACCGCCTCGGCGTCAACAACGTGCTCGACAAGACGCCGCCGATCCTCAGCGCGACGGCCTCGCCGATCGGCTCGTTCGGCAACGGCAACACCTATCCGGGCATCTATGATGCACTCGGCCGGTACCTGTTCGTCGGCCTGACGATCGACATGTAAGCGATCCTTCCGGACGCGATATCGGGGGGCGGCGGATCATGGATCCGCCGCCCCTTTTTTGTGTCCTGGGGGCCGGTCCGGAGTGACGCTGAAGCCCGGACCAAGGCCTCGCCAAGCGCCTGTCGCGGGTGCGACGTGAAAACGCCTTTGCCTAATTATTATGCGTAGCGAGGATCTGCTGTCGGAAAAAGCAACAGATTGTAAGAAAAAGCACCAGTGATTGTGTCTTTTTCGCTACACGAGATTGCCAAAGCATTCGGCCGCCCGGATGCATTCTTTACAGGATGCGACAGCACCTCCATCCCATCGCCATTGTCCTTTGGGGTCGCGTCACTGCGCGCGATGAAGGGGGCGCGACATTGCCCGGCGGACTGCGATGCAGCCGCAAGGGTACAAGCGAGGGATAACGCTCAAGTGACCAATTCGAGTTTCGCACGCTGCGCGCTGCGCGGGGGAACCGCCTTGCAGGCGCTCATGCTGATGGGTGCCGGTATCGTCTTTGCCGGCCCGGCGTCGGCGCAGACCGTGCCGCCCCCCGCATCGGCGCCGACGACGGCCCCGACCAACGAAGCGGAACCCGCTTCCGACGCTGCGCAGTTGCCGCCGACCGCCAACACGCCACAGGATGGCGAGGATATCGTCGTCACGGGGTCGCTGTTCCGCGGGCGCGACACCGGCCCGTCGCCGGTCACCACGCTGACCGCCGCGACTCTGCAGGAGCGCGGCATCAACACCGCGGCCGAGGCCGTGCAGCGGCTGACGTCGAACGGTGCGGGTACGATCAGCCAGGGCTGGAACACGGGCAGCAACTTTGCGACCGGGGCGACCGCGGCGTCGCTTCGCGGCCTGTCGGTCCAGTCGACGCTGACGCTGTTCGACGGCCTTCGCATGGCACCCTATCCGCTGGCCGATGACGGCCAGCGCAACTTCGTCGACATGAACACGATCCCGAGCGCGCTGGTCGAGCGGATCGAAGTGCTCAAGGACGGTGCATCGTCGACCTATGGCGCGGATGCGGTCGCGGGCGTCATCAACGTCATCATGAAGAAGCAGGTCGAGGGTCTCCACCTCAACGGATCTGCGGGCATTTCGGATCGCGGCGACGGCGCCGAGCAGCGGCTCGATGCCACCTGGGGCTATGGCGACCTTGCCACCCAGGGCTATAACTTCTACGTCAACGGCGAGTATCAGAACACCGCAGCAGTCAATGCGAGCGATCGCGGCTATCCGTTCAACTCGTCGGACCTGAGCCGGATCTGCAACGACGCGGGCAGCTGCATCCGCCAGCCCGCCGGTGCACGCAACTTCTTCAACGCCGACGGTACGTTTTCCGGACTGGCGTCGACGACCGTACCGCTGGTCCGTCCCGTCGATGCGACCGGCGCCGCGCTCGGCCGGTACAATATCCTGAACGCGGCCGATGGGTGTCGCAACCTGAACCCCGTGACGGTTCTTCCCGGGCAGAGCCCGACCGCCGGGTCGGTCGTCTGTCAGCAGGACTTCCGCAAGCAGTATCTGCAGGTATTGCCGCAACAGGAGCGGTACGGCTTTGCCGGTCGTTTCACCGCCAATGTCGGCGAGAACGCACAGGCCTATGTCTCGGGTAACTATTACCGGACCAACACCTTCACGCAGCTGAGCCCGCTCGGCTACAACAACCAGACCACGCCGCCGGGTGCGGTCGTGCTGAACCCGCTCTTCCTGCCGACCTATGTCTGCGCCGGCGGCGTTGGTTCGCTGACGATGCTGAACACGGGCTGCAACGTGGGGAACGGGGTTCTGAACCCGAACAACCCCTTCGCGGCAAGCGGCAACCGTGCGCAGCTGCTGAGCCTGTATGACCGGCCGCGTACGATCGAGACCAACTCGCGCGCGCTGCGCATCGCCGCAGGGCTCAAGGGTTCGTTCGGCGACGACTGGAACTACAATGCGGACTTCACCGCGTCGAACACGCAGCTCGACGTCATCCAGAAGAACTACCTGATCCCGCAGCGCCTGCTCGACGTGATCGCGCGGGGGACGTATAACTTCGTCAACCCGAGCGCGAACTCGGAAGAGAGTCGCAACTACATCGCGCCCGAAAACCGGACGCGCTCGACGGCCGATCTCTGGCAGATCCAGGGCAACATCTCGAAGGCGCTGTTTACGCTGCCAGGTGGTCCGTTGCAGGTCGCGGTGGGTGCGGCCTATCGCAAGGAGTCGATCGACAACCCCAGCGCGAACCCGCAGAACGACGCCGCCCCTTATGACCGCTATTATGGCGTGAATTCGGTCGGTGCAGTGGGTAGCCGCAACGTGAAGTCGGCCTTCTTCGAAATCAACGCGCCGGTCCTCGACCAGCTCGTGATCAACGGTTCGGGCCGCTATGACGACTATTCGTCGGGTCAAAGCAACTTCTCGCCAAAGATCGGTGCGAAGTTCACCCCAATCGAGCAGTTCTCGTTGCGCGGTACCTATTCGAAGGGGTTCCGCATCCCGAGCTTCAACGAAGCTAACGGCCTGCCGACCACGGGCTATGTGACGCGGTCGCTCGACCCGAGCATCCCGGCGCAGGCTGCGTTCATCGCCGCGCATGGCGGCAACTCCTATGCAACGGGTCAGTTCTCGGTCGGCAACACTTCAACGGGCAATCCGAACCTCGACCCCGAAAAGTCGACCAGCTGGACGCTCGGTGCGATCTTCGAGCCGACATCGCGGATCAACTTCACCGTTGATTACTTCAACATCAAGGTGAAGGGCATCATCAACCCGGCCAGCTCGGCCGGCGCGTTCGAGCAGTATTACGCGAACAATGGTGTCGTGAACCTGCCCGGCGTCGTCGTCCGTCCCGGCCTGGCCGATAATGACAACCCTGCGGCACTGCCACAGATCGGCTTCATCGAGGTCTCGTACCAGAATGCGGATCAGCAGAACGTGCAGGGTATCGATTTTGGTGCCAATGCGCGCTTCCCGATCGGCGACAACGTCACGTTCACCACGTCGGCCGATGCGTCTTACCTGCTCCGGTTCGACAAGCGGACTGCAGACGGCAACACCGAACGCTATGACGGTACGCTCAGCCCCTGCAACAACACGTCGTGCTCGGGTTCGCCCAAGTGGCGTGCGACGTGGCAGAACACCGTCGAAGTCGGAGCCGCGTCGCTTTCGGCGACCGCCTACTACACCGGGGGCTATGACCTGGCATCGACCGATGTCTCGAACGGTTACAGCGGTGTGAAGGGCGATTGCGAGGCGAGCATCGGTTCGTCGGTCGTGACGTACCAGGACGGCTCGCCCGTGCTGTGCAACGCGAAGGCAACGTGGAACGTCGACATGACCGCGACGGTCAAGGTCAACGACCGGTTTACGCTGTACACCAACGTGCTCAACATCTTCGACATCAAGCCCCCGTTCGATCCGAGCGGCGGGTACAGCATCAACCAGTACAACCCCGCATGGACGACGGCGAACGTCCTGGGTCGCTTCTTCCGGGTCGGCGCTCGCGTCGACTTCTAAGAACGAGCATTCTGCATGAGGGCGGGTCCTTCGGGACCCGCCCTTTTTTTGTGCCTGCCGTTCGGGGGCTCAGCCGACCGCGAGCACCAGTTTCCCGTCGCCCTCGTCGATATGGACGGTCGCGCCGTCCTTGACCTCGCCGCGCAGGATCATGTCGGCGAGGGGGTCCTGGAGGTAGCGCTGGACCGCGCGTTTGAGGGGCCTTGCGCCGTAGACGGGGTCGTAGCCGACGCGGCCGAGCCAGGCGCGGGCGGCTTCGGTGAGGTCGAGCGTGATCTTGCGGTCGGCGAGCAGCTTGTCGACGCGCGACACCTGGATGTCGACGATCGGCGCCATGTGCGCCTGGCCGAGACGGTGGAACAGGATCACCTCGTCCAGCCGGTTGAGGAATTCCGGGCGGAAGTGCGACCGGACGATCTCCATCACCTGGGGTTCGACCGACGACACGTCGTCGCCCTCGGCCATGTTGGCGAGATACTGGCTGCCGAGATTGCTCGTCAGGATGATCAGCGTGTTGCTGAAATCCACCGTGCGGCCCTGGCCGTCGGTCAGGCGGCCGTCGTCGAGCACCTGGAGGAGCACGTTGAACACGTCGCCATGCGCCTTCTCGACCTCGTCGAACAGGATCACCTGATAGGGACGCCGGCGGACCGCCTCGGTCAGCACGCCGCCCTCCTCATAGCCGACATAGCCGGGAGGCGCGCCGATCAGCCGCGCGACCGCGTGCTTTTCCATGAACTCGCTCATGTCGATGCGGACCATCGCCGAGGGATCGTCGAACAGGAATTCGGCGAGCGCCTTGGTCAGCTCGGTCTTGCCGACGCCGGTTGGCCCCAAGAACAGGAAGCTGCCCAAGGGGCGGTTGGGATCCTGCAGCCCCGCGCGTGCGCGGCGGACCGCGGTCGAGACGGCCTTGACCGCATGGGCCTGGCCGATGACGCGCTTGCCGATCGTCGCCTCCATCGCGAGCAATTTGTCGCGCTCGCCCTGGAGCATCCGTTCGACCGGGATGCCGGTCCAGCGGCTGACGACGCCGGCGATGTCGTCGGCATTGACCTCCTCGCGCAGCATCGCGCCCTTGGTCGCGCCCGCGGCCTCGTCGAGCTGGCGCTGCAGGCCGGGGATCGTGCCGTAGGAGAGCTCGCCCGCGCGGGCGAGATCGCCCGAGCGTTGCGCCTGGTCGAGTTCGAGGCGCGCGGCGTCAAGCTGTTCCTTGAGCCGCGCCTCGGCGTTGATCTTGTCCTTCTCGCCCTTCCAGCGCGTCGTCAGCTCGGCGGACTGTTCCTCGAGATTGACGAGGTCGCCCTCGAGCGTGTCGAGCCGGTCGATCGACGCCTCGTCGGTCTCGCGCTTCAGCGCCTCGCGCTCGATCTTGAGCTGGATGATCCGGCGGTCGAGAGTCTCGATCTCCTCGGGCTTCGACTCGACCTCCATGCGGATCCGGCTCGCGGCCTCGTCCATCAGGTCGATCGCCTTGTCGGGGAGGAAACGGTCGGTGATGTAGCGGTTCGACAGCGTTGAGGCGGCGACGATCGCGCCGTCGGTGATGCGGACGCCGTGGTGGAGCTCGTATTTCTCCTTCAGGCCGCGCAGGATCGAGATCGTGTCCTCGACCGTGGGTTCGCCGACCATGACGGGCTGGAACCGGCGCTGGAGCGCGGGGTCCTTCTCGACGTACTTGCGATATTCGTCGAGCGTGGTCGCGCCGACGCAGTGGAGCTCGCCGCGCGCCAAGGCTGGCTTCAACAGGTTGCCTGCGTCCATCGCGCCTTCGGATTTGCCCGCGCCGATCAGCTGGTGCATCTCGTCGATGAACAGGATGACGTCGCCCTCGGCAGCCTTCACCTCGTCGAGCACGCCCTTCAGCCGCTCCTCGAACTCGCCGCGATATTTCGCGCCCGCGATGAGCGAGCCCATGTCGAGCGACATGAGCCGGCGGTCCTTGAGCGTGTCGGGGACGTCGCCGTTGGCGATGCGCAGCGCGAGGCCTTCGGCGATCGCGGTCTTGCCAACGCCGGGTTCGCCGATCAGCGCGGGGTTGTTCTTGGTGCGGCGGGCGAGGATCTGGATCGTGCGGCGGATCTCCTCGTCGCGGCCGATGACGGGGTCGAGCTTGCCGTCGCGCGCCGCCTGGGTGAGGTCGCGCGCGAATTTCTTGAGCGCGTCATAGCGGTCCTCGGCACCCGCGGTGTCCGCGGTGCGGCCCTGGCGGACGCTGTTGATCGCGGTGTTGAGCCCCTCGGGGGTGACGCCGCCGGTCTTGAGCGCCTTGCCCGCGGCGGTGTTGAGCGAGAGCGCGAGCGCGACGAGCAGCCGTTCGACGGTGACGAAGCTGTCGCCCGCCTTGGTCGCGATCTGTTCGGCCTGGTCGAGCACGCGGACCGCGTCATTGTCGATGCCCGGCGTGGTCTGCGCGCCCGAGCCCGACACGGCGGGGATCCTGGCGAGCGCGAGGTCGGTCTCGGCGGTCGCGCGCTTCGCGTCGCCGCCCGCGGCCGCGATCAGCCCGGCGGCCATGCCCTGTTCGTCCTCGAGCAGCGCCTTCAGCAGATGCTCGGGCGCGATCCGCTGATGGTTCATGCGGATCGCGACGGTCTGCGCGGACTGGAGGAAGCCTTTCGCGCGGTCGGTGAATTTGTCGATGTTCATGGGCGTATCCCTGTGGTCTTTGGCCAGAGATGGTGTTGTATTTAGGCAACACAAGAGGGCGGCGTTGCATCATGCTAGGGGCAAGCGCGGCGGGCCGGAATAGCGTTTATTGTCGGTGTCGAAGCAGCGTCGTCATCGCTATAAGCCCCCGCCCATGCTATATGGGTGGGGTGTCAACAGCCATTCCCCATATCTACGCCATCGGCATCGAGCCGGCCGACATCGACTTCATGGGTCACGTCAACAACGCGAACTATCTGAAGTGGGTACAGGCCGCGGTGATCGATCACTGGCAGCGGCTCGCTCCGGCCGAGGCTGTGGCGGGGCATTTGTGGGTCGCGCTGAAACACGAGATTACCTACCGCAAGCCGGCGTTTCTGGACGACGACGTGATCGCGACGGTGCTGCTCGAAAAGGTACAGGGCGCGCGGGCATTCTACGAGACGATCATCAAGCGCGGCGAGGATGTGCTGGCCGAGGTGAAGTCGAGCTGGTGCTGCCTGGATGCGGAGACGCTGCGGCCTTCGCGACTGGCGAGTAACGTGGTGGAGCGGTTCTTTCCGAAGGATTGAGGGGCCTAGACCCGCCGTCATTCCCGCGGAGGCGGGAAGCCAGACTGGCTGGCTTTTGTGGGTGCCACCTTGGTTTGCCAGTCTGGATCCCCGCCTTCGCGGGGATGACGGGTTTTGGGGGTCGGGCTCGATGCGGCCGCCTGTCATGGGGTCGCTCGATTGGGGCGAGCGGTCAGCCATATACACCACCTCCTCGGCGGAGGCCGGGGTACAGGTGGGAAGGCCCTCGTAACTCCGCGTCGCTTCACGTTATTTCCGGCCCCCAACTGGGCCCCGGCCTTCGCCGGGGAGGTGGCCTAGTCGTCACACCACCTCATACGGGACCGCGCCGCGGCGGTTGGGGTCGACGCGGATTTCGCTGGCGGCCGGCGGAAACGCGCGCTGGTCGCAGTCGGGGCGGAGGCAGATGCGGCAGGATGCGCCGATCGGGGTGGCGATGCCGCCGGTGCCGAGTGCGTCGGCGTAGATGAATTCGGACGCGTTCGCCTCCTCGCAGCCCAGCGCCACCGCATAGCGGCGCGCGGGCCGGGTATAGGTTTCGGACGGTTTCACCAGCCCCTTGGCCATCGAGACGTAGCGGATGCCGTCGCTGGTCTCGAGCAATTGCGTCAGGATGCGGTCGGGGATCGCGACCGCCTCGTGGACGATCCACAAGGGACAGGCGCCGCCGAAGCGCGCGAACTGGAGGCGGGTGGCGGAGTGGCGCTTGGTGATGTTGCCCGCCATGTCGACGCGGCAGAAGAAGAAGGGGATGCCGAGCGCGCCGGGGCGCTGGAGCGTCGAGAGCCGGTGGCAGGTCTGTTCGAAGCTGGTGCCGAAGATCCGCCGCAGCCGGTCGATATCGTGGCGGACGCTGCGCGCCTCGCCACGGAAGCGGGTATAGGGCATGACGATCGCGCCTGCGGCGTAATTGGTGAGCCCCGCGGTCAGCAGCGCGCGCGCGGTCTCCGACGCCATGTCGGAGGCGGCGACAATGTCGGCGATCAGATCGGCGAATTCGCCGCGCGCGACCTGATGCGCGAGCGAGAAGAGCGTGGTCTCGCCGGGCTGCGATCCGTCGAGCCGCAGCGTCGCGCCGTCATAGTCGCGTAACGGTGCTGCCAGCGCGCCCGAGATTGTCACCGAGACGCCGCGCGCCGCGAGCAGCGCCTCGAGTGCTGTGATCCGGTCGCTGCCGAGCGTCTCGCCGATTTCCTCCGCGCGGCGATCGAGCGTGTCGACATAATTGCCCGCGGCGTGAAACCAGTCGCGGACATCCTCCCAGGGGAGCAGCCCGGGCGCGCCCGAGCCGGCGACGAGACGGTCGTCGAGCGCGCGCAACTGTTCCTGCGCGCGGCGATAGGCGTCGTGCATCGCGACGAGGCGCTGGGCGAGCAGCGGCTGGTGCTTCACCGCGCGGCGGATCGCGCTTTCGTCGAGCGTGGGGGCGGCGACGCTGGTGTCGGTGACCGCCTCGAGCGTCGCGACGAGCAGCGCGGTGTCGTCGGCGGCGTCGATGCTGCCCCAGTCGGCGGGAAATTCGCGCGCCAACGTGACGAGCACCGCCTCGCTGACCGGGCGGTCGCCATTCTCGATCTGCGAGAGATAGCTGACCGAGATGCCGATCCGGACCGCCATCGCCGCCTGGCTGATCCCGAGCGTGCCGCGAAGGTCGCGCAGCCGGTGTCCGACGAAGAGGCGGCGTGGGGGATTGGTCATGCTGCGGGTGTAGTTTGCAAACATGGGTGGCACAAGTTTGCAACATTGCATTTGCGCAAAGGCTCACGCTCTGTGAAAGCCCCCAGCAGGACGGAGAGACGATGTCATCGACGATCGAAGAGCTTGAACGACGCCGCGAAGCCGCAAGAGTGGGCGGGGGTATCAAGCGGATCGGAGCGCAGCACGCCAAGGGAAAGCTCACCGCAAGGGAGCGCCTTGACGTGCTGCTGGACGAGGGATCGTTCGAGGAGCTCGACATGTATGTCGAGCATAATTGCGTCGATTTCGGCATGCAGGACCAGGTGATCCCCGGCGACGGCGTGGTCACGGGATCCGGCACGATCAACGGCCGCCTCGTCTTCGTGTTCAGCCAGGATTTCACGGTATTCGGCGGCAGCTTGAGCGAACGCCACGCGCAGAAGATCTGCAAGGTGATGGACAGCGCGATGAAGGTCGGCGCGCCGATCATCGGGCTGAACGACAGCGGCGGCGCGCGCATCCAGGAGGGTGTCGCGAGCCTTGGCGGCTATGCCGAGGTGTTCCAGCGCAACGTGCTGGCGAGCGGCGTCGTGCCACAATTGTCGCTGATCATGGGCCCGTGCGCGGGCGGCGCGGTGTACAGCCCGGCGATGACCGACTTCATCTTCATGGTGAAGGATTCGAGCTACATGTTCGTGACCGGGCCCGACGTGGTCAAGACGGTGACGAACGAGGTGGTCACGCAGGAGGCGCTGGGCGGCGCGGTGACGCACACGACCAAGACGTCGGTCGCGGACAATGCGTTCGAGAACGACATCGAGGCGCTGCTCGCGGCGCGCGACTTCTTCGACTTCCTGCCCGAATCGAACCGGGCGGGCGTGCCCGAGCGGCCGACCGCGGACGAGTGGGACCGGGTCGAGGAAAGCCTCGACACGCTGATCCCGGCGTCGGCGAACCAGCCCTACGACATGCACGAGCTGATCCGGAAGGTCGTCGACGAGGGCGATTTCTTCGAGACGCAGCCGGCGCACGCGGCCAACATCATCACCGGCTTCGGGCGGATCGAGGGGCGCACCGTCGGTTTCGTCGCGAACCAGCCGATGGTGCTCGCGGGCGTGCTCGACATCAATTCGTCGAAGAAGGCGGCGCGGTTCGTGCGCTTCTGCGACGCGTTCGAGATCCCGATCGTGACGTTCGTCGACGTCCCCGGCTTCCTGCCCGGTACCGCGCAGGAGCATAACGGGATCATCAAGCACGGCGCGAAGCTGCTGTTCGCCTATGGCGAGGCGACCGTGCCGAAGATCACCGTGATCACGCGGAAAGCTTACGGCGGCGCGTATGACGTGATGGCGTCGAAGCATCTGCGCGGCGACCTCAACTATGCGTGGCCGACCGCGGAGATCGCAGTGATGGGCGCGAAGGGCGCGGTCGAGATCATCTTCCGCGGCAAGACGCCCGAGGAGATCGCGGAGCGGACCGCGGAGTATGAGGCGCGCTTCGCGAATCCGTTCGTCGCGGCGAGCAAGGGGTTCATCGACGAGGTGATCCAGCCGCATTCGACACGGCGGCGGATCGCGCTGGGGCTGCGCAAGCTGCGCGGCAAGCAACTCGAGAATCCGTGGAAGAAGCATGACAACATCCCGCTCTGAGGGGGCGGCTTGTTGGGTCCTGCCAAGCACATTATCATGTCATGCGAAGGAGTCGTGACATGCAGACCGAACGCGTGACGTTTCTGACCACCCCCGATCACAAGGCGGCGCTCGACGCGTTTGCGGCGAGCAACGGCATGTCCGTCGGGCATGTCGTTCGCGAGGCGACCTCGCGCTATGTCGTCGAGGGCGACATGACCGAGGACGACCGCTTCAAGCTGTTGATCCACGAACTCGACGAGGCGCTCCCGGCGATGCACGCCGCGCTCGATGCGGCGATCGAGGGGCAGCAGCGTCTGCGCGCCGATATCGACGCCAGGCTGCGCGAGGCCGGCCTGCTCGACGCAAAGCGTGTCGCATGAGCATGATCGGCGACGCGATGCGGACGATCGAGTCCGTCATCCTGCTCCGCAGCAAGGTCGAGCGATTGAACGAGGAACTTGCCGCGACCAACGGTCAGGTGCGACGCGTGGTCGACTCGGTCATCCAGATCAACGGACGCCTGATCCGCCTGGAAACGTTCGAGGAAATGCGGTCCGGGATACGACCGACCCCGAGGATCGAGCAATGATCGCGCTTCTGCTGCTTCAAGCCGCGGCTGCGACAAGCACAGCGACGCCCGCATGGAAGCTCGCCGACCGGACCAATGCGGCGGGGGTGCGGAGCATCTCCACCTCGGTCACGGGCAATGACGGGCTGTCGCGGTTCGTCGTGAAGTGCGACGTTGGCACCGAGTCGATCGTGTCGATCCAGTTCATCCAGCCGCAGTCGCTCGGGCAGGGCGCGGACAAGCCGGTCGCGGTGCGCTTCGATGGTGGGCCGGCCTTTACCTATAACTGGCAGTTTCCGGGGACGGGAACCTACATCACCGATCCCGTGGCGATCACGCGGCTGACGACGTTCCTGGTCAAATCGAAGACGCTGCGGGTCGAGGCGACCAACGGCGCAGGCTTTGCGGTGCAGGCCAATTTCGTCGCGCCGGCGAGCGATGCGATGGTGCGGCAGGTGCTGGGGGTGTGCGGCTACACGCTGGGCGTCGTGCCGCCGCCGCCGCCTGCGCCGCCCGCGGCGGAGGATGCGCAATGACTTTGGGCCGCCTCAACCATGTCGGGGTCGCGACGCCGTCGATCGCGAAGTCGGTCGAGACGTACCAGGTGCTGCTCGGCGCGACTGTGATCGGGGAGCCGATCGATCTGCCTACGCAGGGTGTGAAAGTGTGCTTCATCGATGCGCCCAATACGCAGATCGAGCTGATCGAGCCTTATGACGACAGCTCGCCGATCGCGGGGTTCCTGCGCAAGAACCCGGCGGGCGGGCAGCATCATGTGTGTTTCGAGGTGCCCGATATCGCGGCCGCGGTCGCGGAGCTGAAGGCGAAGGGCGCGACGGTGCTCGGCGAACCGCGGATCGGTGCGCATGGCACGCCGATCGTGTTCGTCCACCCGAAGGACTTTGGCGGCATGCTCGTGGAGTTGATGGAGACGCCGGGGGAGGATCATTGACCCCGCATCCTTCGTCCGTTGGTGCTGGGCGTGGTCGGAGTGCGTGGGACTCAGGCCCTTCGACTTCGCTCAGGGCGAACGGCGGGGGTGGGGCTTGCCCTTCGACTTCGCTCAGGGCGAACGGAAGGGGTGGGGCTTGCCCTTCGACTTCGCTCAGGGCGAACGGAAGGGGTGGGGCTAGCCGACCGGGGCGTAATCGATGGGGGAGACTGGCATGACCGCCTATGAGCATATCCTGAGCGAGCGGCGTGGCGACGTGCTGATGCTGACGCTCAACCGGCCCGACCGGCTGAATGCGGCGCCGCCGGCGATGTTCGAGGAGATCGCCGCCGCGGTCGCCTCGCTCGATGGTGCGCGGGCGGTGCTGATCGCGGGTGCGGGGCGCGCGTTCTGTTCGGGGGCGGATGTCGGTGGCGGGGCGCTGGGGTCGGATGATCCGGGTGCGGCGACCTATCAGGCGCTGACGGGCAGCTATAATCCGGCGATGGCGGCGATCGCCGATCTGGGCGTGCCGGTGGTGAGCGCGGTGCGCGGGCCGGCGGCGGGGATCGGGTGCAGCCTCGCTCTTGCCGCGGATTTCTGCGTCGCCAGCGAGAGCGCGTATTTCCTCCAGGCGTTCGTCAATATCGGGCTGGTGCCCGATGGCGGCGCGTCGTGGATGCTGCCGCGGCTGATCGGGCGCGCACGGGCGACCGAGATGATGATGCTGGGCGAGCGGGTGCCCGCGGCCAAGGCGCTCGACTGGGGGATGGTGCACAAGGTCGTCGCGGACGACGCGCTCGACGCCGAGGCGTTCGCGCTGGCGGAGCGGCTGGCGGCGATGCCGACGGTGGCATTGGGGCTGATGCGGCGCGCGATCACGGCTGCCTATGCGAGCGATTATGCGGGCGCGATGGAGGCCGAGGCGGTCAACCAGCGTGCGGCGCGCGGGTCTGCGGATTCGATGGAGGGCGGGATCGCGTTCCTGACGAAGCGCAAGCCGGTGTTCACGGGGACGTGACGACACGCGCTTCTCGTTCCCCGGCGGAGGCCGGGGCCCAGGCTCGATGCGCAGCATCGAACGCGCTGCCGCGCGCGATTTATTTTAGGGCTGGGCCCCGGCCTTCGCCGGGGAACTAGAGTATGACTGACAAACCGAATCCGACGCTTGCCGAGTGGGAGGCCGCCGCCGCGAAAGAGGTGAAGGGCGCCGACCTGACCTGGGCGACCCCGGAGGGGATCGACGTCAAGCCGCTCTATACCGCGGACGACGTGACCGCCGACCCTGGCCTCCCGGGGTTCGCGCCGTTCACGCGCGGGGTGCGGGCGTCGATGTATGCGGGGCGGCCGTGGACGATCCGGCAATATGCGGGGTTCTCGACCGCGGAGGCGTCGAACGCGTTCTACCGGCGGAATCTTGCCGCGGGGCAGAAGGGGCTCTCCGTCGCGTTCGATCTGGCGACGCACCGCGGCTATGACAGCGACCATCCGCGCGTGACGGGCGATGTCGGCAAGGCCGGCGTCGCGATCGACAGCGTCGAGGACATGAAGATCCTGTTCGACGGGATTCCGCTCGACAAGATGTCGGTCAGCATGACGATGAACGGCGCGGTGATCCCGATCCTCGCCTTCTTCATCGTCGCGGGCGAGGAGCAGGGCGTGCCGCGCGCGCTGCTCGACGGGACCATCCAGAACGACATCCTCAAGGAGTTCATGGTCCGCAACACCTATATCTACCCGCCCGAGCCGAGCATGCGGATCATCTCGGACATCTTCGGCTACACCAGCCGCGAGATGCCCAAGTTCAACAGCATCTCGATCAGCGGCTATCACATGCAGGAGGCGGGGGCGACGCAGCTCCACGAGCTCGCCTTCACGATCGCCGACGGCATGGAATATGTGAAATACGGCGTCGCGAGCGGGCTCGACATCGACAAGTTTGCCGGGCGGCTGTCGTTCTTCTTCGCGATCGGCATGAACTTTTTCATGGAGATCGCCAAGCTGCGCGCCGCGCGCGTGCTGTGGCACCGCGCGATGACGGAGCTGGGCGCGCAGGACGAGCGGTCGAAGATGCTGCGGACGCATTGCCAGACGTCGGGCGTGTCGCTGACCGAGCAGGACCCGTACAACAACGTCATGCGCACGACGATCGAGGCGATGGCGGCGATGCTGGGGGGCACGCAGTCGCTCCACACCAACGCGCTCGACGAGGCGATCGCGCTGCCGACCGACTTTTCCGCGCGGATCGCGCGCAACACGCAGATCGTGCTGCAGGAAGAGACGGGGATGACCAAGGTCGTCGATCCGCTCGGCGGCAGTTACTATGTCGAGAGCCTGACGCAGAGCCTGGTCGACGGCGCGTGGACGCTGATCGAGCGGATCCAGGCCGAGGGCGGGATGGCCAAGGCGGTCGCGGCGGGCTGGCCCAAGGCGATGATCGAGGAAGCCGCGGCGGGGCGCCAGGCGCGTGTCGATCGCGGCGAGGACGTGATCGTCGGGGTGAACAAGTACAGACTCGCCGAACAGGACGCGATCGAGATACTCGACGTCGACAATGTCGCGGTGCGCGCCGGCCAGGTCGAGCGGATCGCGCGGGTGAAGGCGACGCGCGACGAGGAGGCGTGCCGGGCCGCGCTGGATGCACTGCGCGAGGGGGCGAAGGGGTCCGAGAACCTGCTCGCGCTGGCGGTCGAGTGCGCGCGGGCGCGGGCGACGCTCGGCGAGATTTCGTCGGCGATGGAGGATGTGTTCGGGCGCTACGGGACGCAGCCGACACCGGTGTCGGGCGTCTATGGCGGCGCCTATGAGGATGATGCGCGCTGGACGCGGCTGACCGACGGGGTCGCAGCGACCGAGCGGCGGCTGGGCCGCAAGCCCCGGATGCTGGTCGCCAAGATGGGGCAGGACGGGCATGACCGCGGCGCCAACCTCGTCTCGTCGATGTTCGGCGATCTGGGGTTCGAGATCGTGCCGGGGGCGCTGTTCCAGACCCCGGCGGAGGTCGCCGCGCTGGCGCTGGCCAAGGACGTCGACGTGGTCGGCGCGTCGAGCCTCGCGGCGGGGCACAAGACGCTGATCCCCGAGCTGATCGGCCACCTGCGCGAGGCGGGACGCGCGGATATCAAGGTGATCGCGGGTGGCGTTATTCCCGCACAGGACTATCAGGCGCTGCGTGATGCCGGGGTCCAGGCGATCTTCGGACCCGGCACTAACCTGATCCAGGCCGCCGAGGACGTGTTGAAGCTCCTCGGCCATAATATGGGCCCGCATAATCGCTCGCATAGGCAGCCGTGATCGCGCGCCGCATCAGCCCCAATGCCACCGTCGGCATCGCCGCCAGCCGC
>NZ_JPDP02000056.1:15320-79992 GCF_000732685.2 Sphingomonas sp. STIS6.2
ATGGACTGGACGCGGGCGGAGATCGCGGCGCTGTTCGACTTGCCGTTCGACGACCTCATGTACCGGGCGCAGACCGTGCACCGGGCGCATCATGCGGTGAGCGAGGTGCAGCTGTGCACGCTCTTGTCGATCAAGACCGGCGGCTGCCCCGAGGATTGCGGCTATTGTTCGCAGTCGGCGAGCGCGGACACGCAGCTGAAGGCGGAAAAGCTGATGGACGTCGATGCCGTGCTCGCCGACGCCGCGCACGCCAAGGCGGCGGGATCGCAGCGCTTCTGCATGGGGGCGGCGTGGCGCAACCCGAAGCCGCGCGACATGCCGAAGGTCGTCGCGATGGTCGAGGGCGTCCGCGCGATGGGGCTGGAGACGTGCATGACGCTCGGCATGCTCGATGCGGAGCAGGCGCGGCAGCTCGCCGATGCGGGGCTCGATTACTACAACCACAATATCGACACCTCGCCGGAGAATTACGGCAACGTGATCACCACGCGGACGTTCGAGGACCGGCTGGAGACGCTGGCCAACGTGCGCGATGCGGGGATTTCGGTGTGCTGCGGCGGGATCGTCGGGATGGGTGAGACCCGCGGCGACCGCGTCGGCTTCGTCCATGCGCTCGCCACGCTGCCGCGGCATCCCGAGAGCGTGCCGGTCAACGCGCTGGTGCCGGTCAAGGGGACGGTGCTCGGCAACATGCTCGCCGACACGCCGCTCGCGAAGATCGACGATATCGAGTTCGTGCGGACCGTCGCGGTCGCCCGGATCACGATGCCGCTGAGCATGGTGCGGCTGTCGGCGGGGCGCGAGAGCATGTCCGAGGCGACCCAGGCGCTGTGTTTCATGGCGGGGGCGAATTCGATCTTCACCGGCGACACGCTGCTGACGACGGGCAATGCGGGCGACAGCGCGGATGCGGCGTTGCTGGCCAAGCTGGGGATGACGCCGATGGTCGGGCCGGAGCCGATGCGCGAGGCCAAGACATGCTGCTGATCGCACTTTTGATGGCCGCCGCGCCGATGCAGCCCCAGTCGCAGGCGCAGGCGCAGGCGCAGATGACCCGGTCCGCGGGCAGCAGCTATGCGCAGGCGGATGCGGCGATGACCGCGCAGTGGAAGCGGACCTATGCCTATATGAAGCGGCGCGATGCGCAGGACACGTCGCGTGGCGGTGGCTTCGGGTTTGCGGGATCGCTGCTCGAAAGCCAGCGCGCGTGGCTGAAGTTCCGCGATACGCAGTGCGTGATCGAGGGCGGGCAATATGCCGGCGGGTCGGCGCAGGGGATGACGATCGCCGGCTGTCGCACCGGCCTGACCAAGGCACGGACCGCGCAGCTCAAATCGATGATCTGGTACCAGTAAATACACGTCCGCACCCGGCGCCAAGCCGGGGAGACGGCACAGTTTAGGGCGAGAGATGTTCAAGAAAATCCTGGTCGCCAATCGCGGCGAGATCGCATGCCGCGTGATGCGCACCGCCAAGGCGATGGGGATCAAGACCGTCGCGGTCTATTCCGACGCCGACGTGCGCAGCCCGCACGTGTTGATGGCGGACGAGAGCGTGCGGCTGGGGCCCGCGCCCGCGGCGGAGAGCTATCTCAAGGCCGAACTGATCCTGCTGGCGGCGAAGGAGACGGGCGCGGACTGTATCCATCCGGGCTATGGCTTCCTGTCCGAGCGCGAGAGCTTCGCGCGGGCGTGTGCGGAGGCGGGGATCGCCTTCGTCGGGCCGCCGCCCGCGGCGATCGCGGCGATGGGCGACAAGATCGAATCGAAGAAGCTCGCCAAGGCGGCGGGCGTCAACGTCGTGCCGGGCTATCTCGGCGAGATCGACAGCACCGATCACGCGGTCGAGATCGCCGGCGGCATCGGCTATCCGGTGATGATGAAGGCGTCGGCGGGCGGCGGCGGCAAGGGCATGCGGCTGGCCTATAGCGAGCAGGACGTCCGCGAAGGCTTCGAGGCGACCAAGCGCGAGGGGCTGGCGTCGTTCGGCGACGACCGCGTGTTCATCGAGAAGTTCATCGAAAGCCCGCGGCATATCGAGATCCAGCTGATCGGCGACCAGCATGGCAACATCGTCTATCTCAACGAGCGCGAATGCTCGATCCAGCGGCGGCACCAGAAGGTCGTCGAGGAGGCGCCGTCGCCGTTCGTCACGCCCAAGATGCGCAAGGCGATGGGCGAGCAGGCGGTCGCGCTGGCGCGGGCGGTCGGCTATTATTCGGCCGGGACGGTCGAGCTGATCGTGTCGGGCGCGGACACGAGCGGCGAGGGGTTCTACTTCCTCGAGATGAACACGCGGCTCCAGGTCGAGCATCCGGTGACCGAGGAGATTACCGGGCTCGATCTGGTCGAGCTGATGATCCGGGTCGCGGCGGGCGAGCCGCTGGGGTTCGCGCAGGACGAGGTGAAGCTGAACGGCTGGTCGATCGAGAACCGGGTCTATGCGGAGGATCCGTATCGCGGGTTCCTGCCGAGCATCGGGCGGCTGGTGCGGTATAATCCGCCCCTCCCGTTCGCCCTGAGCGAGGGTGCTTCGACTTCGCTCAGCACGAACGGGGGAGGGGATGTGGACTCCGCCGAACCCCGCGTGCGCGTCGACGATGGCGTGCGCGAGGGGGGCGAGGTCAGCATGTTCTATGACCCGATGATCGCCAAGCTGATCACCTGGGCGCCGACGCGCGAGGGGGCGGTCGCGGCGCAGATCGCGGCGCTCGACGCGTTCGAGCTGGAGGGGCCGGGGAACAACATCGATTTCCTGTCGGCGATCATGCAGCATCCGCGCTTCCAGTCGGGGGCGCTGACGACCGGGTTCATCGCCGAGGAATATCCCGACGGGTTCCACGGCGCGCCTGCGGATGCGGCGTTGCTGACGACGCTGGCCGCGGTTGCCGCCTTTGCCGCGACGGCAGAAGCCGACCGCGCGCGGCGGATCGACGGGCAGCTCGGGCGGCGGTTGCGCCCGCCTGCGGACTGGGTGGTGACGATCGGCGGGACCGATCACGACGTGCGCGTGTCGACCGACGGGATTTCGGTCGATGGCGTCGAGCTCGACCTGTCGCTCGAATATACGCCGGGGGACCGGATGGTGATGGTCGAGGGCGACGAGCATCTGACGATCCGGATCGCGAAGGCGCGTGCCGGGTTCAGGCTGACGACGCGCGGCGCGAGCCATGTCGCGCGCGTGCTGCCCGCGCGGGTCGCGCCCTATGCCGCGCACCTGATCGAGAAGGTCGCGCCCGATCTGTCGAAATTCCTGATCTGCCCGATGCCGGGGCTGCTGGTGCGGCTCGACGTCGCGGCGGGGGACCGGGTCGAGGCGGGGCAGGCGCTTGCGGTGGTCGAGGCGATGAAGATGGAGAATATCCTGCGCGCGGAGAAGACCGGCGTGGTGAAGTCGGTATCGGCCGCGGCGGGGGACAGCCTGGCGGTGGATCAGGTGATTTTGGAGCTGGAATAGGTTTCAGCTCTTGTGTCCCCGCGCAGGCGGGGACCCAGACTGGGCTCCCGCCTTCGCGGGAGAACAAGGGGTCCACCACCCCGGCGGAGGCCGGGGTCCAGTTGGGGGACGTGGCTAGGCTAGCGCTGCGCGTCGTTACTCGAGCCTTCCCATCTGGGCCCCGGCCTTCGCCGGGGTGGTTTGGTTTGTGGTGGGGTGGGGCTACCGCCGCACGCATTGTGCGCCACCCCGGCGGAGGCCGGGGTCCAGTTGGGGGACGTGGCTGGCTAGCGCTGCGCGTCGTCACTTCAGCTTTCCCAACTGGGCCCCGGCCGACGCCGGGGTGGTTCGTAGGGGTGGGGCAGCGTAGGGGTGCGCCATCCGGGCGGGGAGCCATCGCGGCGGGCTCTCCCGTTTTTGGCTGTGACGCTGTAGAGCCGGGCGGATGATCGTTCCCCGCTATTTCGCCGCGTTGCTGCTGCTCGTGTCCGCTCTGCCTGCCGTCGCGCAGGACGAGGCGAAGGTGGCCTCGGTGGCGGCGGGGCTGACGCGGGCGTCGGCGGAGTTGCAGGCGGTCGACGATGCCGCGGTCGAGGCGCGTGACGATGCGGCGCGGCAGGCGTTGCGGACGCGGGCGGAGGCGGTGCAGGCGACCGCGGCGGAGGCGGTGCGCGTGCTGACGCCCGAAATGGCGCTGGTCCAGGCGCGGGTGACCGAGCTGGGCGCGGCGACGCCGGGGGTGGTCGAGGCGCCCGAGATCCGCCAGCAGCGCCGGCTGCTCGCGCAGAGCCAGTCGGCGATCGATTCGGCGATCAAGCGCGCGCGGCTGATCGGGGTCGAGGCCAAGCAGCAGATCGACGATATCGGTGCGGCCGAGGCGGAGGAGCTGGGCCAGCAATTGTCCGAGCGCAGCGCGTCGCCGCTGTCGCCGACTTTGTGGACCGCGATCGTCGATCACCTGCCGCGCGACACCGCGCGGCTGAACCGGTTCGCGGCGACCGGCGCGCGCCAGTTCGTCCAGCGGTTCGACATGCAGGCGGCGATCATCGCGCTGACCGGGCTGCTCACAGCACTGGTGCTGCTCGTGCCGGTGCGCGGTGCGCTCCACCGGCTGGGGCGCGGCTATGCGACCGATCATGCGCCGGGGGGGCGGATCCGGCGGTCTGCCTATGCGCTGTGGCTGGTGGTGATCGGCACGATGTTGCCCGGATTCGCCGCGCTGGCGTTCGTCCAGTCGCTGCGCTGGTCCGCCCTGCTGTCGCCCGCGTTCGACCAGATCGCGACGCGTTTCGTCGGATTGTCGTTCTTTGCGGCCTTCCTGTCGGCGTTGGGCGGCGCGTTGCTGTTGCGCGCGCAGCCGAGCTGGCGGCTGTTGCCGATCGGCGACAGCGCAGCGCAGACGCTGCGCCCCTTCACCTGGGCGGCGGCGGGGTTGGTGTTCTTCGGCCAGCTGCTGATCACGGCCAACGCGCTGGTCGGCGCGAGTGCGGCGGCGTCGACCGCGGCGAACGCGCTGATCGCGCTGCTCCACCTGGCGCTGATCGCCGGCGTGCTGGTCGCGCTCGGGCGGCTGAGGGCGGCGGCCCAGCCCGATCCCGAGAAGCCCGCCCGCAACAGCCTGCTCGCGATCGTCGCGCTGGTCGTGTGGCTGGCGGTGCTGGTCGCGTTCGTCGCGACGCTGACCGGATACGTCAATTTCGCGCTGAAGACCGCGCAGTGGATGGTGTGGGGGGCGATCGTCGGCGCGACGCTGTACCTGATGATGACCTTCACCGACGACGCCTGCCGTGCCGCGCTGTCGAGCAGCAACCGGATCGGCCGCAGCGCGAACAGCGGCTTCGGGGTCGGCAACCGGACGGTCGACCAGATCGGCGTCCTGCTGTCGGCGGTGCTGCGGCTGATGCTGATCATGCTGGCGTTCGGCGCGGTGATGGCGCCGTTCGGGGCGGGCGTGACGTCGGTGTTCGAGCTGTTCGGGACGCTTGCGGGCGGGATCACGGTCGGCGAGATCACGATATCGCCGGGCGCGGTGCTGCGGTCGATCGCGGTGCTGTTCGTTGCGCTGGCGATCATGCGCGGGCTGCAGCACTGGCTGGTCAACAGCTACCTGCCGACGACCGCGATGGACGCGGGCGCGCAGAATTCGGTGACGATGGTCGCGCGCTACGCGGGGATCATTGCCGCGGTGCTGTGGGCGCTCGCCGCGCTCGGGATCGGGATGGAGAAGCTGGCGGTGGTGCTCGGTGCGCTGTCGGTGGGCATCGGCTTCGGCCTGCAGGCGATCACGCAGAATTTCGTGTCGGGGCTGATCCTGCTCGCCGAGCGGCCGGTCAAGATCGGCGACTGGGTGCGGATCGGCAACCAGGAGGGTGACGTCAAGCGGATCAACGTGCGGTCGACCGAGATCCAGGTCGCCGACCGATCGACGCTGATCGTCCCCAATTCGGAGCTTATCACCAAGACGATCCAGAACATGACGCTGGCCGCGCCGATCGGGCGGATCCAGCTGCAATTCTCGGTCCCGATCGAGAGCGATCTCGACGCGGTGCGGACGATGCTGTTCACCGCCTTTGCCGACCAGAGCGAGGTGCTCGACGATCCCGAGGTGAAGGTGTTCATCGATTCGGTCGATGGCGGGCGCGCGAAGCTCAACTGCTTCGCCTATGTCGCGAGCCCGCGCGATGCCTATCCGGTGCGCAGCGCGCTGCTGTTCACGCTGTTGCGCCAGTTCCGCGAGGCGGGGATCGATCTGGGCGCGACGACGACGCGGATGGAGCTGATCGGGACGCCGCCCGCCGTCGGGGCTGCCGGAATCATGGCCGGACCGACCGACGCGGCGCGGTGAAGCGGCATAATCCTGCGACAATTGGCCCCTAGGTGCCGGGGTCAGGTCGATGGGATGTCAGGGTTATGCGTACACTGGGTTTGATGCTGGCGGTGAGCCTGCCGGCGATGGCGGCGGCGCAACAGGCGCCCGCGCCGGTGCCGGCGACAGAGGCCGCGCAGACGGACGGCGCCGCAGCCGAGCCGGAGGATAGCGTCGAGGGCGAGGAGATCGTCGTCACCGGATCGCGCAAGCTGCCCGGATCGGTGGTCGGCGACATTCCGCCCGATCAGACTTTGGGGCAGGCGGACATCCGCTCCTACGGCGTCAGTTCGGTGTCCGACCTGCTCGCCGAACTCAGCCCGCAGACGACGAGCGGGCGCGGCAGCGGGGGCGCGCCGGTGGTGCTGCTCAACGGGCGGCGCATCTCGAGCTTTTCCGAAATCCGCGACATCCCGACCGAGGCGATCCAGCGCGTCGAGATCCTGCCCGAGGAGGTCGCGCTGAAATATGGCTATCGCGCGGACCAGAAGGTCGTGAACTTCGTGCTGCGCCGCCGCTTTCGCGCGGTGACCGCGGAGGCGATCGACCGGATGCCGACCGAGGGGGGGACGAATACGCCGCAGGCCAAGCTCGACCTGCTGACGATCGCGCGCGACCGGCGGGTCAACCTGCATGCCGAATATACGACGAGTTCGGCGCTGACCGAGGCGGAGCGCGACATCGTGCCGATCGCGGGGGGCAACGGCAGCGGGGCGGTGGGAGCGGGCGGCACGGTCGTCGATCCGACGCCGTTCCGCACGCTGCAGGGCCAGACGAGCACCTTCACCGCGAACAGCGTCTATGCGCGCAACATCTTCGGCAATGTCGGCGCGACGATCAACGGACGGCTCGAATCGACCGACAGCCGCAGCCTGAACGGCCTGCCCGTCGCCGCGCTGACGCTGGCGGACGGGAGCGTGATCAACCGCGCGCTCGACGATCCGGGCTTCCTGCCGCTGGCGCAGCGCGCGTCGTCGATCGCGGCGCATCTGGGCACGACGCTGAACGGCGATGTCGGCACGTGGCGCTGGACAGTGACGGGCAATTACGATCGCAGCGATACGCAGACCTTCACCGATACCGGCGTCGATGCGAGTGCGTTCAATGCGCGGCTGGCGGCGGGTGATCCGACCGCGGTGCCGCTGGGCGCGCTGACCGCGGCGGATATCGGCGCGGCGGCGGGCAACCGTGCCTATGCGACGCAGAGCATCGGCGGGATCGACGCGGTCGCCAATGGCCGGCTGTTCGCGCTGCCTGCGGGCGACGTGTCGACGACGCTCAAGCTGGGCGCGGAGACCGCCGATTTCGACAGCCGGTCGGATCGCGGCGGGTTCGCGCAGCGCGGGCAGGTGGCGCGCGACACGGTCAACGGCCAAGTCAATGTCGACCTGCCGATCGCGAGCCGGTCGAAGGACGTGCTGCCGTTCCTCGGCACGCTGTCGGCGAACTTCAACCTGGCGCAGGATCATTTGTCGGATTTCGGCACGCTGACCACGCTTGGTTACGGCGCGAACTGGGCGCCGATCCCGGCGGTGCGGCTGATCGCGTCGGTGACCGACACCGACCAGGCGCCGACCGCGCAGCAGCTGGGGAATCCGTCGATCACGACGCCCAATGTCCGCGTGTTCGATTATGTCCAGGGCACGACCGCGACGGTGACGACGATCAGCGGCGGCAATCCCGGGCTGAGCGCGGACAATAACCGCGTGACCAAGCTGGGGCTGACGGTGAAGCCCTGGGCGGGGCGCGAGGTGACGCTGACCGCCAATTATGTCGACAGCCGGACCGACAATCCGATCGCCGCCTTCCCGGCCGCGACCGCGGCGATCG
The DNA here is from genome assembly GCF_000732685.2 of Sphingomonas sp. STIS6.2. Lineage (NCBI taxonomy): Bacteria > Pseudomonadati > Pseudomonadota > Alphaproteobacteria > Sphingomonadales > Sphingomonadaceae > Sphingomonas > Sphingomonas sp. STIS6.2. The sequence goes on from NZ_JPDP02000056.1 coordinate 23,452, forward strand.
AGGCGGCGTTCCCCGACCGGTTCGTCCGCGATGCGACGGGCGCACTGTTACAGGTCGACCGGCGGCCGATCAATTTCGCGCGCAGCGAACGCTCCGAACTGCGCTGGGGGATCAATTTCTCCGCGCCGCTGAAGTCGAAGATCCAGCGCGAGCTCGAGGCGTTTCGCGCGGGGACGGGGCCCAATCCGTTTGCCGGGATGCAGCCGCCGGGCGGCGGGCGGCCGCGTGGTGAAGGCGGGCGGGGTGAAGGCGCGCGGGGTGAAGGACCGCGGAGCGAAGGCGCCGGGCCGGGTGAAGGACGTGGCGGCGGTGGCCCGGGTGGTCCGGGCGGCGGGGGCGGCGGCTTCGGGCGCGGCGGGCGCGGGCAGGGCGGCGGGCGTGTCCAGTTCGCGCTGTATCACACCTGGCGCTTTACCGACCGCGTGCTGGTCGCGGAGGGCGGGCCGAGCCTGAACCTGCTCGACGGCGATGCGATCGGCAATAATGGCGGGTCGGCGCGGCACAGCCTCGAGGCGCAGGCGGGCTATAGCAACAACGGCCTCGGCGCGCGGCTGTCGGCGAATTACGCGGCGGGGACCCGGGTCGATGGCGGGACCGCGGCGGCACCCGAGACGCTCAATTTCGGCGGGCTGGCGACCGCAAATATGCGGCTGTTCGCGGATCTGGGGCAGCGGCTCGAATGGGTGAAGGCGCGGCCGTGGCTGCGCGGGATGCGCGTCACGCTGTCGGTCGACAATGTGTTCAACACGCGGCAGCGGGTGACGGATGCGAGCGGGGCGGTGCCGAATACCTATCAGCCGGATTATCTGGATCCGCTGGGGCGGACGGTGCGGCTGAGTGTGCGGAAGCTGTTTTTCTGAGGCTCGCGTCATCCTGACGGAAGTCAGGATCCAGGGTAACGGAGCGCTGTTCTGCTTGGCTCTGGATCCTGACTTTCGTCAGGATGACGGAAGGCCGATCTTGCTCGCGAGCCAGCGGGCGGCGGCTTCGGGGGTCTGTTTGTCGGTGTCGCGGTCGACCTGGTAGTTGGCGGTGCGCATCGCCTCGACCGGGATGCGGCCGACAAGCGGGCGGAGCGCGGCGGTGAAGCGCGCGTCGTTCGCGCGGGCGGGGGCGACCATCAGGATCGCGTCATAGCCGGGGATCGCGTGGCGCGGGTCGGTGAGCACGGTCAGCGTGTCCGCGGCGATCCGGCCGTCCGAGGAAAAGGCGGAGATGACGTCCGCCTTCCCGCTCTGCAGCGCGCGGTACATGAAGGTCGGGCTGTACGGCGTGGTGCGCGCGAAGCGGAGCGGATAGGCGCGTTTCACCGCCGCCCATTCGGGGCGTTCGAGGAATTCGAGGTCGCTGCCGAGCGTCAGGCCGGGCGCGGCCTTCACCAGATCGTCGAGGCTCGCGATGCGCTGGCGGCGCGCAGGCTCCGCCTTCATCGCAAAGGCATAGGCGTTCTCGAACCCGAGCGAGCCGACCAGGCCGACGCCGTGCGTGCTCTTCGCCCAAGCGCCGATATCGGCGACCATCTTCGTGCGCTCGGGCACGTCGCTGCGCTTCATCTCATTGGCCCAGATCGTGCCGGCATAATCGACATAGACGTCGATATCGCCGCCTGAGAGCGCACCGAAGACGAGCGCTGAGCCCAGCCCGTCGCGATAGGTGACGGTGTAGCCCGCGCGTGTCAGCCGGTCGCCGATCAGCCGCGCGAGGATATATTGCTCGGAAAAATTCTTCGCGCCGACGACGACCGTCCGGTCGCCGCCGCCGCCGCGCGGCCAGAGCGGCGCGGTGGCGAGCGCGGTCCCTGTGACCAGCATCGCGGCGCTCGCGATCCAGAGCCAGCGGCGGCGCGCGCGGATGCCCTGTTCGATCCCGCCGATCAGCGCGTCGACGATAAGCGCGAGCGCCGCTGCGCTGACGCAGCCGGCGAGGACCAGCGCCCAGTTCTGCGTCTGGAGCCCGGCGAAGATCAGGTCGCCCAGACTCGGCTGGCCGACCGTGGTCGACAGCGTCGCCGCGCCGATCGTCCAGACCGCGGCGGTGCGGATGCCGGCGACGACGACGGGGGCGGCGAGCGGGGCCTCGACGAGGCGGAGCTTCTGCGCGGGCGTCATGCCGACCGCGTCGGCGGCCTGCGATACCGCGGGATCGAGCCCCTGCAGCCCCGCGACCGCGTTGCGGAGGATCGGCAGCAGCGCATAGAGCGTGAGCGCGATCAGCGAGGGGAGGAAGCCCAAGGCCGGGATCCCGCCGCCGACCAGCGCGGACAGGCTGAGCAGCAGCGGATAGAAGAGCGCGAGCAGCGCGAGGCTGGGGACCGTCTGGACGAGGCTGGCGAAGCCCAATGCGACGCGCGCGACCGCGGCGTTGCGCGCGGACCAGATGGCGAGCGGCAGGCTGATCGCGACGCCGAGCAGCAGCGCCGCCGCGGAGAGCAGGACGTGGCTGGCGAGCAGCGGCGGCACGCGGGTCAGCGCGTCGAGGAACGCACTCATGCGACGAGCGCCCGGAGGCGGTCGGCCTGCGCGCGCGGGACCTGGACCAAAGCCTGGGCGTCGTCGCCGCCCTCACCCGCGACGAGCGCGGCGGGGGTCGCATCGGCGACGATCCGCCCGGCCTTCATGACGAGCACGCGGTCGGCGAGCAGCAAGGCCTCCGCCATGTCGTGCGTGACGAGGATGGTGGTGAGGCCCAGCCGGTCGTGCAGCTCGCGGATGCGCGTGCCGAGCGCGTCGCGGGTGACGGGATCGAGCGCGCCGAACGCCTCGTCGAGGAGCAGGAGCCTTGCCCCCGGCGCGAGCGCGCGGGCGATGCCGACGCGCTGGCGCTGGCCGCCCGACAGCGCGTCGGGCAGACGTCCGGCGATGTCGCGCGGCAGGTCGACGAGATCGAGCAGCGCGCCGACATCGGCCTCGTCGCCGCGGCCGGCGATGCGCAGCCCGATCGCGATGTTCTCGGCGATCGTCATGTGCGGGAACAGGCCGATATTCTGGAAGACATAGCCGACCCGGCGGCGCAGCGCGGGCGCGGGGCCGTGCGTGACGTCGGTGCCGTCGAGCAGGACGCGGCCGTCGCTGGGCTCGACGAGGCGGTTGATCGTCTTGAGGAGGGTCGACTTGCCCGATCCCGACGTGCCGACGAGCGCGACGAAGCTGCCGCCCGCAATGTCGAGCGAGACCGCATCGACCGCGATCGTCGCGCCGTAAGCCTTGGTGACGCGTTCGAAAGCGAGCGCTGGAGATTGATCTGGCATCTGGGCGCAGGATGCGGGAAACATACCGCAAAATCAAACGGAGAGGATCGGCCATGAGCCAGCAGAGCATATTCATCACCGGCGGCGGATCGGGGATCGGCCGCGCGACCGCTTTGCTGTTCGCGCGCAAGGGCTGGCGGGTTGGGTTGGCCGACGTCAGCGCCGCGGGGCTGGCCGAGACCGCGGCGTTGCTGCCCGAGGGGGCGTCGACCTATGTGATGGACGTGCGCGACCGCGAGGCGTGGGTGGCGTCGCTCGATGCGTTCACGACCCTGACGGGCGGGCGGCTCGACGTGCTGTTCAACAATGCCGGGATCGGCTCTGGCGGGCCGCTCGCGACGACCGACTTCGCCGAGATCGACCGGGTGGTCGGCGTCAACCTGGTCGGCGTGCTGAACGGCGCGAAGATCGGTCATGGCTATCTGAAGCGGACGCCGGGATCGTGCCTGCTCAACACCGCATCGGCGTCGGCTATCTATGGCTCGTCGGGGCTGGCGCCCTATTCGGCGACCAAGTTCGGGGTGCGCGCGATCACCGAGGCGCTCGACGGCGAATGGGCGGGCGACGGGATCAAGGTGCGCGCGATCGTGCCGAGCTTCATCGACACGCCGCTGTTGAACACGACCGCGGGGGGATCGAACCGGTCGATCCGCGAGACGGTGACGGGCGCGGGGCTCGAGCTGACCGGGGTCGAGGCGGTCGCCGACGCGGCCTGGGCGGCGGTGCACGGCAATGCGGTCCACACCTATGTCGGCAAGACGGCGCACCGCATGGCATTCGCCGCGCGCTGGATGCCGGGGTCGCTGCGCAAGCGGATGCGGCGGAGTGTGAAGCGCTAGGGGGGCTTCCGTCATCCCGGGTTTGATCCGGGACCCAGAGTCACGGGCGTTGCCGTTTGGGGCTCTGGGTCCTGACTTTCGTCAGGATGACGGGGGGGGCGTCAGGATGACGGAAGGGGTCAGGATGACGGTTCGGCGGTCAGGAGTCGCCGACGATGGCGTCGATCGCTTCGGCCATTTCGATGTCGCGGGGGGAGAGGCCGCCGGCGTCGTGGGTGGTGAGCAGGATCTCGACGCGGTTCCAGACATTCTTCCATTCGGGATGATGGTTGGCGCGCTCGGCGATCAGCGCGACCTGGGTCATGAAGCCGAATGCCTCGACGAAATCGGCGAACACGATCGTCCGCGTGATCGCGTCGCGGCCATCGTCATAATCCCACTCGTCGAGCCCATCGAGCGCCTCGGCCCGCTCGGTCTCGTTCAGTGCCTCGATCATTCGCGTACCCTTGCAGCTATGGATCGCCAACGCGTATGGCTGGAGCCATGAGCGGGCAAGCGACAATCCATGGTGATACGCAGGGGCTCGCGCCCGATGCGGCTGCGATCGAGGCGATCGGGCGCGCGACGATCGCGCGGCTGCCCGCCGAATTCCGCGTGCATCTGGGCGACGTCGTCTTCGCTATCGAGGAATTCGCCGACGAGGAGACGCTGGCAGAGCTCGGCATCGAGCATCCGCTCGACCTGTCGGGGGTGTATCAGGGGCGGCCGCTGGGCGAGAAATCGTCGATGGATAGTGGCGCGATGCCCGACCGCATCACCTTGTACCGGCGGGCGATCCTCGAGGAATGGATCGAGACGGGGGTGCGGCTCGACGATCTGGTCGCGCATGTCACGATCCACGAGATCGGGCATCATTTCGGGCTGAGCGACGACGACATGCATGCGCTGGAAGACGCCGCGGCGTGAGCCTGGCGTTTCGCCGTGTCGCCTGCGACCGCGGCGGACGGCGGCTGTTCGACGACGTGTCGTTCGCGCTGGCGGCGGGCGAGGCGGCGGTCGTCGCGGGGCCGAACGGTGTCGGCAAATCGAGTCTGATCCGGATCGCCGCGGGGCTGTTGCCGCCCGCCGAGGGTGCGGTGACCGCGACCGGGCGCATCGCGCTGCTCGCCGAGGCGGCGGCGCTGGATGCGGAGCGCACAGTGAGCGAGGGGCTGACATTCTGGGCGGCGCTCGACGGGGCGGACGCGGCGGCGGTGGCGCAGGCGCTCGACGCCGTCGGGCTCGCGGCGCTCGCGGGGGTGCCGGGGCGGATGTTGTCGACCGGGCAGCGGCGACGGGTGGCGATGGCGCGCGTGGTCGCGTCGGGCGCGCCGATCTGGCTGCTCGACGAGCCGGGCAACGGGCTGGATGCGGCGTCGCTCGCGCGGCTCGAGGCGCTGATCGCGCGGCACCGGGATGCTGGCGGGATCGTGCTGGCCGCGACGCATCTGCCGCTGGCGATCCCGGGGGCGCAGACGATCGTCCTGTCGGGTGAGGAGGCGGCGTGATGCTGGCGCTGACCTTGCGCGACGTGCGGCGCGGCTATGCGGGGGGCGGGGCGGCGCTGGTCGTCGCGTTCTTCCTGCTGGTCGCGGTGCTGTTTCCGTTTGCGATCGGGCCCGATGCGGCGGTGCTCGCGCGGGTCGGGGGCGGGGTGATCTGGGCGGCGGCGTTGCTCGCGGCCTTGCTGCCGGTCGAGCGGCTGGTGGGGCCGGATCTGGAGAGCGGGGTGCTCGATCAGTTGCGGGTGCGCGGGGTGTCGCTGGCGCTGGTCGCGGCCTGCAAGATCTTAGCGCATTGGGTGGCGTTCGCGCCGCCGCTGATGCTGGCGGCGGTGATCGCGGCGGGGTTGCTCGACCTGTCGGGGGCGACCTTGGTGCGGGTCGAGATCGGGCTGGCGATCGGGACGCCGGGGCTCGCCGCGCTCGCGGTCGCGACGGGGGCGCTGGTCGCGGGGTTGCGCGGCGGGAGTGCGGTGGCGGGGCTGGTGATGCTGCCGCTCGCGGTGCCGTTGCTGATCTTTGGCGCGGGGGCGCTCGATCCGGTCGGCGGGGCGGGGGCGTTCAAGCTGCTCGGCGCGGTTAGCCTGGTGCTGGTGGCGGGGGCGCCGTTCGTGGCGGGGGCGGCGATGCGGGCGGGGATGGAGTAGGTTGGTGTTGGGGCTGGTGCTTCGACTTCGCTCAGCACGAACGGATCTTGGGGTTTGGGGCGGGGGTGTGCTTCGACTTCGCTCAGCACGAACGGTTTGGGGGTGGTCCCGCGTCAGTCGCGGGACCAGCGGGCCCAGATGGCGGTGGGGAGGGTGAGGCCGCGGGTTTCCTCGCGGACGCCGAGTTCGCCGGCCTCGACCTTGCCCGGCAGGTCGGCGAAGACCTGGTTCAGCAGTTCGCCGATCGCGAGCGCGGACATGCGGACCGCGTAGACGGTCAGGAACAGGAAGCGCGAATTCTCGTCGAGCAGCTTGCGGCAGTCGGCGATGAGGCGGGGCACGTCCTCCTCGAGCCGCCAGACCTCGCCCTCGGGACCGCGGCCATATTTGGGCGGGTCGAGCAGGATGCCGTCATAGCGGCGGCCGCGCCGCACCTCGCGCGCGACGAACTTGGCGGCGTCGTCGGTCATCCAGCGGATCGGCGCGTCGGCCATGCCCGACAGGCGCGCATTGGCCTTGGCCGCCTCGACCGATTTCTTCGACGCATCGACATGGACCATGCGGACGCCCTTGGTCGCCATCGCGAGCGTGCCGACGCCGGTATAGCCGAACAGGTTCATGCATTCCGGACTGTCGAGCCCGGCGACGCGCTCGCGCATCCAGCTCCACACCGGCGCCATGTCGGGGAAGAAGCCGAGATGGCGGAAGGGGGTGGTCTGCGCGGTGTAGGACACCTCGTTCCACTTGAGCGTCCAGCCTTCGCGGGGCACGGATTCCGAGAATTCCCAGCGGCCGCCGCCATCCTCGTCCGAGCCGGGGACGAACTCGCCTTGCGCTTTCCAGTCGGTCGAGGCGGGGGCCCACATCGCCTGTGGTTCGGGGCGGATGAAGCGGAAGCGGCCATAGCGTTCGAGCTTCTTGCCGTGCCCGGAATCGATCAGGCCGTAATCCGCCCAGGGTTCGCCGATGAGGGTGTCGAGCGTCTTCATGCCGACGGCTTTGCGCGGTCGGCGATATAGGCGGTGATCGCGTCGAAGGTGGCAGGCAAGGTGACGTAGCGTTCCTCGCGCTGGAACAGGTCGCCGACACGTGCGGGGAGCGACGGCCGGACGCCGGTCGCGCGCTCGACCGCGTCGCGGAACTTGGCGGGATGCGCGGTGGCGAGCGTGACGATCGGAGTGCCGGGCGGAACTTCGGTGCGCAGCGCGGCGGCGAGGCCGATCGCGGTGTGCGGGTCGATCACCTGCCCGGCATGCTCGTGCGCCCAGCGCATCGCGAGCGTCATGTCGTCGAGATCGACGCGGTCGCTCTGGAACAAGGCCGCCGCGCCCTGCGACTGCGCGTTGGTCAGCCGCATCGCGCCCGAGGATTCGAAGCCTGCCATCTGTGCGGCGAGTGCTGCGCCGTCGCGGCTGCCGAGGTCGAACAACAGGCGTTCGAAGTTCGAGCTGACCTGGATGTCCATCGACGGGGTCGGGGTCTGTTCGACGCCGGTCTTCGAATAGTCGCCGCTGCTGAGCGCGCGGTGGAGGATGTCGTTGACGTTGGTCGCGACGACCAGCTTGGCGACGGGGAGGCCCATCCGCGCGGCGACATAGCCCGCGAAGACGTCGCCGAAATTGCCGGTCGGCACGGAGAAGGCGACCTCGCGGTCGGGCGCGCCGAGGCGGACCGCGGCGTAGAAGAAGTACACGACCTGCGCCATCAGCCGCGCCCAGTTGATCGAGTTCACCGCGGACAGCGCGAACCGGTCGGAGAAGCCGGGGTCGTTGAACATCGCCTTCACGAGCGCCTGCGCGTCGTCGAAGCTGCCTTCGATGGCGATGTTGTAGACATTGGGGCTGAGCACCGTCGTCATCTGGCGGCGCTGCACGTCCGAGATGCGGCCGGCGGGGTGGAGCATGAAGATGTCGATGCCCTCGCGCCCCGCGACCGCGTCGATCGCGGCCGAGCCGGTGTCGCCGCTGGTCGCGCCGACGATCGTCAGGCGCTTGGTGGTGCCCGCGAGGAAGCGTTCGAAGAAGAGGCCGAGCAGCTGGAGCGCGACGTCCTTGAACGCGAGCGTCGGGCCGTGGAAGAGTTCGAGCAGCCACTGGTCGTGGTCGAGCTGGACCAGCGGGACGACCGCAGCGTGCGAGAAGCGGCCATAGGCCTGGTCGCAGAGCGCCTTCAGCTCGTCGCGCGTCATCGCGTCGCCGACGAACGGCGCCATGACGGCGACCGCGGTGTCGACATAGGAGAGCCCGGCGAGCGCGGCGATCTCGTCGCGGGTCATCGTCGGCCATGTCTCGGGGAGGTAGAGGCCGCCATCGGATGCGAGACCGGCGAGCGTCGCCGCTTCGAAATCGAGGACGGGGGCCGAGCCGCGGGTGCTGATGTAACGCATGGCCAAGCCGGTTAGCGGGACGCAGCTTTCGACACAACCTTGCCGCGTCTGCCCAGCGCCAGGACATAAATGATCGCGGCGATGGCGGCGAAGAAGAACCACTGGCCGGCATAGGCGAGATGGTTGTTCGGGACCGATGCGATGTCGGGCTTGCCGTTGGGGGTGAGGCCGGCGGGCGGCGTGTCGGCGACGAGCATCAACCGCGCCGGGGTGGGGTCGAACAGCGAACCGATCAGCGAGCGGCCGTCGGGGGCGTGGGTGATATAGCCCGAGACCGCGCCGCCGGGCCATTGGGGCTTTAGCTTCGGATCGCGCGTGGTGCCGAGCTGGACGATCATGCCGGGGCCCTCGGCGCCAGTGCGGCAGTCGGCGATGACGCGAAAGCCCGCCTTGCCCGCGCCGGCGAGGCGGATCGCGGTCGGCTCGAGGCAGACGCCCGTCGCGCGGCGGAACAGCAGGGTCTCGTCGGGCAGGCGCGGGAACGCCATGGGCGGGCGCGCGGGGTTGGCGGCGAGCTGGGCGAGGAACGCCTCCTTCTTCGGGAGGCGGTCGAGCAATTGCCACAGGCCGAGCGCGATCATCGCCGCGACCGCGAGCGCGACGAGGAGGGTCGGGAGGACGGGGAAACGCCGGGTGGTCGTCACGGCTGGCTGCGACCCTCGCGCGCGGCGTTGCGATATTCGGCGGACATGAGCGCACCCTTGGCGGCGCGGAGCGACAAGATGACGCCCGCGGCGGTAAACGGGATCCAGACCAGCATGTGCACCCAGAGCGGCGGGTGCAGCGTCAGCTCGAGCGTGATCGCGAGCGCGACGACGATCGCGCCGAGGATCAGCGTCAGGAACGCGGCGGGGCCGTCACCGACGTTGAACTTGCTGAAATCGAGGCCGCAATTGGAGCAGCGGTCGGCGAATTCGGCCCATTTGGCGAAGAGGGTGGGCTTGCCGCAGCGCGGGCACAGGCCCTTGAGCGCGACCTGGGCGATCGGGGGGGCGGAGGCGAGGGGGTCGGGGTCGGGGGTCATGCGGTCAGCGGGTCCGTCCGTGTTTCCCCGCGAAGGCGGGGATCCAGACTGGGCTCCCGCCTTCGCGGGAGAACAGATTGGGGAGGGCGGGCGGTTCGCCAGATGCCACCTCCCCGGCGGAGGCCGGGGCCCAGTTGGGGGACGTTGCTGACGCAGGGCAGTGCTTCGTTACTGCGGCCTTCCCAACTGGGCCCCGGCCTTCGCCGGGGTGGTGCCTACCGGGGTGGGGCCTACCGGGGTGGTGCCTACCGGGGGGGAGGCTAGTGGAGCGGGCGGTGCTCAACCGCCGTGGACGGGGGCGCCCCAGCCGCCCCAGACATAGACGGTGACGAACAGGAACAGCCAGACGACGTCGACGAAATGCCAGTACCAGGCGGCGGCTTCGAAGCCGAAATGCTGGCGCGGGGTGAAGTCGCCGCGATATGCGCGGACGAGGCAGACGATCAGGAAGATCGTGCCGATGAGGACGTGGAAGCCGTGGAACCCGGTCGCCATGAAGAACGCCGCGCCATAGTTGATCCCCTTGAACGGGAAGGGCGCGTGCATGTACTCATAGGCCTGGATCGCGCTGAACAGCGCGCCGAGGATCACGGTCAGCCACAGGCCCTTGAGCACGCCGTCGCGGTTGCCGACGCCGATCATGCCCCACAGCCCGGTCTTCTCGCCGCCACGCTGGTTGTGGATCAGCGCGTGGTGCGCCCAGGTGACGGTTGTGCCCGACGTCAGCAGGATCAGCGTGTTGAGCAGCGGAAGCTCGAACGGGTTGATGACGGTGAGGCCCTTGGGCGGCCACTGTGCCGCGACCGCGGCCGCGCCTTCGGCGGCGCGTTCGACCTGGCCGTCGACGATGCTCATCGCGGTCGGGAAAAGCGAGAAGTCGAAGAACGCCCAGAACCAGCCGACGAAGAACATGACTTCGGAGGCGATGAACAGGATCATGCCATAGCGGAAATGGAGCTGGACGACGGGGGTGTGATCGCCCGCGCGCGCCTCGGCGATGACCTGTGCCCACCAGCTGTAGAAAGTGAAGAGCAGCCCGGCGAGGCCGATGAAGAAGATCCAGCCGCCGCCATTGGGCTTGTCGACATGGCCGCCATGCATCCACATGACGCCCCCGACCGCCATCACGAGTGCGGACATCGACCCGACCAGCGGCCAGACGCTGGGCGGCAGGATGTGATAATCGTGGTTCTTGGCGCCGGCCATGTTACTCCCCTATGTTCTTTACGACTGTCCTAGCTTGCGTTTTTCGCGGAATCCACCGGGTAAAACGTGTAGCTGAGCGTGATCGTCTGGATATCCGCCGCGTCGGGATCCTTCAGGATCTTCGGATCAACGAAGAAGATCACCGGCATCCGCGCGGTCTCGCCGGGCTTGAGCGTCTGCTCGGTGAAGCAGAAGCACTGGATCTTGGTGAAATATTTGCCGGCCTGCGCGGGCGTTACGTTGAACGTCGCGGTGCCGGTGATCGGCCGGTCCGAGGTGTTGGTCGCGGTGAAGAACGCCATGTCGCGCGCGCCGACCGCGATCGTGTCCGACGGGTTTTCGGGCGCGAACTTCCACGGCAGCTTCGGGTTCACATTGGCATCGAAATCGACGCGGATCTGGCGATCGGTCCCGCCCGGGGCGACGAGCCCGCGCTGCGTCGTGCCGTTGAGCCCGGTGACCTGGCAGAACAGGCGGTAGAGCGGCACGCTGGCAAAGGCGAGCCCGGTCATGAAGCAGATGCCGAGCACCGCGAGCAGGGCGGTTCGCGTGGTGCGCTCGATCCGCATCAGTGCGGCATCCCCGCCTGGATCTTGGCGATCGAGATGGCGAAGACGAGGATGACGAACGCGCCGAGCAGCAGCGCCATCACCTTGGCCCGGCCCATCTGGCGGCGGCGGATCAGGTCTTCGCGGGTCTTGTCGTCGTTCATGCCAGCCACCTATCGACGACGAGCGCGCCGAACATCGCAAAGAGATACAGGATCGAATATTTGAACAGCCGCCGCTCGGGCTTCATCGCGTCGTCGGTGCCGGTCGTGCGCGTCGCGACGACGACCACAAGCCAGGCGAAGATCCCGGTCAGGACGGTCGCGACGACGCCGTAGAAAGTGCCGACCAGGCCGAGCGGCCAGGGGAGCACCGCGGCGAGCGCCATCGGGATGGTGTAGAGGCCGATCTGAGTCCGGGTGACGCGCTCGCCCGCGACGACGGGGAGCATCGGCACGCCCGCATTGGCGTAATCGGTCTTCACGAACAGCGCGAGCGCCCAGAAATGCGGCGGCGTCCACAGGAAGACGAGCCCGAACAGCAGCAGCGGGAGCAGCGCGACGTCGCCGGTCGCCGCCGCCCAGCCGATCAGCGGCGGGAAGGCACCCGCCGCACCACCGATAACGATGTTCTGCGGCGTGCGGCGCTTGAGCCAGACGGTGTAGACGAGGACGTAGAACAGGATCGAGACGGTCAGGATCGCAGCCGCGGCGAGGTTGACCGCGAGCCCCATCAGCAGGACCGAGAAGCTGGCGAGGCCGACGCCGAAATGCAGCGCGGCCTGACGGTCCATCCGGCCGGCGGGGAGCGGGCGCTTCTGCGTGCGGCGCATCACCGCGTCGATATCGGATTCATACCATTGGTTGAGCGCCCCCGCCGCACCCGCGCCGAGCGCGATGCACAGGATCGCGGTGAAGCCGATCACGGGATGGATGCCGACGGGCGCGGCGAGCATGCCGCACAGCCCGGTGAACACGACGAGCGTCATCACCCGGGGTTTGGTCAGCGCCAGAAAGTCGCGCCATTCGGCGGGGGGAAGCAGGGGCGTCGCAGTGGTCATGGTTGCGCAGGCCTATACGCGACCCGGCGGTTCGGGGAAAGCCATGGTTCTGCTGGGGTTCTGCTGGACAAATCGAAACCCGGGTATGGTGGCGGGCGCCGATCAGGCGGCGGTGATGGGCTGGCCGAGGTCGAGTCGCTCGCCATCGGTGACGATCACTCGGTCGCCGAGCTTCACCGCGTCGAAGATCCGCTTCGCGAACGCCCTGGGCACGCCGATACAGCCATGCGTGGCATAGCCGTCGCCGACATCGCTGCCATGAATCGAGATGCCGTCATCGGTCAGCCGCAGCATGTACGGCATCGGCGCATTGTAGAGGTTGGAGACGTGGTCCGCATCCTTCTGCGTGATCGGGAAGACGCCCAAGGGAGTCGGCTTGTCGTCCGCGCCGTAGATGATGACCGCGGTGCCGATCTCATAGCCCGCGCGGAAGACCGAGACGGTCTGCGCGGCGAGGTCGACGGTGACGATGACGGGGCCCTGGGGGGCGCCGGTTTCGTCCCAGTAATGGTCCCCCTGACGCATCGGCCCCGGGATCTGGAGGATGCGCTTGACGGTGTAGGCGGCGGGATCCGGGGCGGCCCGTTTCGGCGCGGGGGCCGCTGGGCGGGCCTTCGGCGCGGTGCGGGGTGCGGCGGGGGCCTGGGTGGCGGTCACGGGGCGGGCGCCGGTGAGCGCGATCGCCGTCCCGCCGGCGAGGGTCAGGCCGAGAATCGAGACGGCGAGGTGCTGGAGCGTCGGCATGCGCGGTGTTTGGGGACCCGCGCCGGGTTTGGCTAGCGGGGGATTTCGCGGCGTGCCGGGGTGGGACGATTTTCGGGCGAGCGCTGTCCGGCCGGGCTCTGGGTCCTGACGTTCGTCAGGATGACGGTTTGGGGGACGGCGAATATGAAAAACGCCCCGGGTTGCCCCGAGGCGTCTTCTGGCTGGCCCCGACACGGGAGCAAGTCCCGTGTCGTCGGACGCGGCGTTGCCGCGCCGGCCGGGGGCCTGATGGCCCTTGTCCGCCCTCAGTCGATCTTCGGCAGGGTCTCGAACTGGTGATAGGGCGGGGGCGAGGAGATCGTCCATTCGAGCGTCGTCGCGCCCTCACCCCAGGGATTGTCCGCCGCCTTCTTGCCCGCGATCAGCGACCAGATCAGGTTGACGAAGAAGATCGCCATGCCCGCGGCCATGATCATGTAGCCGACCGTCGCGACATAGTTCCAATGCGCGTAGGCGTCGGGATAGTCCGGATAACGGCGCGGCATGCCCTGGAGGCCGAGGAAGTGCATCGGGAAGAACATGACGTTCACGCCGATGAAGAACACCCAGAAGTGGAGCTGGCCGAGGAACTCGTTGTACATCTTGCCCGACATCTTCGGGAACCAGTAGTAGAAGCCCGCGAACAGCGAGAACACCGCGCCGAGGCTGAGCACGTAGTGGAAATGCGCCACCACGTAATAGGTGTCCTGCATGTAATCGTCGATGCCGCCGTTGGCGAGCACGACGCCGGTCACGCCGCCGACGGTGAACATGAAGATGAAGCCGATCGACCAGACCATCGGCGTCTTGAAGCTCATCGAGCCGCCCCACATCGTCGCGATCCACGAGAAGATCTTTATGCCGGTGGGGACCGCGATGACCATCGTCGCGGCGGTGAAGTACATCTTGGTGTTCACCGACAGGCCGGTGGTGAACATGTGGTGCGCCCACACGACGAAGCCGACCACGCCGATCGCGACCATGGCATAGGCCATGCCGAGATAGCCGAAGACGGGCTTGCGGCTGAACGTCGAGATGATCTGGCTGACGATGCCGAAGCCCGGCAGGATCATGATGTAGACTTCGGGATGGCCGAAGAACCAGAACAGATGCTGGTAGAGGACGGGATCGCCGCCGCCGGCCGGATCGAAGAACGTCGTGCCGAAGTTGCGATCGGTCAGCAGCATCGTGATCGCGGCCGCGAGGACCGGGAGCGCGAGCAGCAGCAGGAACGCGGTGACGAGCATCGACCACACGAACAGCGGCATCTTGTGCAGCGTCATGCCCGGCGCACGCATGTTGAAGATGGTGGTGATGAAGTTGATCGCACCGAGGATCGACGAGGCACCCGCGAGATGGAGCGCGAGGATCGCCATGTCGGTCGACGGCCCGGGCTCGCCGTAGGTCGAGAGCGGAGCGTAGAGCGTCCAGCCGTTACCTGCGCCGCCGAAGAAGGGCGAGGCGAGCAGCAGCGTGAAGGCGGGGATCAGCAGCCAGAACGACACGTTGTTCATGCGCGGGAACGCCATGTCGGGCGCACCGATCATGATCGGCACGAACCAGTTGCCGAAACCACCGACCATCGCCGGCATGACCATGAAGAACACCATGATCAGGCCGTGCGCGGTGATCAGCACGTTCCAGAGGTGGAGCGATTCGTCGAGGCTGGCGCTGCCGCCGTGGAGCATGCCGGCCCAGCCCTGCAGATACTGGATGCCGGGCTCGGCGAGCTCGGCGCGCATGAGGCCCGAGACCGAGCCGCCGATGATCCCCGCGACGATCGCGAAGATCAGGTAGAGCGTGCCGATGTCCTTGTGGTTGGTCGACATGAACCAACGCGCGAAGAAACCGGGCTTGTGATCGGCATCGTGATGATGCGCATGCGCATCATGGGCGACGAACGCCGACGGGTTGAGAGCGGTGTCGGTCATCTTACAGTCCCGCGTTGCCGGCGCCGGCCGGGTTGGAGGTGGCGCCCTGCGTCGTCGCAGGCGCTGCGGTGGTCACGTTTTCGACCGGGCCGGTGGCGTTGGCGGTTTCCGCCGCCTCCTCGACCTTGGCCGCGGAGCCGTCGGCGCCGGGCTGCGGAATGACCTTGTCGGAGGCCTGGCCCGGGGTCGGCATCGAGCCGCCCTTGGCCCGGACCCACGCCGCGAACTGCGCAGGCGAGACGGCCTGGACCGCGATCGGCATGAACGCGTGACGCGCACCGCATAGCTCGGAGCACTGGCCGAAATAGAGGCCGGGCTTGTCGATCGTGAAGCTCGTCTCGTTCAGGCGGCCGGGGATCGCGTCGAGCTTGATCCAGAAGGCAGGGACCGCCCAGCTGTGGATCACGTCGTTCGCGGTCGTGATGAGGCGGATCGGCACGCCGACCGGCAGGACGATGCGGTTGTCGGTCGCGAGTAGGCGCGGGCCGTCTGCATCGGTGCGTGCGCGTTCGCCCGCGCCGACGTCCTTGGCCTCCTTCAGCATGTTCGCGGTGACTTCGAAGCCGCCATTATCGGGATACTGGTAGGTCCAGTACCACTGGTTGCCGATCGCCTTGATCGTCACCGCGCCCGCGGGCGCCGGCTTGAACTGGGCGGAGAGCAGGCCGATCGACGGGACCGCGATCAGCACGAGGATGATCACCGGGGCGAGCGTCCAGATGATCTCGATCACGGTGTTGTGGCTGGTCTTCGACGGCACCGGGTTGGCGGCGCGGCGATAGCGGAAGACCACCCAGAAGAGCAAAGCGAGCACCAGCAGCGAGACCGCGGTGATCGTCGGCATCAGGATCGCATTGTGCATCCAGTGCGCGAAGACGCCGTTCTTGGTGACCTGTGGCTGGAGGCCGACGGTGCCGGGGGTGGGCTGGCCCACGCCGGGGGTCGGGGCCATCGCATAACCGCCATCCTCGGCGAGCGCCGGGCTGGAGGGATTCGCGGTCGCCGGGGCGGCAGCGCTGGTGGGTGCGGTGTTCGACACGCCGGCCGGGCCGGCCGCGGCCTGTGGTGCAGCGCCCGCGGCGCCGGTGTCAGGCGCGGTCGCGGCGGCCTGCGAAGCCGGTGCAGCCTGCCCGGCGACGCCGCCAAGACTCGCCAGTGCGAGCCCCGCTGCGATCGCCAATCCTCTCATCCCCAGTATGCGCATCGTTTTTCTTGACCCCGGTTTGGTGCGAACCCGTATCACGGACGCGCGGATGTCTGCTTATCATTTTGACATTCGGCTATAGGCGGCGGCGGGGCGAGCCTCAACCCCGGTGCGGGCTTTGTTGAATTTGTTGCACGCGCCGGCAAATTTTTCGGGGCGTATGGCGGCCGGCGCGGGGGTGGTGGCGGGGGCGGTGGCGGTTGTCATTGCGTGGACTTTGCCGCGATCGTACAGCGCGACAGATTTCATTGGAGCGATGACCCGCGATGACTGAAGACGACGTGCTCGCCGAATTCCGCGCTGCCGAGGCGCTGCTCGAGGGGCATTTCATCCTGTCCTCGGGCCTGCGCAGCTCGCGCTATCTGCAATGCGCGCGCGTGCTGATGGACCCGAGGCGTGGCGCGCGGCTGGCGGAGGCGCTGGTCGCGCGGATCCCGGAGAACCTGCGCGCGTCGATCAGCGCGGTGGTGTCGCCGGCGATGGGCGGGGTGATCTGCGGTCATGAGATGGCGCGCGCGCTGGGTGTCGAGGCGATGTTCCTCGAGCGGCCCGACGGCGTGTTCGAGCTGCGCCGCGGCTTCCGGCTCGCGCCGGGGCAGCGCGTGCTGATGATGGAGGACGTGGTGACCACCGGGCTGTCGTCGAAGGAGGCGATCGCGGCGATCGGGCGCGCGGGCGGCGAGACGGTCGCGGCGGCGGCGCTGGTCGACCGGTCGAACGGCGCGGCGGACCTTGGCGTGCCGTTCTTCCCGCTGATCCGGCTCGATGTGCCGACCTATGCAGCGGATGCACTGCCCCCCGAACTCGCGGCGATCCCGGCGATCAAGCCCGGCAGCAGGGCGGCAGCATGAGCCCCCCCGGCACCGCGCATCTGCGCCTGGGCGTCAACATTGATCACGTCGCGACGGTGCGCAATGCGCGCGGGGCGGGCTATCCCGATCCGGTCCGCGCGGCGCTGGTCGCGGCGGCGGCGGGGGCGGACGGGATCACCGCGCATCTGCGCGAGGATCGCCGGCACATCACCGACGACGATATCGCGCGGCTGTCGACCGAGCTTGCGATCCCGCTCAACCTGGAGATGGCGGCGACCGACGAGATGCTCGGCATCGCGCTGCGCCACCGGCCGCATGCGGCGTGCATCGTGCCCGAAAAGCGCGAGGAGCTGACCACCGAGGGCGGGCTCGACGTCGCGGGGCATTATGACCGGATGGCACGGCTGGTCGACGCGCTGGCGGGGGCGGGGATCCGCGTGTCGCTGTTCATTGAGCCCGACGCGCGGCAGATCGAGGCGGCGGTGCGGCTGAAGGTGCCGGTCGTCGAGCTGCACACGGGGCGTTATGCCGAGCTGTCGGGCGATGCGCGCAGCGTCGAGCTGCGGCGGCTCGAGGATGCGGCGGCGCTGGCGGCGAAGAACGGCATCGAGGTGCATGCGGGGCACGGGCTCACCTATGACAATGTCGCGCCGATCGCGGCGATCCGGCAGGTGCGCGAGCTGAACATCGGGCATTTCCTGGTGGGCGAGGCGCTGTTCGTGGGGCTTGGCGAGGCGGTGCGGCGGATGCGCGAGGCTATGGATGCGGCGCGGTAGTTTTAAGGTTTTGTTCGCGCGGAGGCGCGGAGGCGCGGAGGAGAAGAGGGGGGCGGTGCTCGCTGCGACCCATCCGTTCCCTCACGTCATCCTGCCG
The DNA here is from genome assembly GCF_000732685.2 of Sphingomonas sp. STIS6.2. NCBI lineage: Bacteria > Pseudomonadati > Pseudomonadota > Alphaproteobacteria > Sphingomonadales > Sphingomonadaceae > Sphingomonas > Sphingomonas sp. STIS6.2. Next base: position 41,454 of record NZ_JPDP02000056.1, read on the forward strand.
CCCTTGCGGCCTTCATACTCTCCGCGCCTCCGCGCCTCCGCGCGAACAGACTCTTCTGTCTTCCGACTCCAGGCGTCGCGATGATCATCGGGCTGGGGTCGGACCTGTGCAATATCGAGCGGATCCAGGCGTCGGTCGACCGGTTCGGCGAGCGGTTCGAGCAGCGGGTGTTTACCGAGGTGGAGCTGGCAAAGGCGGCGCGGCGGCCGTTCACCAAGGCGGGGACGCTCGCCAAGCGGTTCGCGGCGAAAGAGGCGTTTTCGAAGGCGGTCGGCACCGGGTTTCGCGCGGGCGTGTTCATGAAGGACATCGGCGTCGTCAACGCCGCGAGCGGTGCGCCGACGCTGGCCCTGACCGGCGGGGCCAAGGCGAGGCTTGACGCGTTGACCGCACTCGGCCACGCCGCACGCGTGCACCTGACCATGACGGACGATCATCCCTGGGCGCAAGCCTTTGTGATAATCGAAGCGATACCCCTGTTATCCGCGGATAAAGATCGATGAAGGAAGCGGCGTTGGACGGCAAAGAGTCGCTCGAGAATCCGGCAGCATCGCGGGTCGGCGCCACACCCGTCCCGCCTCCGGGCAACGACGGTTCCCCTCCCACCACGACGACGGCACCCGCGCGGCGCGGGACCGACTGGTGGGGCGAGGTGAAGGGCATATTCTGGCTGGTGCTGGTGGTGCTCGGCTTCCACAGCTTCATCGCCAAGCCCTTCTACATCCCGAGCGAATCGATGCTGCCGGGCTTGCGGATCGGCGACCGGCTGGTCGTAACGAAATTCGCCTATGGCTGGTCGTTCGTGTCGCCGACGATCCCGAACCCGGTCGCGATCTTCAAGAGCGTCGTGCTCCGCCAGCAGGAAGACAGCTGGAGCGTGCAGATCCCCTTCATCAAGGGGCGGCTGTTCGGGTCGCTGCCGACACGCGGCGACGTGGTGATCGTGACGCCGCCGGGAACACAGAACGATTATATCAAGCGCGTGATCGGCCTGCCGGGCGACCGGCTGGAAGTGCGCGGCGGGACGGTGATCCTGAACGGCGTGCCGGTGAAGCGCGGTCCCGTCCACGACACGCTAATCCCGGTCGACACCAACAGCCCGTGCAGCGAGGACGAATATCCCGGCGCACGCGAGACGCGGGCCGACGGCGCGATGATCTGTCGCCTGCCGACGATCACCGAGACGCTGCCCAATGGCCGGCGGTTCGACACCATCGAGATGGGCTGGAGCCCGGGCGACGATTACGGGCCGATCACGATCCCGGCGGCTCATGTCTTCCTGATGGGCGACAATCGCGACCGGTCCGCGGACAGCCGCTTTGCGCTGACGCAGCTCGGCCTTGGCGGGCCGGTGCCGTACGAGAATCTGGGCGGGCGCGCGGAGTTCATTACCTTCAGCCTCGACGGCGATGCGACCTACAACCCGCTGACCTGGTGGGGATCGCTCCGGTCGGATCGCGCGGGTACGTCGCTGCATCCCGTATCGGCGAACTGAGATGGCCGACGATAGCGGCGCGACCAAGCGCGTCGACGAGGCCAGCCCGGTCGAGATGCGCGACCCGGCGCTGCGCACCGAAGTGCGGCGCGCGACGATCTGGCTGGGGCTCGCCTGCCTGATCGCACTGGCGATCGTGCTGGTGCAGCCGTTGCTGCTGATCTTCGCCGCGGTGGTGTTCGCATCGCTGCTCGACGGCGGCGTCCGGTTGCTCGGGCGGGTGCTGCCGATCAGCCGCGGATGGCGGCTGCTGATCGTCGTGGTGCTTGTGCTGGTGTTCATGATCGGCACGTTCGTGCTGACCGGCGTGCAGGTAACCGAACAGGTGACGCAGCTGCGCTCGACGCTCGAGCTGCAGGCGAACCGGTTCACGGGCTATCTGGCGTCGCAGGGGCTGATGCCGGGCGTGTCGGACGTGAGCGGGATCGCCAAGCAGGCGCTGGGGTCGGTCGGGCGCGTGACATCTTGGGTCGGCACCGCGATCGGCGCGCTGACCAGCCTGTTCATGATCCTGGTGCTCGGGCTGTTCATCGCGATGGACCCGGGCACCTATGCGCGCGGCGTGCAGTGGATGGTGCCGACCGACCTGCGCGACGAATTCGCCCGGACGATGGTGACGATGGGTGAGACGATGCGGCGGCTGCTCGCTGGGCGCCTGCTCGGCATGGCGGTCGAGGGCGTCGCGACGGGGATCGCACTGGCGATCGGCGGCGTGCCGATGGCGATGCTGCTCGGGATCATCGCGGGCATCCTTGCCTTCATCCCCAATATCGGTGCGATCGTTACCGGCGTGCTGATGGTCGCGGTCGGCTTCAGCGCGGGCGTCGACACCGGCTACTGGGCGATCGGCACCTATTTCGTGGTGCAGACGATCGACGGCTATGTGATCGTGCCGATGGTTGCCAAGCGCACCGTCGACCTGCCGCCCGCGCTGACGCTGGGCGCGCAGATCCTCGCGAGCGCGCTGTTCGGGATCCTTGGCCTCGCGCTTGCCGATCCGATGACCGCGATGCTCAAGACCGTGCTCGAGCGTCGGTCGGACCGCGAGGATGAGAAGGCCGCGGACTGACGAGCGTATCGAACAGCGCGAGATAGCGCTGGGCCGAGTCGTTGCCGGGTTGCGGGACAGGTGCGGGCCGCGAAATGCCGGGCGCGAGCCAGGCGTCGAGGGCTGCGACGAGTGCGGGGCCGTCGTCGCGCGCGACGATCGTGCCGCGTGCGGGGGTGTCGACGATCTCGGCGATCGCATGGCTCGAATCGGTCGCGACGACGGGCGTGCCGACCGACAGTGCCTCGCGCAGGACGCCCGGCACGCCTTCGAAATCCGACGTCAGCGCGACGACCTGTGCGCGGGCCATTGCCGGGAGCGGATCGGCGACATGGCCGGGCAGGTGCACGCGGGCGGCAAGGCCGAGTGCGGTCGCCTGAGCCGCGAGCGCACCGCGACATGCGCCCTCGCCGAGGATGACGAGCGTGATGTCGCGATCGGCGAGTGCTGCGACCGCGGCGAGCAGCCGGTCCCAGCGCTTCTGCGGTTCGAGCCGGCCGACGCCGAGGATGAACCGCGACGGCAGCACGGGGAGCGTCGCGCCCGGCGCCGCGCGTGCCGGCGGGTTGGGGATGACGCTGACCCGGCCCGGCATGCGCGTTGCAGCGGCGGCCTGGACCGCGGTGCCGGGGGTCATCGCGACGAGGTGATCGAGGAACCGGCCGTGCCGCGCGAGCCAGATGCGGTGTGCGGCGTGGAGCAGGCGGCCATGGTCGCCGCGGTCGGGCGCGTTCGACATCTTGGCGACGATCGGCGGACAGGCCCGGCCGAGCCTGAGCCGGATCCAGGCGGCGATGCCGGTATAATGATTGCCGGGGCAGAAGACGATGTCGGGGGCCATGCGGCGGACGAGGCCGGGCAATGTGCGCGCGGTGCCGGGGATGACCTCGAGCCCGTCGGGAAGCTCGGCGGCGAGCGGGCCGGTCGGGTCGCCGATCACCAGCGTGACGCGGCGCCCTGCGGCGAGCCAGCCGCGCGCGAGCCGTAGCTGCGCGCGTTCGACGCCGCCGCCGGACAGGTCGTCTGCATAGGTGAGGATGTGGTGCGCGCCGGGCATCGCGCACAGATGGCGCGGCCGGGGCGCGATGGCGAGAGGGTAAGCGGCGGCGAACCGCGCGGGTTCGGGGACGGATGACTCGATCTTCACGTGCAAGCCGGCGGCGGGGCGGCTATTGGCGCGGCGTGATGGCATGCCCGGAAAGGCCGGGTGCGCGGTACAGGACGAGGATCGTTCGATGCGTACGCGTATGACGGGCTCCGCGCTGACGGCCGGGAACCCGCCGGGTCGTTCCGCGGGCGGGGTGGTGCAGGCGGGAGCCGATATCGTCGGGCTCGAACCGCTCAAGACCTTCCGCAGCCGGTGGCCAGCGATCATCGGCGCGGTGCTGACGCTGGCGATGATCGCGGGGCTCGCGCGCGAGCTGTTCGCGCACGGGCTGGCCGGACTGTCGCGGTCGGTGCCGTCCGATCCCCGATTCTACCTCTGTTTCGCGCTGCTCTACATGTCGCCCCCGACGGGGGATTACGTGATCTTCCGCCGGTTATGGGGCATCCCGGTCGCGGGGCTGGTCGCGCTGATCAAGAAGCGGATCGCGAACGAGGTGGTGTTCGGCTATTCAGGCGACGCCTATTTCTATGCCTGGGCGCGGGCGCGGGCACGGATGGTGGCGTCGCCGTTCGGCGCAGTGAAGGACGTGACGATCCTGTCGGCGATCGCGGGCAACGCGATCACGCTGGCGATGGTCGCGATTGCGCTGCCGCTGAGCCGCGACCTGTTGCCGCCCGACCTGTTCAAGACGGTGCTGGGGTCGGCGGCGATCACCTTTGCGATCTCGCTGCCGTTCCTGATCTTCTCGCGGCGCGTCTTCTCGCTGCCGCGCGCGACCTTGTGGTGGGTGTTCATGATCCACTGCATCCGGTTGATGTGCGGATCGCTGTTGATCGCGCTCGCCTGGCATTTCGCGCTCCCCGGCGTGTCGATCGCGATGTGGCTGTTCCTCGCGGCGGGGCGGCTGCTGGTGTCGCGGCTGCCGCTGGTGCCGAACAAGGACCTGCTGTTCGCCAATTTCGCGATCCTGCTGATCGGCCAGGACCAGGCGCTGTCCGAGCTCGTCGCGTTCACCGCGGCGCTGACGCTGCTCGTCCATGTCATTCTGATTGTCATATTCAGCGGGCATGCGATCGCGATGAGGACGCGTGCGTGAACCGATTTATTGGGGCGGGACTGATGCTGGCGGGGCTGGTCGCGGGTGCCGCCCCGGCATGGGCCGGCGGCCGGGCGGCGATCCAGGAGCCGATGCTCGGCAGCGACGCGCAGGCGTGCGAGCGCGACGAGGGGCCGGCGATCGCGGCGACGATCGTCGGACTGAAGGATCGCAAGGGCAATCTGAAGCTCGAACTCTATCCGCCCGACGAGGCCGATTTCCTGCGCGGCGACCGCGACCTGATCGCGGCGGGCAAGACGTTTCGCCGGATCAGCGTGCCGGCCCCAGCGACTGGTCCGACCGCCTTGTGCATCCGCGTGCCGCACCCGGGCCGCTACGCGCTGCTGTTCACGCACGACCGTGACGGCCGGGCCAAGTTCAGCGTCTGGTCGGACGGCGCGGGGTTCGTGAAGGGCGACCGGCTCGGCCGATCGCGACCCAAGGTCGACCAGGCGATCGTCGAGGTCGGGCCCGGACTCACGCATGTCACGATCCGCGCGCAATATCTGCGCGGGCTGGGCGGGTTTGGCCCATTGGACGGCAAGTGAGGGGGCGGGCGGGCTGAGATGCGGATCGTCGACGTCAACGAATTCTACTCGCCGACCGGCGGTGGCGTGCGCACCTATATCGACCGGAAGATGGGGATCCTCGCCGATCTGGGGCACGAGCTGATCGTCGTCGCGCCGGGTCGCGAGGACCGCGTCGATGAGCGGCCGGGTGGCGGGCGCGTGATCTATCTCAAATCGCCGGGCATGCCGTTCGATCGCAACTACGGGCTGTTCTGGGACCGTGCGGCGATTCACCGGGTGCTCGACGAGCTCGATCCGGATGTGGTCGAATGCTGTTCGCCGTGGCGGCCCGCCTGGTTCGTCGGCGACTGGATGGGGCCTGACGGGCAGCAGCGCGCGCTGAAATCCTTCTTCATGCACAACGACAATATCGCCGCCTATGCGCAGCGCTGGTTCGCGGGGTTCGCCAGCCACGACCGGATCGAGCGCGCGTTCGGCTGGTACAGCCGCTACATGAACCGGTTCCTGACGCGGTTCGATACGGTCGTCACCAACGGACCCGCACTGGAGAAACGGTTGCGCGCGCGTGGGGTCCGGATCGATGCGGCGATGCCGCTGGGGATCGAGCGCGGCCATTTCTCGCCGCGGCTGCGCGACGAGGCGCTGCGGGCGCGGCTGTTGCAGCAATGCGGTTTGCCGGCGGACGCGATGCTGCTGATCGGGCTGGGCCGGCATCACGGCGAGAAGCGCTGGCCGCTGGTCGTCGACGCGGTCGCGCGCGCGGGCACCGACCTGCCGATCGGGCTGATCCTGTTCGGCACGGGCAGCCAGAGCAAGGCGATCGCGCGGCGGATCGGCGGATCGCCGCATATCCGGATGTTCGCACCGGTCTATGACCGCGAGCGGCTGGCCGCGATCATGGCGAGCTGCGACGCGCTGATCCACGGATCGGAGGCCGAGCCGTTCGGGCTGGTCGCGTCGGAGGCGATGGCGTCGGGGCTGCCGCTGATCGTGCCCGATACGGGCGGGTGCGCCGAGATTGCGGACCGGCATGCCAGCGAGCTCTATACGGCGCGCGATGCGACCTCGGCGGCGGCGGCGATCGCGCGGCTGTTCGCGCGCGACCGTGGGATGCTCAGGCGCGCGGCGGTCGTGGCGTCGGCGCAGGTCCGCTCGGATCATGCGCATGCGGTGGAACTGGTGGACTATTATGCCGGGCTGATCGCGGCGCGACGGGGGCGGCTGGCGGCGTGACCGACAGCCGGAAGCGGGTGCCGGGGACGGCGACCGCTCCGGATGCCACCTTCTCGAGCGCGGCGTCGAGCCGGGAATCGCCCGCGGTCGCGGATTCGCCACCGGTGAGGATGACGGTGCCCGGGGCGAGGTGTAGGCGATCGCGCGCGACGAGGTGGAGCCGGGCCTCGGCGGCAGGGTCGAGCAGGGTGCGGCTGCGGAAGTAGAAGGGGCCGGCGGCGAAGCGGGGATCGGGCAGGCGGCCGGTGGCGGGCAGGATCTGCGGCGACAGCGTGACGATCGGGCCGGCGATCCGGCGCGCGTCGAGCGTTCGCCTGAGCGTGGCGGCTTCGCGCATGGCGGTGACGAGCGAAAGGCGGCCGGATTCGACGAGTGCTGTGAGCGTCGGTGCGAGGCCGAGCAGCGCGAAGACGGCCATGATCCGGGTGGTTGCGCGGGTCGGCGGTTGCGCGGTCCAGGCGGCGGCGAGCGCGACGAACAGCGGGGGCAGCATCGGCAGCAGATATTGTCGCCAGGTCGGCACCGGGAGCAGCGCGGCAACCAGTCCGGCGAGGACGAGCAGGTCGAGCAGGGTGACGCGCCGCCGTCGGATCGCGGCCCGCGCGACGAGGGCGAGGGCGGGCAGCGCGGCGCCGAGCGCGAGGAACTTCAGCGTATCGAGCGCCTTGGCGGCAAGCGAGAGCTTCCAGGGCCGGGCCGCGTAATATTCCGCGGGCGCCTGGGCGGGGAAGTGCAGCGTGCCGAACAGGAAGCCTTCGGGCGACAGCGCGAAGGTCCAGCCGACGAAGGCGACGATCGGGACCGCGCCGAGCGCGACCAGCCAGACGCGGTGGCGGGGATGGACCAGCGCGTAGAGGCCATAGGCGGCGGCGGGGAAGGCGTAGGAGATCTTCGCGGCGACCGCGGCGGCGAGCAGAAGGCCGATTGTCAGCGCGCCGGCGCGGGTCCGGTCTTCGCGGACGATCAGCCAGAGCGCAGCGGCGAGGCAGGCGGCAGGAAGCGCGTCGTTGCGCGCGGTGCCGATGCTGAACAGCAGGATGTCGGTGGTCGCGAACAAGGCGGCGCAGAGGCGCGCGGTAACGGGGCCGGCGCCGGTGCGGCGCGCTGCGGCGTGGACGAACGCGACGGTTGCGAGGCCGAGCAGCGCGTTGGTGAGGCGTAGGGCGGGCCAGGTCCAGGCGCCGGCGATCAGCGCTACAGGTGCGAGGAGGAAGGGCTGGAGCGGGGTCTGGAGATAGGCGAAGTCGCGATAGGGGAGCAGGCCGTGCGCGGTGAGGACGGCCGCGGCGACATACTGGCTTTCGTCGTGGTCGACGGGGCGGAGGAGGGCGAGCGCGATGTAGAGCGCGGCTAAACCCCCTAGAAGAAGGATGTTCACCCGCGAAGGCGGGTGGCCAGTTTGGGCACCCGCCTTCGCGGGTGAACAGGGGTGGGGAGGGCTAGGCTCCATTATTTGGTCCACCCCGGCAGGATTCGGTTCCACACCGGCGGAGGCCGGGGCCCAGTCGGGGGGCGGTCATGGCTGAGGGTCGCGCTTCGTTACCCTGGCCTTCCCAACTGGGCCCCGGCCTTCGCCGGGGTGGTGTGGGAGGGGGCAAGGGTCAGGCTTTTACCGCGGTCAGGAAATAGTCGAGGCTGGTCGAATCGCTGAGCGTGAAGCCGGTTGCCGGCGAGAAGCCGAGGCCTTGCGTGTGGACGACGTGGAGGCCGGCGTCGCGCAACAGCGCGGTCAGTTCTTCGGGGGTGAGGAACTTGTTCCAGTCATGCGTGCCGCGCGGGATGCGGCCGGTGCCTTCCGCGATCGTGATCATCGCGAGCCGCGACAAGGGCGTGCGGTTGGGGGTGGACAGGATCAGCAGGCCATTGTCGGCCAGCACGCGCGCGAGCCCGCGGACAAAGCCGGCAGGGTCGCTGACATGCTCGATCACCTCGAGGCTGGTGACGAGGTCGAACTGGCCGTCGAGCCCCTCGACGCCGCCCGCGCGATAGTCGATCGCGAGCCCGCTCTGCGCTGCATGTATTTCTGCCGCGGCGATATTTTCGGGCGCGGCGTCGATCCCCGTCACGCTGGCGCCGAGCCGCGCGAGCGGTTCGCAGAGCAGCCCCGCGCCGCAGCCGACGTCGAGCGCGGTCCGGCCGGCGAGCGGGGTGAAGCCCGTGCCGTCGCCGTGCCAGTGCGTATCGACCCGGTCGCGGATGTAGCGCAGGCGGGGCGGATTGAGCTGGTGGAGCGGCGCGGACGAGCCCCTGGGGTTCCACCAGTCGGCCGCCATCGTGCCGAAATGCGCGGCCTCCCGGGGATCGATTGTTGCGCTTTCGTTGCGGTCACTTGCCAGTATCATGCGCGCTACCTATCAGGGCCGCCGCTTCGACCCAAAGGGATTTACGCTGCCCATGGCCCGTATCGTGATGAAATTCGGCGGGACGTCGATGGCCGGGATCGAACGTATCCGCAACGTCGCGGCGCGCGTGAAGCGCGAGGTCGATGCAGGCAACGAGGTCGCGGTCGTCGTCTCCGCAATGGCGGGCGAGACCGACCGGCTGGTCGGCTTCTGCCGCGAGGCGTCGTCGCTGTACGATGCGAAGGAATATGACGTCGTCGTCTCGGCGGGCGAGCAGATCACGAGCGGCTTGCTCGCGATCGCGCTGCAGGCCGCGGGCTGCAAGGCGCGGTCGTGGCTGGGCTGGCAGCTGCCGATCAACACTTCGGACGCGCATGGCTCGGCACGTATCGGCGAGATCGACACGGTCGCACTCGATGCGAGCCTTGCGGACGGGGTTGTCGCGGTGATCCCGGGGTTTCAGGGCGTGGCGGAAGGCCAGCGCGTCACCACGCTGGGGCGCGGCGGGTCGGACACGTCGGCGGTCGCGATGGCGGCGGCGATGAAGGCCGATCGCTGCGACATCTATACCGATGTCGACGGCGTCTACACGACCGATCCGAGGATCGTGCCGCGCGCGCGCAAGCTCGGCAAGGTGACGTATGAAGAGATGCTGGAACTCGCCAGCGTCGGCGCCAAGGTGCTGCAGACGCGGTCGGTGGGCCTGGCAATGAAAGAGAATGTGCGCGTGCGCGTGCTGTCCTCGTTCGAGGATGGCGATACGACCGATGGTCACCGCGGCACGCTGATCGTGGGCGAAGAGGAAATCGACGATATGGAACGCCAGCTCATCACCGGCATCGCGCATGACAAGAACGAGGCAAAGATCACGCTGACGCAGGTCAGCGATCGCCCGGGATCGGTCGCGGCGATCTTCGCGCCGCTCGCCGATGCGGGGATCAACGTCGACATGATCGTCCAGAACGTCGCGCATTCGACCGGGTCGACCGACGTGACGTTCACCGTGCCCTCGGCGGATCTGGCGCGGACGCTCGACGTGCTCGACAAGGCGAAGGACGCGATCGGTTTCGCGAGCCTGGTCCACGACACGCGCGTCGCCAAGGTGTCGGTGGTCGGCGTCGGGATGCGCAGCCATGCGGGCGTCGCCTCGACGATGTTCACCACGCTCGGCGAGCGCGGGATCAACATCCAGGCGATCGCGACGTCGGAGATCAAGGTCAGCGTGCTGATCGAAGAGGATTATACCGAGCTGGCGGTGCGCGTGCTGCATACCGCTTACGGGCTCGATGCCGAGGATGCGGCTTGACGGACACCGTCCGTTCGTTTCGAGCATTGTCGGGAAATATGTCACGGATACTGCGCGGGGTTTCTCGACTTCGCTCGACACGAACGGGAGTTTTGTAATGACCATCGGCAGCGACCGGCTTCAGCGTCGCATGGCGCGCGGCGCCGCATTCCTCGGGTCCGAGGTCGCGATCCTTGGCGGGGCGATGTCGTGGGTGAGCGAGCGCAACCTCGTCTCCGCGATTTCGAACGCGGGCGGGTTCGGGGTGATCGCGTGCGGGGCGATGACGCCCGCGCTCCTCGATGCCGAGATCGCCGCGACTCAGGCGATGACCGACAAGCCGTTCGGCGTGAACCTGATCACGATGCATCCCGACCTGGTCGAGCTGATCGCGGTGTGCACGCGGCACAAGGTCGGCCATGTCGTGCTTGCGGGCGGATTGCCGCCCAAGGGCAGCCTCGAGGCGATCAAGGCGGGCGGCGCCAAGGTCATCTGTTTCGCGCCGACGCTGGCGCTGGCCAAGAAGCTGATCCGCAGCGGCGTCGATGCGCTGGTGATCGAGGGCATGGAAGCCGGCGGGCATATCGGCCCGGTGTCGACGAGCGTGCTGGCGCAGGAGATGCTGCCCGAGATCGCCGAGCTGGTGCCGGTGTTCGTCGCGGGCGGGATCGGTCGCGGCGAGGCGATTGCGGGCTATCTCGACATGGGGGCTGCGGGCGTCCAGCTCGGCACGCGGTTCGTCTGCGGGACCGAATCGATCGCGCATGCCAATTTCAAGAAGGCGTTCATCCGCGCTTCGGCGCGCGATGCGATCGCCAGCGTCCAGCTCGACGCGCGGCTGCCGGTTATCCCGGTGCGCGCGCTGAAGAATGCGGCGGGCGAGCTGTTCTCCGCCAAGCAGCGCGAGGTCGCGGGGCATCTCGACGAGGGGCGCGTGGCGATGGGCGAGGCGCAGTTGCAGATCGAACATTACTGGGCAGGCGCGCTGCGCCGCGCGGTGGTCGACGGCGATGTCGAGCACGGGTCGGTGATGGCGGGCCAGTCGGTCGGCATGGTCACGAAGGAAGAGCCGGTCGCGGACATCATCGCCGAGTTGATGGCACAGGCGGCGGCGGCGCTGGAGGCGCGCGCGGCCTGATCCTTCCCGGCCTAACACGCTGCGATCGTGCCGTTCGTCGCATTAGGGTTGCAGTCGCGTACGCGTTTTATACCCTGTTAACCTTATCGCGGCAGGTCTGTCTCGGTCGGGGGACAGCGAGGACTTGAGTCGATGAAGCGTCAGTTTGCGATGATTGCGGTGACCGCAGCCCTGCTCGCCGGGTGCGCGCGGAAGCCGGTCGAGGTCGCGGCGCCCGCACCGGCGCCGGTCGCGCCGGTACCGGTCGCCGCCCCGCTGCCCAAGGGTGCGTTCCCGGGGATGAAGATCCCCGCGGTGCTCGCCGACGGCACCTATCCGACGCCGAACCGCAACCTGACCGAATCCGCGAAGATCTGGCACCTGCGCGCTGCGCTGAACGTCGCGGCGCTCGCGTGCCGCGGACCGGACGAGGCGGTAATCGTCGCGGGCTACAACGCGATGCTCGCCGCGCAGAAGCCGGTGCTGGCCAAGGCCGAGGCGACCTATTCGGCGGAATATCGCGCGGGCGGCGGCGACTGGCAGGATCGCTACGACGATTCGATGACGCGGCTGTACAATTTCTTCTCGCAGTCGCCGTCGCGCGATGCCTTCTGCGAAGCGGCAGGGCGCGTGCTGGCGGAGGGCGCGAGCGTGCCGGGGCCGATGCTGGCGAGCTTTGCCGCGACGCGGCTGCCGATGCTGGAGCAGCCCTTCACCGATTTCTACCGTGCGTTCGACGCCTGGCGCGGCACTGCGGTGCAGCCGCTTCCGGCACAGCGCGTGATCTTTGCGAGCAACGGCGCGGTCCCGGTCGGCAGTTCCGGCGTGGCACCGCTGCCGTCTGCCCCGCCCGCCACGCCGGGATTGCAGGCGCAGCTCCGGCCCGTCACACAGCCCCCGCTTCCCGTCGCGCCGCGTCCGCAGCTGCAGGTCGATCCGGGCGTCCTGCAATAAGACGAGTCGTATCCGCTTGCGCCGGTGCGAAACGCGGGCCGGGCGACGCGAATGCTTTCTTCGCGGCGATGCTTGGGTTAACAGCCCCCGGAATGGCTGACGCAGAGCAGGATCAACCGGCGGGAGGGCGCTTTGCGGGGCGCGAGCACCGGTTCGCGCTGCGCGTGTACTTCGAGGACACCGACCTGTCGGGCGTCGTCTACCACGCCAATTACCTGCGCTACATGGAGCGCGCGCGGTCGGACATGCTGCGCGTCGGCGGGATCGACCAGCGCGCGGCGTTCGAGGCGGGCGAGGGCTCCTATGCGATCGCGAGCCTCGCCATCCGCTATGCCGCGCCCGCGCGGCTCGACGATGCGCTGGTGATCGTCTCACGGATCACGCAGGTCCGCGCGGCCAGCGTCGCCATTCATCAACGAGTCATGTGCGGCGGGCTTGTCTTGGCCGAGGCGGACGTGGTGGCGGCGCTGATCGCCCCCAACGGCCGGCCGCGACGCCAGCCGCGCGCATGGACTGACATCTACGAACGCCTTGTCTGGCAGGGGGAAGCATGAATCCGGTTCTGACTATGGATAGCGCGACATTGTCGCCGATCCACTTGTTCCTACAGGCCGATCTGGTCGTGAAGGGCGTGATGATCGGGCTGCTGCTCGCCAGCGTCTGGACCTGGGCGCTGATCGTCGCGTTCTGGCGGCGGCTGGGCAAGACGCGCAAGGGACTGGTGCGGTTCGAGCGCGACTTCTGGAAGGCCGAGGACATCGACGTGTTCTACAAGGCCGAGAGCGAGACCGACCTGCCATCGGCGCGCGTGTTCGCGGCCGGGGTGACCGAGTGGCGGCGGTCGACCGCGGGCGGCACGATCGACAAGGCCGGGACGCGCGAGCGGCTCGCCACGACGATGGGCGCGGCGGTCGCGCACGAGATCGACACGCTGTCGGACCGGCTGAACGTGCTGGCGACGGTCGGATCGGTCGCGCCGTTCGTCGGGCTGTTCGGCACCGTCTGGGGCATCATGCGCAGCTTCACGAGCATCGCGGCGGCGCAGAACACCTCGCTCGCGGTCGTCGCGCCGGGGATCGCCGAGGCGCTGTTCGCGACCGCGATCGGCCTGTTCGCGGCCATCCCGGCGGTGATCGCGTACAACCGCTTCAGCCACGGCATCAACCGGATCGAGGCGAGCCTCAACCGTTTCGCCGACGGCTTTCATGCGACGCTGTCGCGGCAGCTGGACGGCGCGCGATGAGCGGCCGGCCGGTGCTGTGCACGGGAGGCGCGTAGATGGCGATGAACCTTCCTTCGGGTCGCGGTCGCGGGCGGCGCGCGCCGATGGCGGACATCAACGTCACGCCGATGGTCGACGTGATGCTGGTGCTGCTGATCATCTTCATGGTGACCGCGCCGCTGATGACCGCGGGCGTGCCGGTGAACCTGCCCGATGCGCGTGCCAAGGCGCTGGACCAGGAGCAGAAACCCGTCGAGATCTCGATGGATGCGACGGGTGCGGTGTTTATCGACCAGGATCAGATCGGCGAGGACGCGCTGCCGGTACGGCTCGCCTCGATCGCGGCGAGCCGGGCGGTCGGCAACGAGCCGCAGGTGCTGCTGCGCGCGGACCGCAAGCTCGATTACGGCCGGGTGATGCGCGTGATGGGCGAGCTCAACCGCGCCGGGCTGAACCGCGTCGCGCTGGTGACGGTCGAGGGCACACCCAACTGATGTCGCGGCGGTGATGGGCCCTTGGTGATGGATCGCTCCGAAAAGATCGGGTTCGGCGTCGCGCTGGTCGGGCATGTCGTGCTGTTCGCGCTGTTGTCGGTCGGGTTTCTCGACACGCCCGAGCCGCCCAAGATCGTCCAGCAGCCGATCGACATCAGCCTGGTGCCCGACGTGGCGCTCGAGGCGACCGCGCCGCAATCGGCGGAGACGCCCGCCGAATCGGTCGCGCCCGACGAGGGCACGCCCGAGGATGCGGCACCGCCCGCGCCGCAGGAGGCCGAGCCCGAGCCGCAGCCGGATCCGGTGCCGCCTGCGCCGCAGCCGGCCCCACCAAAGCCTGCGCCCAAACCTGCGCCCCCCAAACCGGCGCCCAAGCCCGAGCCGAAGCCCGAGCCCAAGCCGGTGGCCAAGCCCAGGCCCGCGCCGCCCAAGCCGGTGGCGAAGCCTGCGCCAGTCCCGAAGCCGGTGGCCAAGCCTGCGCCGGCCAAGCCGAGCCCGGCGAAATCCAAGCCTGCGCCCGCGAAACCGGCGGCCAAGCCATCGCCTGCCAAGGCGGCACCGGCGAAGAGCGCGGCCAAGTCGAGCGCGGCGCCCGCCAAGAGTGCGGCGTCCTCGGCAAAGCCCGCCAAGCCGTCCGCGACCAAGGGCAGCGGATCGACTGCGGACGCGAAGGCGGCGCGGCCGCGCGGGTCGCGGCTGGGGGACAACTTCCTGAAGGGCCTGTCGGCGGATCCGTCGCCGAGCAAGTCGGAAGCGCCCAAGGCGGCCAAGCTCGGCGCGCAGGCGGCGGCCAATATCGGCTCGGCGATCCTGCGACAGGTGCAGCCCTGCGCGAACCGGCAGGTGACGCCGGGGCCGGGCGCGGAGCGGATCCGCGTGACGATCAACCTGAAGCTCAACCGCGACGGGACGCTGAAGTCGCGGCCGACGATCACCGGGCATGCGGGCGTCGACGACGAGAACAGGCGCTATGTCGACCGCGTCGACGATCTGGCGATCGCGACCTTCACGGGCTGTTCGCCGCTGCGCGGTTTGCCCGACGACCTGTATGACGTGCAGAATGGCTGGAGCAATTTCAGCCTGCGTTACAAGCTTCCCGGATGAGGATGTCCGTTATGTTCCGATCGCTGTCCCCCCGCCGGCCTGCCATGATCTCCAGCCTCTTCCCCGGCGAAGGCCGGGGCCCAGGTGGAGAGGTTTTCGTGACGGCGCGCACCGTGCTTGCAGCAGCGTCTCCCAGCTGGGCCCCGGCCTTCGCCGGGGTGGGGTCTGGGGTGAGGGCGGTGCTTGCTTCGGTCGGCGTGTTGGCACTCGTTGCCGGCGGTGCGGCCAGTGCGCAGGATGCGCCGGCGCCCGTTCCGCAGGCGGGCACGCCGGCGGCGGAGGATCAGTCCGGCGGGCTGGTGGTCGACGTGACGGGCGGGATCTCCGCGCCGATGCCGATCGCGGTGCCGGTGATGCCGACGTCCGCGGTGGTGTCGACGCCGGCGGGGTCGACCGACGTGCTCGGCCGGCAGCTTGCCGATATCGTCACCAACGACCTGCGCAATTCGGGTCTGTTCACGCCGCTCGCCCCCGGGCAGCTGCGCGCGATCGGCTTTCCCGAGGTTACCGCACCGGGGTTCGATTACTGGGGCAGCACGGGTGCGCAGGCGCTGGTGCAGGGCTTCATCCGCGCGAATGGCGACGGGAACCTGACGGTCGGCTGCTATCTGTACGACGTGTCGTCGCGCGCCGAGCTGACGCGGCAGGGGTTCGTCGTGCCGCCGTCGGACTGGCGGCGTGCCGGGCATAAATGCGCGGACATGGTCTATACGCGGCTGACCGGCGAGGGCGCCTATTTCGACAGCCGCGTCGTCTATGTCTCTGAAA
This sequence comes from Sphingomonas sp. STIS6.2, assembly GCF_000732685.2. Taxonomy (NCBI): domain Bacteria; kingdom Pseudomonadati; phylum Pseudomonadota; class Alphaproteobacteria; order Sphingomonadales; family Sphingomonadaceae; genus Sphingomonas; species Sphingomonas sp. STIS6.2. Next base: position 57,250 of record NZ_JPDP02000056.1, read on the forward strand.
CCGGACCCAAAAACCGGCGTATCAAGCGGCTGGCGATCATGGACCAGGACGGTGCGAACCACCGGTTCCTGACCAATGGCCAGTCGATCGTGCTGACGCCGCGGTTCGCGCCGAACCAGCAGTCGATCGTGTATATGAGCTATGTGAACAACCGGCCGGCGATCTATGTCTATGACATCGGCACCGGGCGGCAGCGGCTGGTGGTGCAGAATGCCAGCCTGACCTTTGCGCCGCGCTTCTCGCCCGATGGCCGCAACATCCTGTTCTCGATGGCGCAGGGCGGCAATACCGACGTGTACCGCGTGTCGAGCCAGGGCGGCGCGCCGCAGCGGCTGACCAATTCGCCGGGGATCGACACGGGCGGAAGCTATTCGCCCGACGGATCGAAAATCGTGTTCGAGAGCGACCGGTCGGGCGGGCAGCAGATCTATGTCATGAACGCCGACGGATCGAACCAGCAGCGGATCAGCTTTGGCGGCGGGCGCTATGCGACGCCGGTGTGGAGCCCGCGCGGCGACTTGATCGCGTTCACCAAGCTGGGCGGCGGGTTCCGGATCGGGATCATGAGCCCGAGCGGCGGTGGCGAGAAGCTGCTGACCAACGACTGGCAGGACGAGGGGCCGAGCTGGTCGCCGAACGGCCGCGTGATCAACTTCTTCCGCTCGGGACGCGGCGGCGGGGGCAAGGCGGACCTGTGGTCCGTCGACCTGACGGGCGTCAACGAGCGCAAGATTCCGACCCCGCTCGACGGGTCGGATCCAGCCTGGGGCCCGCTGCGGCCCTAGACCGATTATGTAATCTATGTTGGAATATGTTCCGACCACGGGAGAAGATGTGATGGCCAAGTTTACGACAACGCTGCTGTGCGCGACCGCGCTGATCGCCGTCGCGGGCTGCGCCAAGAAGCGCCCCGAGACCCTGCCGCCCGCCCCCGTCGATTCGTCGGCGGGCGTCGACCCGACCGGCGGGCTGGCCAATGGCGGCGCGAACGGCGCGATCGTGCCCGGGTCGGACGCCGATTTCCGCCGCTCGGTGCAGAGCAACACGGTCAATTTCGCGCTCGACATGTACGATATCGATCCGACCGCGCGCGCGATCCTCGACAGCCAGGCCGAGTGGCTGGCGCGCAACCCCAATGTCCGGATCACGATCGAGGGGCATTGCGACGAGCGCGGCACGCGCGAGTATAACCTGGCACTGGGCGACCGACGGGCCAATTCGGCGAAGAACTACCTGGCGGCACGCGGCGTGTCGGCGTCGCGGATGACGACGATCAGCTATGGGTCGGAGCGGCCGGTGGCGCAGGGGTCGGACGATGCGGCCTGGGCGGAGAATCGCCGGGCGGTCACGATCGTGCTGAACTGAGGGCCGGGGGCGGGCTCGTTAGGAGCCTTGCCCCGTCCTTCGTCATCTCCGCGGAGGCGGGGATCCAGATGGGCTGACGGTCGGGCATGGTCGCGAGGGTAGCCGGTCTGGGTTCCCGCCTTCGCGGGAATGACGGCGGGGGCTTGAGCCTCGTGCCCTCACCCTCCCATGCGCAAGGGCGCATGGGCCCCTCCCTCTCCCCCGAGGGGAGAGGGGTTTTAGGTCAGGGCCTTGTCTAGGAGTTTTGCCAGGCGGAGGCCGCCTTTGCGGACTTCTTCGCGGGAGACGGGGGCGATGCGGGCGATCGTGGCTTCGTCGAGCTTCACGCGCGGGGGGACGGGGGCGCAGGCGTCGCCGCCGAGCGCCGAGGCGTAGGTGACGTCGTGTGCGATCTGCCAGCTTTCGCGGCTCCAGTCGGCGACGGTGCCGGCCGCGATGCGCGCGCGTTCGGCGGCGGGGTAGCGGCGGACGAGCGAGGGCGGCGCGGAGATCGCGCGTTCGGCGAGCGTGCCGTCCCAGACCGAGTGGAGATTGAGCCGCGCGGGGGCGTAGATGCCGTAATCGGTCTTCACGTCGTTGCCGCCCTTGTCGTGGCGATCGCCCGCGTGGAGCGGCTGGTGGAGGTCGCCGACGAAGTGGATGAGGAAGGCGAGCGCCTGGACGCGGTCGTGCGGCGAGGTCCTGCGGTCGCGGAGCAGGGTCACGTCGCGGTCGATCTGCGCGGAGACGCAGTCGCCGTCCTTGCAGGCAGGCGTCAGGTCGAACGGCGCGCAGACATCGACATTCTGGTAATGCCAGCTGTACGCAAAGCCGAAGCGCGACTTGCCGTCGGCGGTCTTGAGCGGCTTTATGCAATCCGCCCAGACACTTGCCTCTTCGATCGTGCCGGCCGGGCATTCGGGGGTGTCGAGCAACGCCTGCTGCGCGAGGAGGCGGCGGATCGCGACCTTGGTGCGCGGCGCGACATTGGCATAGGCGATCTGCGCGACCGTCTCATGCCCATATTCCCAATAGGCGGTGGCGGGGGCGGCGGTCAGCGCGGTTGCGGCGAGCAGGCCGAGCGCGGTCAGGGACGTGCGAATCATGGCTGCTCACTAGCGTAGATGGCGACGCTGCGCGCGCCCTTTGCGGATGCGGTACCGCGGTACATGCCCGGCGTGGTGAACGACCAGGCCATGCTGCCATCGGGGGCGACGACGATCGCGCCGCCGGTGCCGCCGAGCGCGCGGACTTCGGCGAGGACCGCCTCGGTCGCGGCCTGGAGCGGTTCGCCGGTCAGGCGGACGCGCGCGGCGATCTCATGCCCGACGCCGACGCGCAGGAAGAACTCGCCCGAGCCGGTGCATGACACTGCGCAGGCACGATCGTCGGCAAAGGTGCCCGCGCCGATGACGGGCGAATCGCCGATCCGGCCCCAGCGCTTGCCGGTGACACCGCCGGTCGAGGTGGCGGCGGCGACATGGCCGTTACCGTCGCAGGCGACCGCGCCGACGGTGCCGTATTTCATGTCGACGTCGAACATGTCGCCGCTCGCCTGAAGCTCGGCGAACTGGCGGCGGCGCTCGTCGGTGGCGAACCAGTCCTGATCCGCCTGTTCGAGGCCGTGCTCGCGCGAAAACGCGTCCGCGCCGGCACTTGCGAGGAAGACGTGGCGGCCGTCGTCGAGGATCGCGCGGGCGAGGCCGACCGGGCTGCGAGTCGCGGTGGCGGCGGCGACGGCGCCCGCGGCGCGGGTACGGCCGTCCATGATCGCGGCGTCGAGCTCGATCCCGCCGTCATGCGTGAACACCGCGCCGCGGCCCGAATTGAAGTGCGGATCATCCTCGAGCACGCGGACGGCGTTCTCGACCGCGTCGAGTGCGGTGCCGCCGCCCGAAAGCACCGCGGCGCCGGCGTCGAGCGCGCGCGACAGGCCGGCGCGCGCGCCCGAATCCTGGTCGGCGGAGAGCATCTCGCGGTCGAGCTTGCCCGCGCCGCCGTGGATGACGAGGGTCCAGTTGGGTTGGGGCATGGGGGCTTTCACAAGGTTGGCGGGGTGGGACGAAGGTGGAGACGCAGCCCGATCAGCGGGCGCAAGGGGGCGACCCTGCGGCCGATCCGGTAGAAAGCGAAGCAGCCGATCAGCGTCGCGGCGAGCAGCATCAGGAACTCCGCCCAGCCGGGAAGGCCGGCGGGGAGCAGCACGTACATGACGAGGACGATGATCGTCTGGTGGATCAGGTAGAAGGGGAACACCGCCTCGGTCAGCATCGGCCGCCAGCGATGGTCGCGGTTGAGATGGCGTTCGGCGAGCCCGATCAGCGCGACGATTCCGCCCCATTGCTCAAGCGCATGCGCGATGCCGTAGGCGGTATAGACCCAGTGCGGCTTCGCAACCCCGGCGGGCAAGCCAAGCTCTATGCCGAGGATCGTCGCATAGCCGAGCAGCGCGAGCCCGGCGCCGATCTTCCACAGCCGCGCGATCGCGGCGATCGTGGGTTCGGAGCGCGCGAGGCCGAAGCCGAACAGGAAGGCGGGGAAATAGGTGATGTGCGCGATCCAGTCGCCGAGCAGCGCCTGGCTCTCGGCCGCCATCTGGAACCACCAGCCATGCACGAAGATGAGCCAGGCGAGCGGCAGGAGCAGCACCAGCCAGCCGCCGAAGACACGGTCGAAGAGCCGCTGCGCGCCGCGGCTGCGGACATTCTGGTGGCTGCGCAGGCTGCGCGGGCCCCGGACCAGCGCGACGCCGAGCGTCAGGACTGCGGTGTAGACAAAGAGATAGACGACGAACCAGAGGTGGTTCCAGGCGGGCAGCCACAGGCCGTCGAGCGGGCCGAAGCGGAAGGCATCGTGCGTCCAGAAGGTCCAGTAGCTGCCCGCATAGCCGTGCCGGGTGACGAGCTCGACCCAGGGTTGCGGGGGGACGATGACGAGGATGCCGAAGGCGAGCGGCACGAGCAGCCGGTAGCAGCGCGTCGCGAAGAAGCGCACCGGTCCGCTCGACCGGCGGAGCAGCGCGCGGCTGGCATAGCCCGAGACGACGAACAGCAACGTCAGCCGCCACGCATTGGTGGCGAGCATCGGCAGCCGCACCCAGTCCTCGACATGCGCCGATTTCACATGGAAGTTCCACGGCACGAAGACCATCGCGATATGGTAAAGGATCAGCAGGGCGAAGGCGCCGATCCGCAGCCAGTCCATGCCGTAATGCCGGGTCATCGCAGCGCCCTAGGCGGCGGGTGACGGGGCTGCAAGCACGCGCTGCCCCGTCACGCCGGCGCGGGCCCGCCCGGCCCGGCCCGGTCAGGCGGCCATGCGGGGGACGCCGAGGAAGTCGCGTTTACCGAGCGGGACGCCCTGCGCGCGCAGGATCGCGTAGGCGATGCTGGCGTGGAAGTAGAAATTGGGCTGCGAGAAGGACAGCAGGAAGTTCGCGCCGGTGAAGGGCATGACATAGCTGCCGAATTCGAACTTCGTCGCGGTGGTGGCGAGCGTGTCGAACTCGGCCGGGTCATAGCCCTCGAGCGTCGCGATCGCGCCCTGTACCGCGGCGTGGAGCCCGGCGAAATCGGTCGGCCAGGCGCTGCGGTCGGGGGAGAAGACGCTGTCACGGACGCCCTGCACGCCGCCCGCCGAATGCGCGACGCACGACTTCACCTGATAGCCGAAGGGGAGCATGTCGTCGGCGAGCTTTGCATCGATCAGCGTGGCGGGGGCGATCCCGCGCTCGGTGGCGAAGGCCTCGGCCTTGTCGAGCAGCGCGTCGAGCGCGCGCAGGACCTGGAGGTTGGAGGGGATCGTCGCATCGTAGAGGGACAGGGTCATCGATCGGGCTCCGCTGAGATGCGGCAACCTATGGCCGTGCGGCGGCATGTGCCAGCGTTGTTTCGCTCGCCGCGTCCAGCCGCTATATACGGCGGTGAACCCACGAGGAATCTTCATGTCCCTTCGTCCCTGGCGCGATATCACCCGCCGTACGAGCCGCCAGATCATGGTCGGCAACGTCCCCGTCGGCGGCGATGCGCCCGTCACCGTGCAGACGATGACCAACACGCCGACCGACGACATCAAGGCGACGGTCGACCAGATCCGCCGCTGCGAAGAGGCGGGCGTCGACATCATCCGCGTCAGCTGCCCCGATGTCGAATCGACCAGCGCGCTGAAGCAGATCGTCCGCGCGAGCCGCGTGCCGATCGTCGCGGATATCCATTTCCACTATAAGCGCGCGCTCGAGGCGGCGGATGCGGGCGCGGCGTGCCTGCGGATCAACCCGGGCAATATCGGGTCTGCGGCGCGCGTGAAGGAGGTCGTCGACGCGGCGAAATCCAATGGCTGCGCGATCCGGATCGGCGTGAACGGCGGGAGCCTCGAGCGGCATCTGCTTGAGAAATATGGCGAGCCGTGCCCCGATGCGCTGGTCGAATCGGCGCTCGATCACATCAAGTTGCTGCAGGACCATGACTTTCACGAGTTCAAGGTCGCGGTGAAGGCGTCCGACCTGTTCCTCGCGGTGGCGGCCTATCAGCAGCTCGCCGAACAGGTCGACTGCCCGCTGCATCTCGGCATCACCGAGGCGGGCGGGTTCGTCGGCGGCACGGTCAAGTCGGCGATCGGGATGGGCAGCCTGCTCTGGTACGGGATCGGCGACACGATCCGCGTCTCGCTGTCGGCCGAGCCCGAGGAGGAAGTGCGCGTCGGGTTCGAGATCCTGAAGGCGCTGGGTATCCGCAACCGCGGCGTGCGCGTCGTGTCGTGCCCGAGCTGTGCGCGGCAGGGGTTCGACGTGATCCGCACCGTCCAGGCGCTGGAGGAGCGATTGCAGCATATCCGCACGCCGATGTCGCTCAGCGTGCTCGGCTGCGTGGTGAACGGGCCGGGTGAGGCGCGCGAGACCGATATCGGGATCACCGGCGGCGGCAACGGCAAGCACATGGTGTATCTGTCGGGGGTCACCGATCATCATGTCCAGGATGCGGACATGGTGAACCATATCGTCAAGCTGGTCGAGGCCAAGGCGGCGGAGATCGAGGCGGCGGACGCGGCGGTCGCGGCGCTGGTGCCGGAGATGGCGGCGGAATAGGTCCGGTGCTATGCGTCGGGTACTGGAGGCTCGGCCATGACCTATCATGCCAAAGTGATTACTGGCGGCAAGATCGTGATTCCGGCGGACTTGCGCCGGGAATTGGGCATCAAGGACGGTGACTCGATCGTCCTCGAAGCGAACGCCGACGGCATCCTGCTTCGCCGTGAGGACCCCGATGCGGCGCTGGCGCGTCTGCGTCGCGGGCTGAGCGGATATAGCGTCGACCAGTTTCTTCACGAGCGACGCGCCGACTGGGGCGAATGAGACAGGTCATCGATGCGTCGGTCGTGCTGGCCTATCTTCGTGGTGAGCCGGGCGGCGATATTCTGGTTCGCGACATTGGCCCGTTCTGCCTGTCGAGCGTCAATCTGGCCGAGATCATGACGAAGGTAATCGACCTCGATCTTTCGGCGGAAGACGTGACCAGTGTGCTCAAGACGCTGCCGATCGAGAGCTTCGCCTATGGCACGGAAGACGCGGTGCGGACGGCGACGTTGCGCACGGCAACGCGGCCGCTGGGTCTCTCGCTCGGCGATCGGGCGTGCCTTGCGCTCGCGGCGCGCCTGGCGGTGCCGGTGTTGACGGCAGATACCGCGTGGGCCGGGCTCGATCTGGATATCGAAGTCCGCCTGATTCGATGACAGCCCGGCTCGTTTCGCCTGCTCTGGCCTTTGCTGTCGCGGCGCTCGGGATCGGGTTGTTCTCGGTGATGGACGCGGTGATGAAGTCGCTGGTGCTGGGGATCGGGGTGTATAACGCGCTGCTCTGGCGGCAGATGGCGAGTGTCGGGCTGGGGGCGGTCGCCTGGAAGCTCGGGCGGAGCGGGCGGCCGAGCGGGCGGGCGCTGAAACTCCATCTTGCCAGAGGGTTGGTGACCGCGGCGATGGCGCTGCTGTTCTTCTGGGGGCTGGCGCGCGTGCCGATGGCGCAGGCGATTTCGCTGACCTACATCTCGCCGATCCTCGCGCTGCTGCTCGCCGCCGTCACGCTCGGCGAACGCGTCGGGCGCCGGGTCGTGGTCGCGTCGGTCGTGGCGCTGGGCGGGGTCGGGATCGTGATGATCGGGCATGGCCGCGAGGGCGCGGCGGGGGCGGCGAGCCTGACGGGGGTCGCCGCGGTGCTGGGATCGGCGCTGCTCTATGCGGTCAATCTGGTGATCGCGCGGGTGCAGGCGCAGGCGGCGCGGCCGGGCGAGATCGCGTTCTTCCAGGCGCTGGTGGTGACCGCGACGCTGGCGCTTGCGGCGCCGTGGCTGGCGGTGGTGCCCGATGCCGCGACATGGCCGCGGCTGCTGCTGGCGGCGGGGCTGGCGACCGCGTCGCTGTGGCTGCTCGGCTGGGCCTATGCCCACGGTGACACGGGATTTCTGGCGACGACCGAATATAGCTCGTTCGTCTATGCCGCGGGGCTTGGCTATCTGGTGTTCGGCGAGCGGGTGTCGGCGTTTACCGCGTGCGGCGCGGGTGTCATCGTCGTCGCATGCCTGTATGCGGCGCGGCGGCGCGATATCGCGCAGACGTCGATGGAGGCCGCCGCATGACCCAGATCCGTTCCGCCACCCGCGCCGATACCGGCACGATCCTGCGCTTCGTGCGCGAGCTTGCGGCGTTCGAGCGCGAGCCCGATGCGGTCGAGGCGACCGAGGCGACGCTGGGCGAGGCGCTGTTCGGGGATACCCCCGCCGCCGAGGCGGTGATCGCGGAAGGGCCGCAGGGACCGGTCGGTTTCGCGGTGTTCTTCCACAATTTCTCGACCTGGACGGGCAAGCGCGGGGTGTATCTGGAGGATCTGTACGTGACGCCCGAGGCGCGCGGGCAGGGGGTCGGCGGTGCGCTGCTCGCGCATCTGGCGGGGATCGCGATCGACCGGGGCTGTGCGCGGTTCGAATGGTCGGTGCTCGACTGGAATGCGGATGCGATCGCGGTCTATCGCAAGCTGGGTGCGGTGGGGATGGAGGACTGGACGATCCAGCGGTTGACGGGGGATGCGCTGGTGAAACTGGCGGGGCGGTAGGCCTGCCGTCAGCCGCGGGCGCCGTCATCCTGACGGACGTCAGGATCCAGAGCCAAACAGGTTGGCGCTGAGTAACTCTGGATCCTGACTTTCGTCAGGATGACGGAAGAAGAAGAGGATGACGGAAGAAGAAGGGGCGTCAGTTGCGGGCGACCGTCGTGCGCCAGATGACGGGCCAGGTGATCGCGCCGCGGCATTCGCCCATCATGCGCATTTCGGCGAGGCGGAAGCGGGTACCGTCCCAGACATAGTCCTGGCCGACGCCGCAATCGCCGATGCCGCGGCCCTTGGCGTAGGAGCTGAGCAGCCCGGTCTTCGGGTCGTAGCCCGCGTTGACGAGTGCGGGTTTCGCGCCGGGTTCGCCGAATTGCGGGGGCAGGTCGAACGGCGCTTCGCTGGCCTTGCCGTCGCGGACGATCAGCGCGCGGGTGATGACATTATACGCGCCGGATCCGCAGGATAGCAGGACGAGATCGGTGGTGGCGTCGAGCGCATAGGTCTCGTTGGTGACGGGGCCGAACTGGTCCGCGGCACAGCCGGTGCGCTGGCGCATCTGCGCGACGAGCGGCGCGGCGGGGGCCTGCGCGCTGCGGTCGGTGAGCGGGGCGGCGAGGATCGTCGGGAGTGCGGGCGGGGTGGTCGCGGGCGGCTTGTCGCCGGTCGCGACAAGCGCGCCGGGGGTGTCCGCGCGGCCCTGTTGCGCGTCGGCATAGCGGAGCGCGGCGGCGGCGCCGGTGATGACGACGGGGATCGTCCGGCCGTCGAGTCGCGCGGTCATCGCGGTGCCGGTGGCGAGGCGGCGGGCGAGCGTCATCGCGACCGGGCCGGTGACGGTGAAGCGCCGGTCGTCGCCCGGATTGCCGCTGGCGAGCGGGGTGCCGTCGATCGCGACGACGACACGGCGGAGCGCGCTGCCCGGCGTGCCGATCGTCACCGATACGGGGGCGTCGGCGGCGGGGCCGCGCTCGACCACGATCGAGAGTTCGGCGATGCTCGAATCGTCGGGCGCCATCGAGACCGCGGTGCAATAGGCACCGTTATCGCAGGCAATTCCCCAGGCGCCGAAGGTCTTTACGCTGGTCGGGCGGGGGCGTGCCTTGGAGTCGACGGCGGGCTCCGCGGGGGCCTGCGGGGCGGCGCCGCGCACGACGGGGCGCGGCTTGGGGCGCGCGGGGGTTTCGAGCGGGACCGTGGCGTCGTTGGGCGCGCCGGTGTTGCCGCTGGGGCTGCAGGCCGTCGCGGCCACCAGAACCGAAACGGGCAGAAGCGAAACGAGAACTGGATAGCGCATGCGACCTCCTGACCGGTCTGGCGGCGACGGTCCCGCTTCGATAGGGGCGAGGCCATAGTCGAACAACCATCAATGGTAAGGGGCGGCAATGGAGATGGAGAGTGCGATGCAGACGATCGGCGTAATCGGCGCGGGACAGATGGGCGCGGGGATCGCGCAGGTCGCCGCGCAGGCGGGCTACCGCGTGCTGCTGGCCGATATGGGCCTGCCCCAGGCCGAGGCGGGCAAGGCGGGAATCGGCAAGGCGATGGCGCGGCTGGTCGAGAAGCAGAAGATCACCGCCGACTTCCGCGAGACGACCTTGGCCAATATCGAACCGGTCGCGAGCGTCGCCGAGATGGGCGACTGTTTCATCGTCGTCGAGGCCGCGACCGAGCGCGAGGCGATCAAGCGGACGATCTTTGCCGAGGTCGGCAAGGTGTTGAAAGCGGACGCGATCCTGGCGTCGAACACCTCGTCGATCCCGATCACGCGGCTGGCGCAGGCAGCGCCCGATCCGGCGCGGTTCATGGGGGTGCATTTCTTCAATCCCGTCCCCGTCATGCGGCCGATCGAGCTGATCCGCGGGCTCGCCACGTCGGACGCGACGGTCGCCGCGGTCGAGGCGTTCGCCGAAAAGCTCGGCAAGCAGGTCGTGCATGCGAACGACGCGCCGGGGTTCATCGTCAACCGCGTGCTGATGCCGATGATCAACGAGGCGTGCTTTGCGCTCGGCGAAGGCGTGGCGGGGGTGCGCGACATCGATCTGGCGTGCCAGCTGGGGCTCAATCACCCGATGGGGCCTTTGACCCTGGCCGATTTCATCGGGCTCGACACCTGCCTGGAGATCACCCGCGTGCTGTTCGAGGGGACCGGCGATCCGAAGTTCCGGCCCGCGCCGCTGCTGGTCAAATATGTCGAGGCCGGGTGGTTCGGCCGCAAGACCAAGCGCGGCTTCTACGACTATTCGGGTGCGGAGCCGGTGCCGACGCGCTAACCAGATCGGTTATTCACCCTTGACATCGTCACGCTGTTCTGGCACATAACGGGAACGATGACGAATTGCGAGTCGGGCCGGACGCGGTCGGGGTGATCCCCCGGCGGCGGACCGGCCCGATCCATTTGGGGGATGGCGCATGGCGGCGGGTGTGGCGGCGGGTGGCGGGAAAGCAGGGGGCCGGTTGCAGGTGCGCAAGGCCGCCAAGGGCGGCTGGACGCCCGCCAAGCGCGCGGCGTTTCTCGAGCATCTGGCGGCGACGTGCAACATCGCGGCGTCGGCGCGCGCGGTGGGGATGGCGCCGCGCGGGGCGCATGCGCTGAAGGCGCGCGACGCGGTGTTCGCGGCGGACTGGGCGGGGGCGATCGAGGCGGCGTACGAGACGCTCGAGGCGCGGTTGCTGGCCTATGCTTTGGGGGAAGCTGAGGGGGAAGCTGAGGCGGAGTCTGAGGGGGAAGCTGAGGGGGAACCTGACGGGGTCGTTGACGGGGATGCGGAGGCGGAGTCGCGCGGGGCGCATTTCGATCCGCGGGTCGCGGTGCAGGCGCTGGGATTTCGCAAGCGCGGGGGGGCTGCGGGTGGCGCGGCTGGCGGATCGGGGGCGGGGACGCTGTGCAAGCGCGTGTCGCTGGCCGAGCTCGAGGCGGTGCTGGTCGCGCGGCTCGATGCGCTGGACGCGCAGGCTTCGTCCGTCACGGGGGATGCGTGATGGCGGATACCGAAGGCGCAACGTTCGATCCTGCCGTGCTCGCGCGGTTGCGGGGGTTGCCGCGGGGGCAGCTGGTGACGCTGTTGCGCGGGCTGTCCGAGGCGGAACTCAGGACGCTGCACGAGAGCTGGGCGATCTGGGCGTTGCCGGGGCAGCGCGAACCCGCGGGCGACTGGCAGGTCTGGCTGATCCGCGCGGGCCGCGGTTTCGGCAAGACGCGCGCGGGCGCCGAATGGGTGAGCGCGCTGGCCCGCGCGATGCCGGGCGCGCGGATCGCGATGGTCGGCGGCACGATGGACGACGTCCGCAAGGTGATGGTCGAGGGCGAGAGCGGGCTGATCGCGGTGGCGCAGGCGGGCGAGACCTATCGCTGGCGGCGCGACGCGGGCGAGTTCGTGTTCGACAGCGGCGCGCGCGCGTTCGTCTATTCGGCGGAGGCGCCCGAGAAACTGCGCGGGCCCGAGCATCATGCGGCGTGGTGCGACGAGCTGGCCAAGTGGCGCTATGGCGACGCGACCTGGGGCAATCTGATGATGGGCCTGCGGATCGGCGACCGGCCGCGCGTGCTGGTGACGACGACGCCGCGGCCGGTGCCGCTGATGCGGCGGCTGCTCGCGCTGCCGGGGCTGTTTGAATCGCGCGGGGGGACGGGGGAGAATCCGTTCCTGCCCGCGTCGTTCGTCGCGGCGATGACCCAGACCTATGCGGGGACGCGGCTGGGGCGACAGGAGCTGGACGGCGAACTGATCGACGATGTCGAGGGCGCGCTGTGGACGCGCGACCTGCTCGAGCGGCAGCGCGGCGGGGCGGTGCCGGCGCTGGTGCGCGTGGTCGTGGGGGTCGATCCGCCGGCGGGGACGGGGGGCGATGCGTGCGGGATCGTGTGCGTCGCGCTGGGCGAGGACGGGCTCGCCTATGTGCTGGAAGATGCGAGTGTTGCGGGCCTGTCGCCCGAGGGCTGGGCGCGCGCGGTGGCGGACTGTGCGGCGAAGCACGGTGCGGACCGGGTGGTCGCGGAGTGCAACCAGGGCGGGGAGATGGTCCGCAGCGTGCTGATGGCGGCGGACTGTGCGCTGCCGGTGCGGCTGGTCCATGCGAGCCGCGGGAAGGTCGCGCGGGCGGAGCCGGTGGCGACGTTGTACGAGGGCGGGCGGGTCTTTCATGTCGGGGCGTTTCCGGCGCTGGAGGACGAGCTCTGCGGGCTGGTGAGCGGGGGGTATGTCGGGCCCGGGCGCTCGCCGGATCGGGCGGATGCGCTCGTGTGGGCGTTGACGGAGTTGTGCTTGCGGCGGCGGGTCGAGGTGGGGGTGAGGGTGGTTTGAGGTGGGGCTTTGGGGGCCCGTACCCCTTCTCCGTCATCCTGACGAAAGTCAGGATCCAGGGTCGCATGGGGTGACGCTGCTTGGCTCTGGATCCTGACTTTCGTCAGGATGACGGGTGGGGGTGGGGTTGAGTTTCGAGCCTCACGTGCCCTCACCCTCCCACGCTTCGCGCGGGCCCCTCCCTCTCCCCCGGGGGGAGAGGGTTTTTGGGTCCCTCTTCCCCCGGGGGAGAGGGGTTTTTGTTACGGTTTTCGGGAGGATTCTATGGGGTTGTTCGGGTGGAAGTCCGGGCGGGAGGGCGCGCGGCCGGCTTTGTCGGGGGCGGGGAGTCTTGGCTGGGCGGGGGCGGGCGGAGTCGCGGGGGCACGGGGGTATGAGGCGCAGGTGCGCGAGGCGTATCTGGGGAATGCGGTGGCGCAGCGGGCGGTGAAGCTGGTCGTCGAAGGCGTCGGGTCGGCGCCGCTCGACGGGTCGGATCCGGCGCTGGTCGCACTCGTCACCGCGCGGTCGGGGGGGCAGATGCTGATCGAGACGGTGGCGGCACAGCTGCTGCTCCACGGCAATGCCTATGTCCAGGTGCTGCGCGATGCGGACGGGGGTGCCGCCGAGCTCTACGCGCTGCGGCCCGAGCGGGTGAGCGTCGAGGCGGATGCGGGCGGGTGGCCGGCGGCGTATCGCTATGCGGTCGGCGCGCGGGTGACGCGACTGTCGGCGGATCCGGTGCGGCCGCAGGTGATCCACCTGAAGGCGTTTCATCCGGTCGACGATCATTACGGGCTGGGGTGCCTGGGCGCCGCCGCCGCCGCGGTCGGGATCCACAATGCGGCGGCGCGGTGGAACACGGCGCTGCTCGACAATGCGGCGCGGCCCTCGGGGGCCTTGGTCTATGATCCGGGGGACGGGTCGGCCTTGTCGGCGGACCAGTTCGCGCGGCTCAAAAGCGAGCTGGAGGCGTCGTTTGCGGGGAGCGGGAATGCGGGGCGGCCGATGCTGCTCGAGGGTGGGCTGAAATGGCAGGCGCTGAGCCTGACGCCCGCGGACATGGATTTTGCGGGGACGCGGGGCGCGGCGGCGCGCGAGATCGCGCTGGCGTTCGGGGTGCCGCCGATGCTGCTCGGGCTGCCGGGGGATAACAGCTACGCCAATTACCGCGAGGCGAACCGGGCGCTGTGGCGGCTGGCGATCCTGCCGCTGGCGACGAGCGTGCTGACGGGGATCGCGCAAGGGCTGTCGGGCTGGTTCGAGGGGGCGGCGCTGCGGGTGGATCTCGACCGGGTGCCGGCGCTGGTCGAGGACCGCGAGCGGCTGTGGGGGATGGTCAGCGCGGCGACGTTCCTGAGCGATGCGGAGAAGCGCGCGATGCTCGATGTGAAGGAGGGGGCGTGATGGATGGGGGTCACCGGCGTTCGATGTGCTGCAGCTCGAGGATTATGACTGGGTGACCGCGGGCGATGTCGCGTCGTCGGCGGATGCGGTCGCGCTGGTCGAGGGCCGGCTGGGCTATCCGGTCGAGCGGCAACACTATCTGTCGGGGTTCGTGACCGCGCCCGAGCGCGCGGGCGACTGGGCGCGGATCGAGGCGGCGGCGGTGGCGGCGCGCGCGCGCGGCGTCGGCGAGACGTTCGTCTGGGCGCTGCCGCAGGTGATGCGCGACGGGTTCGTGCATTTCGAGACCGAAGGGGGAGACGATATCGTGGACGCGCATGACGACGTGCTGTTTCCGCTCGCGCTGGGGCGCGAGGCGGAGGTGATACCGGGATTTTCGACCGCGATCCTGACCAGCGCGGGGGGCGCCGAGCAGCGCAACGCGGCCTGGGCGGAGGCGCGGACCAGCTATGACGTCGGGCCGGGGCTGCGGAGCGAGGCGGATATCGGCGTGCTGCTGGCGTTCTTCCGCGCGCGGATGGGGCCGGCGCGCAGCTTCCGGTTGCGCGATCCGTTCGATGCCGAGGCGGTCGGGGAGGTGCTGGGGGTCGGCGACGGGATCGCGCGGCGGTTCGCGCTGGTGAAGCACTATGACGCGGCGACGCGGCGGATCACGCGGCCGGTCGCGGGGAGCGTGTCGGTCGCGGTCGATGGCGTCGCGACGTCGGGTTTCTCGGTGGTGGCCGGGGGGTGGGTGGTGCTCGACGCGGCGCCGGCGGCGGGTGCGGTGGTGAGCGCGGGGTTCGCGTTCGACGTGCCGGTGCGGTTTGCGGAGGACCGGCTGAGCGTGGCGCGGGCGACGTTTCTGGCGGGGGTCGCGGCTTCGGTGCCTTTGGTGGAGGTGCGGGAGGGGTAGGCTCCACTCCGTTCGTGCTGAGCGTAGTCGAAGCACTGGTGTGCGGGGCCTGCCCTTCGACTTCGCTCAGGGCGAACGGAGGGGTGGTGGGGGCGTTGGGCGTTGGGCCCGAGCCTCACGTGCCCTCACCCTCCCACGCTTCGCGCGGGCCCCTCCCTCTCCCCCGGGGGGAGAGGGGTTTTGGAGAATTTCGATGGCGGATGTTGGGGTGACGACGGTGGCGTTGTGCTGGCGGGTGGAGCGGCGGGATGGGGTGGCGGTGGGGTTGACGGGGCATGACCGGGATCTGCTGGTCGACGGGCTGGTCCACCGCGCGGCGCCGGGGATGACGCCGTCGGCGATCGCGCGGTCGGGAGTGCTCGAGCCGGGGGCGGAGGCGGATACGATGGATGTGGCGGGCGCGCTGAGTTCGGCGGCGATCGGCGAGCGCGATCTGCTGAGCGGGCGGTGGGACGGCGCGCGGGTGCGCGTGTTCGCGGTCGACTGGACCGATCCGCGCGCGCCGCTGACGCTGGGCGAGGGGGTGATCGGCGCGGTCGAGCTGGGCGAGGACGGGTTCACCGCCGAGCTGCGCGGCGCGAGCGCGGCGTTCGACCGGTCGGTGGTCGAGGAGACGTCGCCCGAATGTCGCGCGACGCTGGGCGACCGGCGGTGCCGCGTGGCGATGGCGGCGCGGCGGCGGTTCGCACGGGTGACCGCGTGCGAGGGGGCGGTGGTGACGCTCGACCTGGCGGCGGCGGGAGCGGGCGATCTCTATGCGGGCGGGCTGCTGCGCTGGTTCGGGGGCGCGAACAGCGGGCTGGAGAGCGCGGTCGCGGCGTCGGAACCGGGGGCGGGGGCGACTGGGACCACCCGCGTGACGCTGGCGCGGGCGCCGGTGCTCGTCGTGGTGCCGGGCGTGCTCGTCGAGCTGAGCGAGGGGTGCGACAGGAGTCTGGCGACCTGTGCGGGGCGGTTCGGCAATGCGGTGAATTTTCGCGGTGAGCCCTATCTGCCGGGGATCGACCTGCTGACGCGGTATCCCGGGGCATGAGCGGCGGGAACGTCGAGGCGGCGGCGCTGGCGGCGGTGGGGAGCCGGTTCCGGGTGCATGGCCGGGT
The DNA here is from genome assembly GCF_000732685.2 of Sphingomonas sp. STIS6.2. Taxonomy (NCBI): domain Bacteria; kingdom Pseudomonadati; phylum Pseudomonadota; class Alphaproteobacteria; order Sphingomonadales; family Sphingomonadaceae; genus Sphingomonas; species Sphingomonas sp. STIS6.2. Next base: position 73,372 of record NZ_JPDP02000056.1, read on the forward strand.
GGCGGCGACGGGGCTCGACTGTGTCGGGCTGGTCGCGCTGGCGCTGAAGGCGGGCGGGTGCGGGGTCGCGGTGCCGACCGGCTATGCGCTGCGGGGCGGCGATCCGGTGCGGGTGGCGGCGTGGCTCGATCGCGTGCTGGTGAGGGTGGACGAGGCGGAAGCGGGCGACGTGCTGATGCTGCGGACGGGGCCGGGGCAGCTGCATTTCGCGGTCAGGACGACGCGGGGACTTGTCCATGCCGATGCTACGCTTCGCCGCGTGGTCGAGCGGCCGGGGCCGGTCGAGGCGCCGGTGCTGGGGTGCTGGCGGATCGGCGAAGGCAACAGCGGGGAGGTGGGGCCGTGGCGACATTGATCTTGAACGCGGTCGGGCGGGTGATCGGCCGGCCGCTGGGCGGGAGCACGCTGGGCGGGACGATCGGCGCGCTGGTCGGGCGGACGATCGATGGCACGTTGTTGCGCCCGGCGCGGCGCGAGGGGCCGCGGCTGACCGAGCTGGCGGTGCAGACCTCGAGCTATGGCAGCCAGATCCCTGTGCTGTTCGGGACGATGCGCGTCGCGGGGACGGTGATCTGGGCGACCGACCTGATCGAGAGTCGGGCGACGAGCGGCGGCGGCAAGGGGCAGCCGAGCGTGTCGACCTATAGCTACGCCGCGTCGTTCGCGGTGCTGCTGTCGGCGCGGCCGGTGCTGGGGATCGGGCGGATCTGGGCGGAGGGGAAGTTGCTGCGCGGGGCGGGCGGCGACTTCAAGACCGCGACCGGGTTCCGGCTGCACACAGGCGGCGAGGACCAGGCGGTCGATCCGCTGATCGCGGCGGCGGAGGGCGGCGCGATGACGCCCGCGCATCGCGGCTGCGCCTATGTCGTGTTCGAGGGGATGGCGCTGGCGGATTACGGCAACCGGATCCCGTCGCTGACCTTCGAGGTGATCGCCGATCCGGGGCCGGTGCCGGTGGCCGCGATCGCGCAGGACGTGTCGGACGGGGGCGTGTCGGGGGCGGTGGCGCTGGCGCTCGACGGGTTCGCGGCGGCGGGGGGGAGCGTCGGCGCGGTGCTGGCGGCGCTGGCCGAGGCGAGCGGCGCGTGGTTCGTGTCCGCGGGGGACGGCGACGCGCTGGTGATGCGCGATGCGGCGGGGCCGGTCGCGAGCGTTGCGGATGCGGGGGTGGTCGAGGGCCAGGGGGAAGCGGGCTCGCGCCGGACGCGCACGGTGGCGGCGATCGAGACGGTGCCGCGGACGATGACGCTGGGCTATTATGATGCCGCGCGCGATTACCAGGCGGGGCTGCAGCGGGTGGCGCGGCAGGGGGCGGGGGTGCGCGACGCGCGGATCGACGTGGCGGCGGTGATCGATGCCGGGACCGCCAAGACGATCGCGACCGGACTGCTCGCGCGCGCCGAGACCGCGCGGGTGCGGCGGACGGTGCGGCTGGGGCTGTCGGGGCTGGCGCTGGTGCCCGGCGGCTGTGTCGAGATTACGGGAGAACCGGGCGTCTGGCGGATCGTCGAAACGCGGGTCGAGGCGATGGTGACGAGCCTGGTGCTGACCCCGCTCACGCCCGCGCCGCTGCCGGTGCGTGGGAGCAGCGGGCGGATCGTCGGCGCGGCGGATGCGCTGATCGGCACGACGCGGATCGCCGCGTTCGAGACGCCGGGGCTCGACGATGCGCCGCTCGTCACGCCGCGGCTGTCGGTGGCGGCGACGGGCACAGGGGCGGGGTGGCGGCATGCGGCGTTGCTCTATTCGCTCGACGACGGGGCGAGCTGGATCGCGGCGGGGGCGAGTGCGGCGCCGGCGACGATCGGGACGATCGCGGTCGTCGCTAGCGCGGCGCCGGCGACGCTGACCGACCGGGCGGGCGCGTTCGAGGTGGTGCTGGTGCGCGGCGACCTGGCGCTCGCGGACGCGGATGCGGCGGCGCTCGATGCGGGGGCCAATCTGGCGATGGCGGGGGGCGAGCTGATCCAGTTCGGCCGCGCGGTGCCGCTCGGCGGTGGGCGGTGGCGGCTGACGCAGCTGCTGCGCGGGCGGCGCGGGACCGAGGCGGCGATCGGGACGCAGGCGCCGGGCGACGGCTTCGTGCTGATCAGCGCGGATTCGGTGCGGACGATCGACCTGCCGGTCGCGGCGATCGGCGGGACGGTGCGGGTGATGGCGTCGGGGGTGGGCGATGCGGTGCCGGTCGAGACCCGGCTGATGCTGGCGGGCGCGTCGGTGCTGCCGCCGTCGCCAGTCGGCTTGCGCGCAACGATCGCGGCGGATGGCGGCGCGACGCTCGGCTGGACGCGGCGGAGCCGGGCGGGGTGGCGCTGGATCGATGGCGGCGACGTGCCGCTGGGCGAGGGGGGCGAAGCCTATGCGGTGAGGATCGTGACGGGCGCGGGGGTGACGCGGCTCGTCGAGACTGCGACGCCGGTCGTGATGCTGTCCGCGGCGGAGCGCGCAGCGGGGGCGGTGCGGGTCGAGGTGCGCCAGCGCGGCGACTTCGGCGTGTCGCTGCCCGCGATACTGATGGTGTGACGAGGGGGAGAGTGGCGATGACGGACGAGACGAGCGTGCGGACGGGGTTGCCGCTGCTGCAGCCGGGGCAGGCGCAGAAGGAGATGGTGCATAACGAGGCGCTCGCGCTGATCGACCTGCTGATCCAGCCGAGCGTGGTGACGGTCGGGCTGAACGTGCCGCCGGCCGCGCCCGCGCCCGGCGCGTGCTGGATCGTCGGGGCCGCGCCGACCGGGGACTGGGGGGGCCATGCGCAGGCGCTGGCGGGCTGGACGGCGGGGGGCTGGCGGTTCGCCGCGCCGCGTGCCGGCATGACGGTGTGGCGCGAGGATCTGGCGACGCTAATCCGGCATGACGGGACGGCCTGGACAGCCGCGGATATCACCGGCGGGCGAGTCGTGATCGGCGGCAACAAGGTAGTCGGCGCGCAAGGCGCGGCAATTGCCGATCCGGTCGGCGGAACCGTGGTCGATACGTCCGCCCGGGCTACACTTTCCGCCGTTCTGGTGCTATTGAGGAGCCACGGATTGATCGCCGCCTAAACACTCTAAAAACTGTGGCGTTCCAGCAACACCTCGAACTTTTGTGCGCTTGCGTGGAAACAAGCCGAAGGATAGGGAGTTTGCGATGTCCGTGTGACACTCATGAAAGGGGATTTATATGCGGAAGCTTGCCGTCGTTCTGGCACTCGCCTCCACCGCACTCGCCACTCCTGCCCTCGCCCGCGACAAGTCGTGGTACGTTGGCATCGAAGGCGGTGCGATGATCGTTGAAGACATCGATTACGACATCGGTGCTCTGAACAATGCCGGTTCGGTCGACCATGACTATGGTTATGACGTCGACGCAGTCATGGGCTACGATTTCGGTGGCTTCCGCCTCGAAACCGAAGTCGGTTACCGCAAGGCTACTGTGGACGGCTATTCGTCGACCACGACCACGCCAGCTTTCACGGGTGCAGGCGCACTCGTCAACGCACCGGCCAACAACTATGACTATGCTGGCGGTTCTTCGTCGGCACTCAGCTTCATGCTGAACGGCCTGCTGGACTTCGGTCCGGATGACGGCATCCAGGGCTTTGTCGGCGGTGGTGTCGGTGTTGCTCGCGTCAAGGCGAACTACGCCCTCAACAACAACGGTTCGTTCCTGAACGATTCGGACACCGTGTTCGCCTATCAGGGCCTCGCCGGTATCCGTGCACCGCTGACCGACCACATCGACGCGACGCTGAAGTATCGTTTCTTCAACGCCGAGAACGTCAAGCTGGTCGACAACACCAACCGCCTGTTCGACGGTCGTTACCGTTCGCACAGCATCCTTGGTGGTGTGACGTACAACTTCGGCGCCCCTGCCGAGCCGATGGCACCTCCTCCCCCGCCGCCGGCACCCGAGCCGATGGCTCCCCCGCCGCCGCCGGCGCCGGTCGAGGTCGTTTGCTCGCCTGGTCCGTTCATCGTGTTCTTCGAGTGGGACAAGTCGGACATCACGCCTGAGGCTGCGTCGATCCTCGACAACGCCGTCACGCAGTACCAGTCGTGCGGCAACGCACAGGTCATGCTGGCAGGCCACGCCGATAAGTCGGGTTCGGCGTCGTACAACGTCGGTCTCTCGCAGCGTCGTGCAGACGGCGTCCGCGCCTATCTGTCGTCGCATGCGATCCCGGATGGCGTGATCTCGACCGAAGCGTTCGGTGAGAGCCGTCCGCGCGTCGACACCGCCGATGGCGTGCGCGAAGTGCAGAACCGTCGCGTGGAAGTCACCTACGGTCCGGGTTCGGGCCAGTAAGACTTCCGCCTTCCGGTCCTTGCGGATCGGATGCGGGAAAAGATCGGGGAGGTCGGCGCGAGCCGGCCTCCCTTTTCTTTTGTCTGCTGTTCGTTGGGGCGGGAAGAAGTTTGGTTCGCGCGGAGGCGCGGAGGCGCGGAGCCTCTTGGGATGGGCGGCGTGGAGGATGCGGCGGGATTGTTGTTGCGCTGCGCGCGGGGGGTGCTGTCGTGCGTGCGTCAGGACCCGGAGCCGAGCGGCACCTCCCCCTCTCGTCATCCTGACGAAAGTCAGGATCCAGAGCCAGGCAGCGCCAGCGTTCGTGACCCTGGGTCCTGACGTTCGTCAGGATAACGGGTGTGGGGTGAGGGCGGTTTGCGTCAGCTGGTGGGATCGTCTTCTGCCAGCGCGGGGGCGAGCCAGGCGGGGATGAGCGCGTCGCCGAGGGCGTCGGTGCGGCGGTGGTCGATCATCAGGGCGAGGTCGGGATAGGTGACGCGGGTGCGGCTGCTCGGTTCGGTGAAGGGCGCGACGACGAGGCGGCGGTTGACCTTCGAACGGTGGTGCATCCGCGCGGTGTTCTCCTGGCCGACATAGCAGCCCTTGGTGAAGCTGACGCCGTTCAGCTCGCGCGCATTGCATTCGAGCCAGAGCGTCTCGCCATTGCCGAGCTCGGCGACGCCTTCGGTCACGCCGAGCGACAGGCGGTGCGCGTGCCAGGCGGGTGACGCATCGCCTGCCGCTGCGTCCGCGGGGGCGAGCCAGCGGTGGCCGAGCGCGGGAAGCCGCGGGTCGGGGCTGCCCTCAGTCCCCGTCGGCGACCAGTGGACGTGGAGCGGATCGGGCGCGATCGTGATCGCGCGGCGCAGGCGGTAGAGCGTCAGTCGCTTCGCCAGCGCCTCGGCCTGCGTGGCTTCGACATCGACCAGCACGTCGGCACCGTCCGCCCAGAGGATGAAGTCGAACAGCACCTTGCCCTGCGGCGACAGCAGCGCGGCCCAGGCGGGCGCACCGGGCGCGAGCAGCGCGGTGTCGGCGGTCACCAGCCCCTGCAGGAAGCCGCGGACGTCCTCGCCCGCGATGCGCAGCACCGCGCGGTCGGCGAGAAGGGTTGCGCTGTCGGTCTGGGTCATCTTCTTCACCTAGTGCGCGCCCGGCGATTTCCAAGGCGCGCAACCGTCTGGCGTCGCCCGGCGCGCGTCGGTAGGAGGGCGCATGACCGACAGCATCACGATCCGCCGCCCCGACGACTGGCATCTCCACCTGCGCGACGGCGCGATGCTGGACGCGGTCGCGCCGCACAGCGCGCGGCAGTTCGCGCGCGCGATCATCATGCCCAACCTTACCCCGCCGGTGACGACGATCGCCGCCGCGCGCGCCTATCGCGAGCGGATCCTCGCCGCGGTCGGCGGTGTCGATTTCACGCCGCTAATGACCTGCTACCTGACCGACGGCACCGATCCCGCCGAGATCGAGCGCGGCCATGCCGAGGGCGTGTTCACCGCGTGCAAGCTCTACCCTGCGCATGCGACGACCAATTCGGCGCACGGCGTCACCGATATCCGCGCGCTGACCGGCGTGCTCGAGACGCTGCAGCGGATCGGCATGCCGCTGCTGATCCACGGCGAGGTGACCGACAAGTCGATCGACATCTTCGACCGCGAGGCGGTGTTCGTCGAGCGGACGCTCGCGCCGCTGACGCGCGACTATCCGGGGCTGAAGATCGTGCTCGAGCACATCACCACCGCCGAGGCCGCGGCGTTCGTGACCGAGGCGGACCATCCGATCGCCGCGACGATCACCCCGCAGCATCTGCTGATCAACCGCAACGCGCTGTTCGACGGGGGGCTTCGGCCGCACGCCTATTGCCTGCCCGTGCTCAAGCGCGAGACCCACCGGCTCGCGGTGCGCAAGGCCGCGGTGTCGGGTAGCCCGCGCTTCTTCCTCGGCACCGACAGCGCGCCGCATGTCGTGGGGGCGAAGGAGTCGGGCTGCGGCTGTGCGGGGATCTTCAACGCACCGTTCGCGCTCGAGGCGTATCTCGGCGTGTTCGACGCGGAGGGCGCGATCGACCGGTTCGAGGGGTTCGCGTCGGAGCACGGCGCGCGCTTCTACGGGCTGCCGCTGAACGAGGGCACGGTGACGCTGGTGCGCGAGCGCGTGATGGTGCCCGAGCGGGTCGGGGAGGGGGATACCGCGGTCGTGCCGTTCCTGGCGGGGACCGATGCCGGGTGGCGGTTCGCGGGGTAAGGCGCGCCGTCCGTTTACCTTCTCCCGTCATCCTGACGAAAGTCAGGGCCCAGGGTTACATGCGTTGTCCTGCCTGGCTCTGGATCCTGACTTTCGTCAGGATGA
>NZ_JPDP02000057.1:0-4382 GCF_000732685.2 Sphingomonas sp. STIS6.2
GATTTAGTGAGGCTATGCTCTGAATAAGCTCACTTTTACGCATTTGGCCTCCGCTGCTAACCACAAGCAAACGTATCGTTTCGAGCAGCGATCGTCATGCCATAACTGGTGCCGCGCATCTTGACCGGTGGTGCAAAAGGGACCCCTTTCGCGACCCGGCCCGTGCCAGCTTCGATCCTCGAAATAGGATCGAAAAATGGGAAAAGTAGCCGCTGCGTCAGCGAACCTTATCAGTCTGGCATCGTGGCGCGGCCTCGCCGCCGATGAATAGCAACCGCAACGATAGGCAGCACAAACACCAGGAGGAGCGGCATGGCCTTCGCTACGTCTGGATGCTCATCAAACCAGAAAGTGGATAGCATAGCGAGATTTGCTGCGCCCCACATGAGCGTGACTGTGGCGCACAAGCTGACCACAATGATCCCGGACTTCATCATGCCGCTCATAGCCGCTCCTTGTGATACTACGTTCATCTTGGACCTAAGCGCCCTTGGTGAAAGCGTCGCTGCCATCCCACTCAACGATTGGTGATCGAGACAAGGCCTAGGAAAATCGCCTTAGCTGGCGGATTCCCAAGATCAGCATGATCATTGCAGCACCCAATAGCAGCCCTTTGACGGACCCAGTAACAGCGCCCGATACATCGAAGCGGCGACCAACTGAGTCGACGACTGATACAAGCGAACCCAACGTGCACGTGGCAATGGCAAAACCAGGTCGAGCTTTTCGTATTGGTTTGGGCACCTGAATCTCTCCCTCTTGGGCATCGGGTCGCACGATTTGAGGGTTTCAGACAAGACTGCCATGACGGGGATGCCCAATTCTGAGCATAAACTGCAGCGCCGGCGTTCTAAGAACGAACTGCGATCGAGACGGCCAGCACTGTCCCGAATGCGATCGAATTTCGGGAAAGTCCCTACGAAACGGCTGCTAGGCTTCGGGCACGCTCCCTGTCCTTGGGCCGGCCAAAAGCGGTGAGCATGGCCTGTAGCTCCACCCTTTCGGGAATGAAGACGGCCAAACCGTCAACCTCAACTGGCTGTCGCGTCGCTGGTCGCACCGGCAACCATGCTTCTCCTGATCGACGGTGGAAGTCTGCCATGAACTCAACAGGCAATGCAGTCCCGGTCCAAGTGCCGAAGATGCTCGACCGGAACGCCGCGTGCGGCGATCCTGACCGGAGCTCAATGCCGATCGCCGGCAGGATGCGTTGAGCGTCAGCAACGCTCAACAGCACGTCCACGTCAGCCACATGGCCGGGATCGGCCCCGTGAAGGGCAACGGCTGCGCTCGCGATGATCCACCAAGAATCATGTGCTTCGGCCATCACCTTGCCGATCGCGTTCAAGGACACCGAGAGGGCCGGACCAACTGTCATTAGCCTTTCATAGCGCCGGTCATCCCGGAATCGATCGTATATCGGGAAAGCCGCTACTCCCTTAGGGTTTGATCCGGGGGCGTTAGCGGGAACACCGCCGGATCAAAGGCAGCTACGTCCAATAGGTATGCGCGATCCTTCGCATCCGCCCAGCCTTCCGGCCAGTTTCTTAAAATCCAGACGCCTTGATCGAGCCATGCCAATTCCAGGATCGACGGCCACGCCGTCAGCTCCGCGTTGTTGAAAGCGACATGCCCGGCATAGCCCCGCAGAAAGGTCGCCCACTCGGCAGGCGTCCATAATCGACCGGGAGCGGTGGCGAGATCGCAGTGGAACAGCAGCAGCGCGACCGCGAGGTCGTAGAGCCTCGGTATCCGTGCCGCATGATCGGGATCGACTAGCGTAGGTTTCGGGCTGAAAACCAGGTTCGACGCCTTGAAGTCGAAGCTGCACCCGGCGAGTGGCAAGCCTGTAATCGGTTCGGCCCCGGCGAGGCGCGCTAGCGTCACCTCCCGAAGTGAGTACCGATCCGCACCGGCTGCTTCGATAGCATTTTCGGCCAGAGCAAGGTGCGGCTCGATCCATTCGGCATCTCGGACCACGGGCTCCCTGTAAGTCGCCAAGGCGCTCCCCTCGGGAGGATCGGCCGCGTGCATTCGGCCGAGTAAACGCCCAGCGTCGGCAATCTCGCCCTCACCAGCATGGTAGCCGGTGCCCGACACGAAGCGATAGACCACCCACTCTTTGCCATCATCGAGACAGCGGGGATTGGGGTGGAGGTGAGCTGCTGGAGCCACCACATCAACGCCTAGGCCACGTAGCGCCGTAAGCCATCGACCAATCGCCTCATCGTCTGAATGGACCAGTCCCGTTCTCTTCAAAACCCAATCGCCGCCACGATCATGAACACGCAGCACGGGCGCGTAGTCGTAGAGCGACACGGGCTCGCCGGGATGATCAAACGGGAAGGCTGCGACCATATGTATAGAACCACCTACCCGCCTCCAGCCCTCTCTCAAACGATCGTGAAATCCGAAAATCGGCATGCCGATGCGAAAGCGATTGTGCACCCGGTCCGCGTGGCTGAAACGCGTCATAATATCGAGGGGCAAATCTGGCGCGCCAGATTTCGCGTTGCGGACCGACGGCGGTCCATGGCAATCGATAACGCGCGTGAATGCTATTGAATGATCTGGTGAGCGATATGGATTATACGAAAGATTATTACCGTATTCTCGGTGTCACACCGGATTCCGACTCTGCTACCATTCGAGCCGCATACAAAACGCTAATGATAAAATACGATCCCGATCAAAACAGGTCGGCGGAGGCCCCCGGCATTACTAAGTCGCTTACAGAAGCGATTAACATATTAGACAATGAGATATGTCGCCTAGAATACGACCAGTACCGACTAAAGCGTAGCGAGTACCGGAACAAAAATAGTGGTGGGAACGTAAATAGTCTAAGTTCATCATCTACAACAAGGCCCATTGCTAGCTCGTTGAACGCAGGCCCCACTGACAAATCGAGAACCATATTAGGCGTGGGCGGGTTGCTCGTTACTCTGACGATAATGGCTTTAGCCGTGGCTAGTGTGAGTCGCTGACGCAGCAGTTTTTTATAATTAAACGCGGCTCCTTCCCAAGGAAGGCTGAACGGCAAGCGCTCGAAATTTCGAACTGACCTGGCTTCTCGAAAACGAACCCTTTTGCAACAAAGTAACTGATGCTCTCTCCTATTGCAGCAGTTACGCGATCGGCTACGCTTGTTGGTGAAGGCGGCAGAGTCCATCCTTCTGGGAGCTACAGATGAAATTGGCTGTCCTTGCGATCATAACTGCCGTAAGCTCATCAGCAGGAGCCCAAACGCCCTCACCGTCCCAGATCCTTGTCTCAGCAAGCGGCACTGCCAAGACACCTCCGGACATGGTCACGGTTGGATTTACCCTTCGTGGGGAGGGGGTGACGTCAGATGAGGCTAGTTCCAAGCTGCGCGATAGCTCCAAAGCGATGCGGACAGGCGTTGCTGGACTTTTGCAGAAGGCAGGCGAATATCACTCTTCGGCCCTCTCGATTGTACAAGTGCGATCGAAAGAATGTGACGCGAGCAGCTATGGACCACAGCGGCTATCGACGGGGTCCTGTGCAATCATTGGCTATATTGCGTCGATGCCTGTCACTATACAAACCTCCCGTGTGGCCGACGCTGGTACCCTAGTTGGTCTAATCAGTCGGCTTGGTGGCTTGGACGCGAACCTGCGGGGCTTCTGGTTACGCGACGATACGATTGCACGCCGTCGTGCCATGCAGGCGGCTCTGGTTAGCGCGCAGACGCAAGCGCGGTCGATCGCTGAAGGAGCAGGTAGCAAGCTTGGACCGTTATTGCGGGTGCAGGATGCCAACTATCGCGAAGTAACATTGAAGATGCCAGCCACTGCGCAGTCTGCGGCCGAGTCCGTGCCGCCCCCGCCGCCCCCGCCGCCTGCACCCGAGGAACCCGTCCGCCTCGACCTCGCCCCCGAGCCAATTCAAACGACTGTGCGCCTAATGGCTGCATACGGCATTGATCGTTGACCATCGCGGTACGCATCAAAGTTGTGCATGAAGAAACTCACGGATTTCTGCTGTCGCTAGGCTGATGCAAACTTGTGAGTTTCGCATCATCGGTGCCCGCTTCGGCCGGCTGGCAAAGCGCGTTATACTAGTGAAGCACCAGCCATGAACGAGGACAGGTTATGACAGTCAAAGACCTCATCGGGCGTCCAAGACCTACACCTGAACAGAGGGCACTGGAGAAAGAGCTTCTGGAGCGTCGAGAGGCATTGCTGCGTCGTCGTCCCGGCCATTCTGATGATAACGATGGGCTGTGTCCTGTGGGCCCGCCACCTGGTCCTAGCCCCATGCCACTAGCTGGTGCGGTTGAGATAGCAGACGACTGATCCAATTAGCGTGATGCAAAACTTTTTATTTTTGCATCACATTACGGCCGAGCTGACATCATC
>NZ_JPDP02000058.1:0-5418 GCF_000732685.2 Sphingomonas sp. STIS6.2
ACCGCCAGATAGCGCGCAAAAAATTAGACGTTCGTTCATATGCCAACAGGCTAGGTGTAGCCCTCCGGCACAATCAGAATGTAACGACCACACTGACGGCGTCCTGGTAGCTTCCCGCTGCCGGCGTGACCTGCGCCTGATTGATCCTGGCGACATAGGGGTAGGTTCTGACGGGGGTCAGGCTGCCCGTTCCGGGACTTGCGCCGGTAAGCGGGTTGGCTTCGTTCCAAACGGTGACGCCATCCGCATGATAGATCTGATACTGCAATGTCGCGCCCGCGCCACTGGTCATCTGCCGCCACGCCGCACCGGTACCGGCACCGCCGGGTGTGAAGCCGATCCGGTAGACGGCGTCGCGGGTGCAATCGATCTGGACGGCCGAGGTCACCGGACCGAACTGCGTGACGAGCGCCGCACTGCCGAAGGACAGGTCGGGCGCGGTGATCTTGCAGTCGTTGCCGACCACCAGCGTCACCTGAAGCGTTATGACGACCTTCCCGCTATCATAGCCCGTACAGACGACACCGAGCACGTTCACCCCGTTGCAGACGCTATAGTCCCATTGCACCGTCAGTGTGTCGCTATACGTCCCGGCGGCCACATTGGGAGCCGCCGTCAAACGCGCGAACAATGGCGTGGTGAAACTGCTTCCACCGCCCTGCACCGCCAGCAGGCTGCCGCTCATATAGTTGACGGTCGATCCTTGCGTGAACGGCGTGGTGCCGCTGGCATCGGCCGACACCTGATAGGCGATCGCGTCGGCGCCTTTGACCAGGCGAAACTGGTTGAGGCTCGTGATGGTCGCGCGCGCCGAATTGCCGCCGATGAGGGTCAGCACCGAACCCGTACAGGAAAGACCGGCTGACCCGGCAACTTGCGGCACCGTGCTACCACGCACGTCGTACGACGACACCGGCGAGAAGGTGAGTGCCCCGGACGATGTCGTGCAAGCGGCGAATGCAGGGCCCGTGACGATGCTCAGGACCACCAATGCGAAGAACAGCCGCAGCGACGCCATCACCGGCACGAGACCGGCCCCACCCGTGACAGAGCCGCGACGTCCGCAGTCTTGGCCATGCCCCCAAACGTACTGCCTGCGACCGTCGGCACCGCGAGGAGAGCCCGAACGGCGCGCACCCCCGCTACCAGCTGAGCGTCACCTGTACCGTGTCAGTATAGGTGCCCGCCGGCAGTGCCAGGCCATTGCTCGACGCGCGGGCGAAGATCGGCAACGTCAACGCCGTGGTGGCCGCGGTGCCGAGGCTGATCTGCCTGCCGATGGTGATCTCGTCCTGCCGCGACGCGTCCGTATACAGCCGATACGCGACGGTCTGCCCCAGATAGGCCAGCTGACGGACATTGCCCGCGTCGTTCGCGCCCGCCCCGACCGTGACCTTCGGCGCCAGGCCCGGCGTGCACAACACCGTGACCGCATTCGTACTGCCTTGCGCGACCATCGTCGCATCGGCGTTGCCGAAGACGCCGGACTGATCGGCGAAGGCGATCGTCCCGATCCGCCCCATGGTCGCGGCGCTGTTGCCGCCATTCACCGCACAGGCCGCGAGGATGTTCAGAGACACGCCGATCGTGCCGCTGGCGGTTTGTGCGTGTGCCGATATCGCCCCGCCGGACGCCGCGATCGTGCCGACCGCAATGCCCAGAACCCTGCTCGTCATCTTACGGTAGATCATGATAAAACAGCCTCCATTTGGGCCGTTCTCAATGGTCGCCAGTTAACAGGGTGTTGAACAACCGATCTGGCCGACGATAGCTTTCGATCAAACAATTATGACATCGTTCTAATGAGATGACGACTGCGTGCGCGCTCCTGATAACCCTGACGCCGACACTGCTTCAGTGCTGCAGATTAGCCGTCCCAGATCCCTTATTGACTTGTTTGCTCAATGCGGCCTCACCAGGTCATCGTGCCACGTCTTTTGCACGAATACCGCCGCAAGCGCGCCGCCGTTGGCTTCAGACCTCCTCGCGGCGTCTCGATCAGCCGATTAGAGCGCGGTTTTGCAATACCATAGGTGGTATTGTTGCAGCAGGACCGGCTCTACCGAACAGATACCCCTGGGCATATTCACACCCACGTTCGATCAGGTACCGCGCCTGAAAGTTTGTCTCGACACCCTCAGCCACGATTTCCATACCGAGCTTGTGACCAAGCCCGATGACAGCGTCGACGATCGCAGCATCATTGGGGTTGGTATCCAGACTGCTGACAAAGCTGCGGTCGATCTTGATGATGTCGACCGGAAAGGCCTTGAGATGCGTCAGCGATGCATATCCCGTACCGAAATCATCAAGTGCGATCGTCACGCCTTCGCGACTGAACATGCTGAGCGCGTCCGCAACGGAGTCCGCACCGCGACCCAGAAATACCGTCTCGGTCACTTCAAGTTCGAGACGCGACGTCGCGATTCTCGCGCGGTGCAGTCGCTCCAGGACCCGTGACACGAGGGACTCATGCCGGAACTCAGCAGGCGAAAGGTTCACAGCGATACGTCCGAACTCGACGCCGTTGTCCAGCCAGCGCCGCATGTCATCGACGATTTGCGAAAGCATACGTTCGCTGATGCTCGTGGCCAGATCGAGATCTTCGAAGGCGGCGGCGATGGTTCCCGGCGCCTGGATACCAAGTGTCGGATGACGCCAGCGTAGAAGCGCTTCGAAACCACAGACCGCGTTGTCGTGAAGCGAAACCTTGGGCTGGTAATAGGGGACGATCCGGTCTTCGCGGACCGCATCTCGCGCAACGCTAATCATTGACGACCGCCTCTGCAGGTCGGCACGCATGATTGCCCTGAATGCCAAAACTCCACCTCGACTGCGGCTTTTCGCGGCATAAAGCGCGATGTCGGCGGCCTTCAGCAGTTCCGTGGCGCTGGAGCCATGCTGGGGGAAGACCGATCCACCTGCCGTTGCCTGGCAATCGACGATACGTCCTTCGTAGGTAAAGGGCTCCCGGAGCACATCGAGCGCCGCCTGCGTCTTGAGGACCATCGCATCCTCGTCAGTCGGTTTGAGAATTGCGGCAAACTCGTCGCCACCAAGCCTTCCAACGGTGCAGCCCGTGCCGAAAATTTTCGTAAGACGCTCGGCCAATGTCTGTATCAGTACATCGCCGGCGTCGTGGCCGAGCGTGTCGTTGGTTTCCTTCAGGTGATCGACATCGAACACTACAAGCGCGACTTGCGAATTGTCTCGGCTGGCGGTGACAATTGAGCTCTCCAACCGGTTCACGAATGCCGCTCGATTGGGCAGCCGCGTCATCCCGTCGTGATCGGCCGTCCATCTGATACGGTCTTCGACATTCCTTTCTTCGGTCACGTCACGGACCGTCACAAGGACGCGCTGCAAGCGGCCTAATGGTGCCTCGATCCGCAACCCAGCCGTCTTCATCCATCGCTCGTCACCAGTGTCGGCGCGGCGGATGCGAACCATAGTCTCGAACCGGTATCCGCTATGCCCGGCCCGCACCGCGCCGATCAAGGCCAGCAGCTTGGGTCGGTCATCAGGCACGACGCGAGACAGTGCAGCATCGATCGACGGTGTGGCATCGATCGGCAGGCCGAGCATGGCCTTGAAGTCTTCGGACCATTCCCGCTGGTCCTCGGATGCATTATAGTCCCAGATGCCAAGGCCAGCAGCCTGGGCCGCCAGGCGAAAGCGCTCCTCGCTGTCCCGCAGTGCATCCTCCGCCACCCGTCGGCCTTGAACATCCTCCAGCGTGCCGTACCAGCGTACGACCTGAGCTGAATCGTCGAGCCTGGCGATAGCACGCGAAAGTACCCATCGATATCCTGCGTTGCACGTCTTCAACCGATACTCGATATCAATAGGCGAGGCAGTTTTAACCGACCTTTCCCAGGCCTTTGCCGTAGCGGTCACATCGTCAGGGTGAAGCTTTTCGATCCACCGATATCCCAGCGCCTCTGACGGATTTGATCCAGTCATCTCGGCCCATCGGGGGCTTACACGTACGACCCTACCGTCAGCGGAGGCGACCCAATTAATTTGGGGACTGAGCGCTACTGCGTATCGCGCGTCTTCATCAGTCTCGCTCAGGCTATAGGCCGACGATGCCTCACTAGCGTAGCCTGCCGTAGTGCGTTTTTCGATCACGACGGCACCGTCACAAGGTTGTTCGGTCGCATCTATGTCGCCGCCTACCTCAAAGCTTTGAAATCCGAGCTTATCCAACCTGTGGCCTTCCGGTGACGCGTATTGTCCCATGTACGTCATTGTTCGAAGAATGAACCTAACGAAAGGTGACTAAATCAAAACGAGATCAAGCTGCCCCAGTATAGGCGCAATAATATCCCGCCTTTATGCCAAGATCCGCCCGAAACGGACGTTCGGCAGGCTCAAACCGCTGTCAAATTCCGCCATCCGTTCATTTTGGTTTCCAATAGCGAACCATGACTAGGAGAGGCTTTAATGGGCGGCTATATGGCAAACCGCTTCACGTGGTAGGCACAGATAGTTTGACCTAGTGTTCCGGTGCCGATCACGAGACATCGCTGCAATCGACGCTCGGCGCTTCTTGAAAAAGATCGAGCGATAAGGGCGGCTTTCAACCAACCCTTCGCGCTGGTGATGAACCACCTTTGCCGCGGCTCCGTGGCTAGCGCCGGGATGCTCGGCGACATCGGTCGCCCACGCCTGCCGATCAAGGCAATCAGGTCAGCGATGAGTTTGACATAATCTCCGGCAACCTCGGCCCTTTGAAGCTCTCTCATACACTGGAACGCTGCCGCACGACGTGGCGCATCAGGTAGGGTCTTTGCCGTGGCTTTGTTTGGACTGCCATACGCTTATGGTCTTTGCCGTGAACCCTACGCATGGGTCGAGCGTTCGCACCATTAAACAGAAGGAAGCTTATTGATGGTCGAAACACTAGGCCAAGCCGTTTTGGCATCTGCGACAGTTTCCGCGGCCTTTACGGCTTGCTTGGCGGCTTGGGTGCGTCGCACTGCACGCTAAGCCCCGAACTTGCCAGTTTAACGACCCTAAATCCGGGCATTCAGGTACCCCTCCGCACTCGCTAACTCAAGAGACTTGTATATTTCCGCTGACTACCTTTGAACGTTGATAGTCCATCATGCCTGTCTCAAATCGAGGATTAAAGCGGAATGGGGGCTGTTAGAAAAGCTGGTGCTAATAGCCGAAACTGTGAGGCGGCCGCTTTTTGAAAATGTCTAGGTGCCAGTCTGCGGCGCCTTCAGCTTAGCGGGTCAGGATCACCGCCAACCGGTACCAGTATGCCCGGCTTCCCCAGATAAACGAGCGCGGTGCCAATTTATGGCAAAGTGCCGCGCATAGGTAGTAAGTTGAGCGTAAGGAAGGCGACTCCGGCACCCGCCATGATCGCGCCTACCCACAAGATCGGGCCGAAGATCCACCCTCGAG
>NZ_JPDP02000059.1:0-3761 GCF_000732685.2 Sphingomonas sp. STIS6.2
TCAGCCAGTCGAAAGCGCGCTTCACTTGCGCCGTACCATTGCTTTCGAACGGTCGGCCGTGAGCGAAGATCACCCGGTCAGGCTCGAGCGCCACAATCGCTTGCACAGCCTTTTTAGCGTCCGCGCCACCTAGCCGTACAGGTAGCCGCAGGTAACGTGCGGTAGTGCCGTCGGTGGCAGCGGATGCCTGCATCAATAGCCGCGCGATAGGTGGCAGCTTGTCAGGATCGAGGTTCTCGATGAGGTCGACGAGCACGAGCGTCTTGGTCTGCCGGTGGAAGAACCAGACTTCGTTGAAGCCAGCACCCCCTGGCACGACGCCCTGATCAAGTGTGTCTGCCCATTCGACTGGAGCCGTCTCACCGAGTTCAGCATCGAACCGCACCGATGATGCGCGGACCTGAGCCCGGTCTTGTAGCCCAGGCGCTGCCCAAGTGGTTGCGTCAGGGTAGGCCCGTTGCCAGTCGGCAAGGAAAGTCCAGTGCGCGATGTTGGGTGCGACGAGATGCCGCACCCGTCCCAGTGCCTCGACGGCCTTGGCCAACTCGGCCGAATAGGGCGTTGGGGAGTGAAGCAACAGATCGCCGTTATTGAGCCGAAGGATCGTCATGCGCACAGGTAACGTCAGGCCCATCGCGTTTATTGGCCCGCTGTCGACGATCCAGACACCCTCGGCAAAAGGTTTCGGGACATCCAGTGGTGGATAGGTCGCGCGGTGCCGGGCGCCTTTATTCTCTGGACGTCGATTAGCGCCTGCCAACGCGCAGAGACCTATGGCAGCAACGCCGACGAAGCCAGCCGCGCCGACCAACCGACGCCGGCTGCGGGCTTTTGAAGAAGCTTGGGCGGTAAAGAAGTGTCGCATATCAGCGAGCAGGAGCTCAGGCTGTTCCAGCGCCGCGAAATGCCCGCCTGCCGCCATTTCGCTCCAGTGGACGATGTTGTAGGTCTTGCGAGCATGCGAACGCGGGGGCGGTGGGAAGACCGGATCAAGGAAGGCTGCGACGCCGGTCGGCACCTTAATACGGCTGCCGGCGGGAAATTGGCCCGACCCCTCCAATACGCGACCGCGGTACATCCAGGTCGATGTGATAAATGACCCCTCGACAAGGTAGAGCATGATGTTCGTGATGAGCGTATCCTCGTCGAAGGCCTGCCAAAGATCGGGCCGGCCCTGTTCGTCGCGCGGCACGTCCGCCCATGCACCGAACTTTTCCAGGATCCAGGCGGCAACGCCGACGGGGCTGTCCGCCATGGCGACCCCGAGCGTCTGCGGACGTGTGCCCTGCTCTTGCGAGTAACCGGTCTCCTCCTTGGCCAGCGTCGCGCGTCGTGCTGCCCAGGCGAGTTCGTCGGGCGTCTTCGGTGATACGTCTGCCGCCTGGATGAGAACCATGTTGAGGTGCAGCGCGTCGATGGCTTCAGGATGATCGTGCGCCATCCAGCTTCCGATTGCTGCGCCCCAGTCGCCGCCTTGCACCAGATAGCGAGCATCCCCGAACAGTTCGGTCATCAGGCCATGCATGATCTCGCCAGTTCGGCGGGGTCCGATCGGCGCGGCAGGACGCCCAGAGAAGGCATAGCCCGGGAGCGAGGGCACGACGACGTCATGGCCGTCGGCGACCAGCGGAGCGATCAGCGCTTCAAATTCGATGAACGACCCCGGCCAGCCGTGCAGCAGGAGCAGCGGTGGGCGCGAACCATCGCCACGCGCATGAATGAAGTGAAGGTTTTGGCCCAGCACCTCCGTCGTGAAGTGAGGTAAAGCATTCAGCCGACGTTCTTGCGCACGCCAATCAAACCGCGTGCGCCAATAGCCTACGAGCCGCTTGAGGTCTGCGAGGCCGACACCTGATTGCCAGCCTCCGGCGTCCGGCAGAGCGCCCCAGTCGAATGATGCGACTTTGGCGTTGATGAGGGCGAGCCGCTCGTCGGGTACTGCAATCGTAAAGGGCTTTGCCATCTCGTGTCCTAGCGTTTCAAGGGGAGGCGCCCCTTCTCAAGGCGTAGTAACGCACTCGCGTACGTCGCGTTCACATCCGCGGGCAGCCAGCGCGTCTTGTAACTCGCGTAGGTATGAGTCTCGAGACGCAGCCGGAGCGAGCGATGGAGCATAAGCGTTTGAAGCAGATGTCGCCAAAGCACGAAGCGTAGACTGTGACGCTCATCAAACGTTCGGTAGCAGACCGAGACATTGCGACCGATCAAGATTGTTATCCGGGCGGCGTTGAGCGAACCATTGGTACGGCAGGCGTGACTGCCCATATTTGCTCTATGGCCTTGCCGCGCACGCTCATCGATCCGAAGCTCATCTACCTGGAACCGGCCGTGCGAGATTACGCCTGCGGACGCGATGTATTGACCCGCTTTCCGAACGCCGAACTTGTCGAAGTAGCGAGCCATTGGAAGATACCGGAGCTGGCCGACCCGGCGCTGGCAGAAGATTGGCTTCGTGTAAAACGGGACACGCTCGTGCTCGGGGTCAAGAAGGGTATGCAGATGCGGCCAAACGGTCGCTCCGCCGACTTCATCGCGCCGTCATCGTCAAACGGCTGCGCTATGGCCTGCGCATACTGTTATGTCGGTCGGCGGAAAGGCTACGCCAACCCGATCAGCATTTTCGTCAACATCGATGACGTCACTGGCGCGCTGACCCGGCACGCAGCCAAGCTGGGCCCCAAGCCGGAACCCAATACCATCGATCCGGTCGACTGGGTCTACGACCTGGGCGAGAACGGCGACCTGTCGGTAGATGCCGCGCTGTCGAACAACGTCCGCGACCTCATCGCCGCCTTCAGAGCTATTCCGGGCGCCAAGGGATCGTTCGCGACGAAGTACGTTAATCGTGATCTGCTCAAGTACGACCCGCAAGGCCGCACCCGGATCCGCTTCAGTCTCATGCCTGAAACGATCGCCAAGATCGTCGACGTCCGGACCTCGCCAATGACGGAGCGAATATCCGCCATTAACGACTTCGTCGCCGCAGGCTACGAGGTGCACGTCAACTTCTCGCCCGTGATCGTCCACGAGGGCTGGGAGGTAGAGTGGAAAGCGCTTTTTTCGGAACTCGATCAGGCACTGTCACCTGCCGCCCGTGCGCAGCTCAAATGTGAGGTGATCTTTCTTACCCATAACGAGGGGCTGCACGACCTTAATCTTCAGTGGCACCCTCGCGCGGAAGAGTGGCTTTGGCGGCCAGACCTCCAGGAGCGCAAGCTGAGCGAGTCCGGCATGGTCAACCTTCGCTACAAGAGCCGCTGGAAGCGCCAGTGGCTTGACCGCTTCCTTGCCTGGCTTGGCGAGACTATGCCATATTGCGAGGTGCGCTACGCGTTCTAAACGCACCCGCCTGATCTACTCTGCTGCAAGATTGCCCTCATCGACGTCAGCCTCTTCGTCAGCGTCGACGCCATGCTCCAGCCTCGCCTCATCAGCTGCCAGGGCCGCTGCGTCCTGATCCGTGATGCCGAACCGGGCAGCGACATCAGGTGCGAAGCGCAGCAGGTCCGGACGGAGCCTTAGCAGGCTCAGATCCTTGGACTTGCCCTCCATCATCACGTCAAAGACGAGGCCATCAGCCATTCGCATGAAGGTCGCGAACTCGAAGGGGTTTGTGAAGTCAGCATGGCCCGTCCAGATTGGCGGGCGCAACACGGTCTTCACGCGCGCGGTTGCCTTTACCGGCGCCTTAAGCAGTTCACCTTTTTTCGCCTTTGCCGTTCCGGCGATCGCAGCCGCCCGCGCCTTGGGCGTGATCTTCT
>NZ_JPDP02000059.1:3882-10560 GCF_000732685.2 Sphingomonas sp. STIS6.2
GACCGGCGCCTTAAGCAGTTCACCTTTTTTCGCCTTTGCCGTTCCGGCGATCGCAGCCGCCCGCGCCTTGGGCGTGATCTTCTGTTTGATCTCGCGAAGCTCGGTGCGCGGCGACGAGAAATGGATTTTGGGCCGCACTCCCGCGGGCCAGGTTGCCAGGAAGCGTTCCAGCGTTTCGCGCATGTCCAACCGTTCGGGGTTAAGGCACCACATGTGTTGATAATCGAAAATAAGCCTCACGCCGGTACGCTCATGGATCCAGAGCACGTCGGCCGCTGAGAAGCGGATGTCGTCATTCTCAAGCACCAGCCGGCGCCGGACATGCTCGGGACATTGCTCCCACCCTTCGATCCAACGGGCGCGACTTGCCTCGTGATCGTCGTACACACCGCTGACATGGGTGATCATCACCGCTTCGTCGTCGAGCTCCATCCGGTTGAGCATCTCGGCCTGGCTGGACAGATCCCAGATGCTCTTCTTCGTCAGTTCCGGGTTAGGCGCGTTTAGAAGCACGTATTGCGACGGGTGGAATGACAGCCGGATATCATACGCCTTGGCCTTCGCGCCGAACGCGCGAAGCTCGGCATCGCTGTCTGCGACCATGGAATGAAACTGCGGCATGTCAGGGTGGGTGGCGTAAGGCGCAATGTCCGATGATAGCCGGTACATGTCGAGCTTCTCGGATTTGAGATAATCGAGCACGTGATCAAGCAGCTCAAGGGAGCATTTCAGATGCGGGTTCTTTTGCCAACGCCGCGTATCCTGCGATTTTAGGTCTGGCTTGCCCATCACTTTGACGGGAAAGCCGAGGCGTAAGGGACGATCGTTGCCGGTCATGCTTTTACCTGTGCTTGAGGCAGACCGAGGTCTGCAATGAACGCGTTCCAGACTGCGATCGGCAACGCGCCACCAGTCGCCTGGGCATGGCCGTTGCCATACCGCCCATCGGCGCCGTCCGGTCGGTGCTCAGCAAGGAAACTGATAAGGTCACGCCCGCTGGCCGATCGGGCGGCGAAATGCACCCAGCCGGGCCGGTAACCGCGGTTCGCGGCGATCACGATCTTGTCTTTCAGCCGACCGCGCCATTGCTGCGCGATCAGCGGGTGGATCTGGCAAGGTGAGTTCAGGCCGATCAGCGCCACGTCGCCCATGACGAGTGGCGCGGCGCGCTTGCCCTCGTCCATTGCCGCCCGTACCTCTGCCTTGGCAGCATGCAGTGCCAGCGCGTCGGCGTCGTCGCCCTTGGTGATCCTCTTAGGACCGTCCACAGTGAGCAGCAGGCGTAGCGCCGGTCCGGCGTCGGCCAACGCGGTCCGGCGCGGCGCGTTGATCAGCGATGTCGCGTCGCGTAACGCGGTTTTGCCCCAGCGGGCTTGAGCCTCCTCGAGTTCAGGAAAGCCGAGCCCATCTGCCATGTCGCCGATGAGGCCGATTGCCGCGAGCCATAACAGATCGGGTTGCTCGCCGAGCGCATGGGCTGCCCACCACGCCAATAGAGCAGTAGTTGGCTCGGGATTGAGCCCGTTACCACTAATCGTCACCGCATCTTGCGGTTCGCCGGTCGGAACGTGGTGGTCGACGACCAGCGTTGGGCAGCCTGGCAGCACCGGTTCGGACCGCGTTCCAAGGTCTGCCACGATCAATCCAGCGGGCTTGAGTGCGGCAATGCGATCACGGGTCTCGACTTCCCATGGCGATCCCGTCTTTCCAATCACAAGCGGCTCACTGTTCCAGCCAGCCTGGCGAAGGGCGCGCACAAGGATCGCTGCGGCAGAAAGTCCGTCGGCATCAAAGTGGCTGAGAACAACGATCGGACCTTCGCGTCCGAAAGTGGCGAGTGCGTCCGTCATGGCCTGTCGCGCCGCGGTCCGAACATCACCGGCTTTGGAAAGTCTGCCAATCATTGAATGCTAACGAAGGACGAGCGTCCGGGCTCCGCCTTCACTTCCATGGGGACCGTATGATGCTGCTGCGGTGAGCCGATCCCGTTGCAGGTCCGGGACAGATGAGGATCAGGGCGGCAACGCGGACCAGCGGTAGTTATGGAGGATGCCCGCAGCTGCTTCAAATGGCTCCGTTCCATGGCCCTCTGTTTCGCCGAAGGAACGCGCCATGACGGCATCCGTTCGGCTTGTTTGGAAGGAGTCTATCAATGCAACAGCCGGGCCTTCATGGGCGTCATCGTGACAAGAATGGCGAAATCAGCCGTAAGCATGGCAACACGCTGGTGAGTACGCTGCGCAAGATTTACGGCCCCTCGTTTGCACCCGCTGCGCAGCCAAGCGACCGGTTGGCGGACGTTCTGGTTGAGATGGACGAACCGTCGTTGACCAAGCTTGTCCATGATCACGAACGTGGCGATCTCGAAGGCAAGGTTGCGGCTGCGTAGGCCCCGGTGAGAGGACGAATATGCTAGGTTTGAGCGGCCCAAAACGGCCTAAGATGGTGGCGTTTGACATTATCGGCACCGTCTTTCCCTTGGAGCCGCTTCGCCCCTCTATTGTTGCGCTAGGCCTTCCGCCCGCAGGATTAGAGGGGTGGTTTGCCGCTGGGTGCCGCGATGCCTTCGCAATGGCGGCCGTCGGGGACTTCGCGCCGTTCAAGACAGTATTGGAGGCAACTCTGGACGGCGTATTGGCTGAACAAGGACTGGATGCCCCCGCCGATGAGCGCAAGGCGCTTTTAGAGAAGTTAGAAACGCTTGATGCCCGTGATGGAGTCCGAGAAGCGTTCTTGCTTCTCGCAGACGTCGGCATTCCCGTGATGGCGCTATCGAACGGCGCCAAGAGTGCTACCAGGGCATTGCTGGAGCGTTCTGGATTGATTGACCTGGTTCAAGAGGTCGTATCCGTCGACGAGATCAAGCTCGCAAAGCCACGGGGCGAAGTCTATGCCCACGCCGCGCAAAAGGCTGGCGTTGACCGCGCAGAGCTGGCGCTCGTGGCGGCCCACCCGTGGGATATAAACGGTGCTGCCTCAGCAGGCCTTGTCACCGCGTACCTTGCTGCGGACCGCCCTTACTCGCGAGTTATGCGCAAGCCAGATATAGAGGCACTGACGTTGCCGGAAATTGGGCGTCGGCTAACCGCACTCTAGATGCCCCTTTCTCGCCGACATTTCGGTAAATGCGCGACGCAGAAGTCAATTGGACCGGCGTTACGAGGCAAATGGAAATAGACATGAGTTATGCGGTCAGCCGTCTTGATTGGACCGATACGTCGCTCGGTACCATCCCGACGCCTCGGGGACAGCTGGCGCTTCGTGCGAGTTTCGGCTCCGGACTGACAACACGAGCTGGGGATCCTCCAGGCCGGGTCTGGGCGGTCTGCGATCGGGGGCCGAACCTGAAGGTGAAGATTGCGATGGAGCGTTATGGCTTGGATCTGCTCGCTCCACTTGCCGACGTTCCCGGTGCCAAGATCATGCCGGATCCTGCAATCGGCCCTACAATCGCTGAGTTGCAAATCGACGGCGACACGGTGACGCTCCTCCGCACCATTCGACTGGTTGATGAGAGCGGCCATCCTGTTCTTGGCCTTCCGGACGCCAGCAGCGGGCATGTCGTGCTTGAGCCGGTATTTGACATCCAGGGCCAACCAATCGGTCCATCACAGCTAGGCCTCGATACCGAGGGTATCGCCGCGCTTGCATCGGGTGGTTTCTGGATAGGCGATGAGTTCGCACCAGCACTGGTTTGGGTAGACGCCGAGGGGCGTATCGTTCACCGACTGGTGCCACGGAGGGTTGATCATGCTGGCATCGAAGGTGGCGAACCTGGTCTTCCTGCGATCGCGGCACGCCGGCAGATCAACCGCGGGTTCGAGGCACTCACTCTATCGGGTGACGAACGGTCGTTGTTTCTTGCGTTCCAAAGCCCGCTGGCTCATCCCGACGAGGACGCACACCGTCGGGCACGCCATGTTCGTTTCTGGCGACTGAATGCGGAAACGGGCGAAGTCACCGATCAATATCTGTACCCGCTGGACCGCCCAAAAAGCTTTCGACGTGACAGGATGCTCGGGCAATTCGGACGCGAAGACATTAAGGTTAGCGAGATTGCATGGATACCGGACAACGGCCTCCTCGTACTGGAGCGCGGATCGGCTACAACCAAATTGTACCGTGTGGAACTAGATCCGCAATCAATCTTGCAGCCGGAGCATCTGGACATCCGTACCAGGCCCACGCTCGAGGAGATGAGCGCTGCGAACGACTTGGCGCTTCCCGTTCTTGCCAAACATCTGCTGTTCAGCAGTGACGACATCCCCGAAATGAGCGCTGATCTCGAAGGAATAGCATTCTTGTCGCCAACCGATCTGCTGCTGGTCAACGACAACGATTTTGGCGTCGAGGGTGCAAAGACGAGCTTCTGGCGCATTCGCTTTGACGATCCGCTCTGGTCGTAAGCCTATCGCTATGTTCGGCAGGCTCGATAATTTGAGAACGTGACAGGAATTTCACTTTTAACCCACAGCACAGTTTTGCAAAACCGCTTCATGGCAAACGAAGATGAATCAGCTGGTGTTGCTCGGGCGTGCGCCCTCATGCGTGAAGCGCTTCTGCTGCTTCATGCGGCCGGTATCACACTACCGGCAACGCATCTTGAGCAAGCTTTGCATCTTTTGAATGAAGAAATCGAAGTTCGCTAATCGCTAGACGTTTCTTCCAACAGCTTTTCAATTTTTGCAATGCCAGTAGAGGTTAGCTGACCAGCACAGACTTTGGATTTAAAGCGGTCAATGAGCTTTTTCTCTTCAAGGGCTTTTAGCCAACGAGCGAGACTGGGTTCTCGGCAACCGGTACGAAAAGACATCTGGCTAAGGCTGATACAAGTTCCTTCTGCTTCGGCCTTATAGAACTGCAACAATATGAGCCAGGCATAGTCGCTAAACAGGTCATCGCCTAGTTCTGTACGGCGCGATCGTAGGGCATGCTCCCTCCTACAGGCCGACCGCCAGAGCATTTCTGGTGATAGCTTGACAGTTTTAAGGTCAACTCGATTAATCGTACCTACAAGTCTTCCCTCGTCGAGGCCGCTTCGTAGGCGGGATACCTGCACATCGCTCCAAACTGCTGGACCGTTAGGGCGGAGATATCGCTTCCGGATGGTAAGCGGCCCTCCGCTTGCTTCGAGCTTATCGACGAGAGATGCGTTCCAGGTAACGTCATCGGGGTGGGTTATCTGGGTGTACGACATGCCGATCAGTTCGGCCTCTGATCGATGCAGGAGTTCGCAGATATCGTGATCAACGGCGAGGATGTGCCCGCAGGCATTTGATATCGAATGTCCTACCAGCATTACATCCCCGTCGCTTCTTGTTTTGTATCTTGAGTAACGACTGAGAAGGTTTGCGGATGCGTTGCCAAAAACGGATTTTCGTTTGTCAATGATGCCAATCGGTCAAACTGTTTTGGCTTCGCAAAAATATAGAAGCGTAAATCCCGGTTTTTAAACGAATTTGCGTTTTGCCATAAGAAAGCCGTTTACAATAGATACCCGTTTGCGCGCTTAGAATTTTCAGAAAACTTACCAGTCTAGGCAATATATCGAACCTCAAACGGGCGCAAAGGGCGTTTTCCGGCTGGCGGACATGTTTTCTGTCTCGGTGGTTGTTGGCTCATTAAGGCGGGATAAGGTGCCCAAGTATGATTGAAGCAGGGTTCTGGGGCTTTGTCGGTGGGTCGGCGTTGATACTCGGTGCAACCATTGCCTGGTTCGTGACGCTGCCGCAGCGTCTCATTGCCGGTATCATGGCGATCGGTTCAGGCGTTCTAATCTCTGCAGTCGCCTTCGACCTGATGGATGAAGCCTTTCAACGGGGTGGGTTCGATTCCACCGCCATCGGCTTTCTAGGCGGAGCGTTGGTGTACACGATCGCCAATATCGCAATCTCCAAAAAGGGTGCGCGGCATCGTAAGCGATCGGGATCGAACGTTGATGAGAGCCAACCGGGTGCCGACAGCGGCGGTGGCCTCGCGATCGCCGTGGGCGCACTGCTTGATGGTATCCCAGAGTCCGTTGTCATTGGCGTGAGTCTGCTCGGTGGTACAGGTGTTAGCACCGTCACCGTTGCTGCCATCTTTCTGTCGAACGTGCCCGAGGGGCTTTCGAGTGCTGCCGGCATGAAGAAGGCCGGCCGAAGTGCACGATACGTGTTTGGTGTGTGGATCGGTATCG
This sequence comes from Sphingomonas sp. STIS6.2, assembly GCF_000732685.2. NCBI lineage: Bacteria > Pseudomonadati > Pseudomonadota > Alphaproteobacteria > Sphingomonadales > Sphingomonadaceae > Sphingomonas > Sphingomonas sp. STIS6.2. Next base: position 10,061 of record NZ_JPDP02000059.1, read on the forward strand.
CGCTGGCATCTGGACTTGCCGCGATGCTTGGCAACGTGGCTTTGGCTACTGCAGGACCAGATATTATCGCGGCCGTGACGGCGGTTGCTGCAGGAGCAATCCTCGCCATGCTGGTTGATACCATGATCCCTGAGGCAACCGAGGCGACACATGACTACAGCGGATTGATCGCCGTGGTCGGCTTCCTGCTGGCTTTCATCCTGACCAAATCAGGTGGCTGATGATTGCCGAAAGGCACCATGCAGGACTGCCAAACGAGAGCGTCGTGCCCACGTTTCGAGATAGCGAGGGACTGCCAGCACGGTTAAAGCGTTATGAAAGGCACAGGGAACGCGATGCTTAGCTTTCTACAGGACGGCGGAGAAATGGGCGCGGCGGTGCGTGCGTTCGATTGGGATCGAACGACACTGGGTGCCCCCTGACCTGCTCCCCAGAATTCATGCCATTGGTAAGTTAGCTCGTCAGATGGAGACGAGTGATGCGGCGAGGCCGATTTACCG
>NZ_JPDP02000060.1:0-21121 GCF_000732685.2 Sphingomonas sp. STIS6.2
GCGATCTGCTGGACCGAAAGACTGGCGACGGCGGGATCGCCCGTGCCCCGATCCCTTTCGTCACCCGCTTGCGCGCTGGCGTTGGTGTCCTTCTCGGGCGGGCGTCCGCAGCCAGCGACGGCCAGGACGATGGCGACGGGCGCGATCGCCCGCATGAAGGCGATGGTCATCGATCGGTGTCCTTGGGCGAGGGCGCGTCGGCGGTGAGCCGCTCGAGACGGGCCTGTGCGTCGTGATAGGCGGCCAGCGCGTCGATCGCGACCGTCCGGGTTTCGAGGAGTGTCCGTTCCGCGTCGAGCAGATCGAGTTGTCCGAACTTGCCTTCGCGGTAGCCGATGCGCGCGATCCGCGCAGCCTCTTGCGCAGCGGCGAGGGCAGGGCCGGCAGCGTTGCGCGCTGTCGTGGCGGCGTTCGCCGCATCGGCCTGCGCGCCCGCGATATCCTGTTCGGCGTCGAGCAGCGCCACGCGGCGCAGCGCGTCAGACTGGTCGCGCTGGGCGTCCGCCGCGGCGACGGCCGAGCGGCCGCCATTAAAAACGGTGAGCGGGATCGAGACGCCGAAGACCGCCGCGACGTCGTTGGTCTGCTCGAGCCTGCGGGCGCTGGCGCTCAGCGTGAGGTCCGGCACGCGCTGACTCCGCGCGAGGCGGACCTGGGCCGTGGCGGTATCCAGATCGGCGCGCGCGGCGGCGGCGGTCAGTGTGCTCGCGGTGCCGGGAGCACGCGACTGGCGGATCGGATCCACGCGCTGGAACCAGGCGTCGTCCAGCGTTCCGACCAATATGCCGAGAAGCCTGGCTAGGTTCGCCGAGGCGACGATCGCCGAGCGCTCTGCGCGCTCGATGGCGCCATCGGCGGCCACGCGCGCGACCTCGGCCCGCTGTTCCTCGAGCGGCGACGCCCGACCGGCCCGCACCCGCACGCTGGCGACGCGAAGGACCTCGGCGGCGATGTCTAGCTGATCGCGGGCGATTCCGATGCGGCGCTGCGCGGCGACCGCGACGACGTAGGTCTGCGTGACGCGCAATCGTAGATCGGCGCGCGCAATATCGGCCTGGAGACCGGCGCGGCCGATCTGCGCCTCGGCGAGCGCGATCCGGGCGCCGCGCTTGCCCCCGCGTTCGAGCGGCAGTGCGAGGCCGACCGTCGTCTCGGACGAGCGCAGTCCCTGATAGATGCCGGTTCCGGCGACGTTCTCGGTCTCGACGACGATCGAGGGGTTCGGGCGAAGGCCGGCGACGCGACGTTGCGCCTCGGCGGCCCTGACTCCCGCGGCTGCCGCTTCCTGAAAGGGCGAGGAGGCGCCTGCGCGGGCCAGCGCCTCGGCGAGCGTGAGGACCGGTTCCGCGGAGGGCGACAGACTGGTCTGGGCCTGCAGCGACGATGCGCAGACCCCTGCGGCCATGACGGCCGCGATGATGCGATGCATTGGGATGCTCCTGACGATGTGGACGCGGGCGCGCACGGCGCACCCGATCGACGCGTCAGGCCTGTGGCGGTCTCAGCGCGGCGTCGGTATCCCGGCCGACGAGTGTGGCGTCTGAAACGGGCGCCAGCCTAGAACCGGCCGGGCCAGTCATGCCGGCCAGCGTGTCGGCATCCGGCGCGCTCATGTGATGAGCGTGGCAGTTGCCGTGATGATGCGGATAACCCTTGTCGGCGTCGGCTGCGACCTGGTCGCTATCGCCCTCGACGTGCGACGCGGCTTCGTACTTACTCGTCTCGATGCATCCGCCGACTTCAGCCGCATGCGCCACCCCGACCCATGCGGTCAGGACGAGCATCAGACAGGCAAGGAAGGGCAAGAGCCTACGCATCGACCTATGCGGTAGCAGAGAATGGCATTGCTGTAACCGGGGACGGCGGCTCGACCCGATCACGTTGGCTGTGAGAATGAACGAATGACCGAAGTTGGGGAGCGGTGAGGAGCCTCTAAAAGTCCGGCTATGGGTCCCCACCGCCGCGCCATGGTTCGCCCGGGTCGGCCTGCAGTCAAGTCGCGGCGGTCTCGCTTCCGGCAGCAGCTGTACGCCGTGGCAGTTTCCACTTTGGCCGGACGAAGTGACACGTGTATCCCTTGGGTCTGCGCTCGAGATAATCCTGATGTTCCGGCTCGGCCTCCCAGAAGTCGCCTGCTGGGGACAGCTCGGTTACGACCTTGCCCGGCCAGAGCCCCGACGCCTCGACGTCCGCAATAGTATCCTCGGCGACGGCCTTCTGGACGTCGTCGGTGTAGAAGATTGCCGAGCGGTAGCTCGCGCCGCGGTCGTTGCCCTGCCGGTTCACCGTTGTCGGGTCGTGGATCTGGAAGAAGAATTCGAGCAGCGCGCGGAAGTCCGTGCGGGCGGGGTCGAAGACTATCTCGATCGCCTCAGCATGGTTGCCGTGGTTGCGGTACGTCGCGTTTGGCAATTCGCCGCCCGAATAGCCAACGCGCGTCGAGACGACGCCCGGAAGCTTGCGGATCAGGTCCTGCATGCCCCAGAAGCAGCCGCCGGCCAGCACTGCACGCTGTGTGGTCAGGGGTGGTTCCTCAATCTGGTCGAGATAGCCGCCATAACCCTCCGCAGCCATGTCGGCACGTGCCACGAAGCGAAGTGCGGCCGAGTTGATGCAGTAGCGCAAGCCGCCGCGATCTCGCGGTCCATCCTTGAAGACGTGGCCGAGATGGCTGTCGCCCCGCGCGGAGCGCACTTCCGTGCGCGAGATGAGCATCGACCAGTCGCGCGTTGCCTTTACGCTGGCGGCATCGATGGGTTTGGTAAAGCTCGGCCATCCGCAGCCGGACTCATACTTATCGGTGCTGGCGAACCGCGGCTCGCCCGAGACGATGTCGACATAGATGCCCGCCTGCTTGTTCTTTAGCAGCGGGCCGGTGCCGGGACGCTCGGTTCCATTCTGTTGAGTAACACGGAACTGCTCGGGTGTGAGGGCGGCAACGGCCTCGCTAGTCTTGGCATAGTTGGTCATGATCAACCGAATGTGGTGCGCCGTGTCTCTGGTGTCGAGGTGCTGGACGGCCGCAGCCGCGCGTTGACGCTAAGCAAGAAGCTGCAGGAGCTTGCGCTCAGGCGGTGGCACATTCTCGACAACATGCGCGTCCTTCGGGATGCTCGGCCGATACCTTCCGATCCTGAAACCTGAACAAATGACCCGTTTCAGCGAGGTGATAGGATGCCCTGAGCGTCGCCTTCTGTGTCCATGCGGCCTTAAAGTCGTTTCTCGAGCCGTAAGCCATGTGTCGGAACTGACGCCCTTAGCGGAATTGGTTCTTCTCCCCCTGTCGAACTCTCACCCCGCGCGATTAGAGGACAGGCGGAGCAGTCGCCCGCCAGGTCCGTCTTCCAGCAGCCATAGCGCCCCGTCCGGGCCGGCCATGACCGCGCGGATCCGCGCGTCCATGGCCCACCGCTCCGCTTCGCTGGGGACTGCGCCGTCGAACGCGATGCGGATCAGCGCTTCCGACGCCAGTCCACCGACAAAGGCGGAGCCTCGCCACTGCGGAAACATCGTGCCGTCATAGAAGGTCAGTCCGGCCGGCGCGATGATCGGGCTCCAGTACAGCGCCGGCTGCTGGAATTCCGTCTTACCGACGGGCGAAGCGATCGGCGTGTCGTCGTAGTTCTTGCCGTAGGATACGATCGGCCAGCCATAGTTCCTGCCGGGCTCGATCAGGTTCAGCTCGTCACCGCCCTGCGGGCCCATCTCAGTCGACCAAAGGCGACCTTTGGCATCGAACGCCAGCCCGTAAGGGTTGCGATGACCCGTCGTCCAGGTCTCCGCCCGAGTAAGGTTCGGACCGGGAATCGTGACCTGGCGCACCGGCGCGGTGGCGGCGCCACCGGTATTTTCCGGCGGATCGATGATCCCGATGGTGTTCGCGCCGATCTTGCCGGCGCCGGGATTGCCGGGCGCCGGCGTGCCATCCAGCGTCAGCCTCAGGATCTTGCCGAGCGCCTGATCAGGGTCCTGCGCGGGCGTGAAACGCTGGCGTTCGCCGGAGGTGAGGAAAAGATAGCGGCCGTCGGGCGAGAATGCGATGTAGCCGCCGAACTGCCCGCCCTTGCCGCGGGGCAGTTGCCGCCACACAACCCGAATGTCTCTCAGCACCGGTTGCGCCGCGCCGAGATCGAGCGTCGCGCGCGCCAGCGCCAGACCGTCGCCGCCCGCGCCGGGTTCGGCATAGGTGAGGTAGACGTGCCCGCTCTGCGCGAAGTCGGGCGCGGTGGCGACGAACAACAGACCGCCCTGTCCCTCGAAGTGGACGCGCGGCATGCCGCCGACCGGCGTCTTCACGCCCGCCGCGCTGACCAGCCACAGCCGGCCGGGCTTTTCGGTCACCAGCATCCTCCGGTCCGGCAGAAAGGCCAGCGCCCAGGGGGAGTCGAACGCAGCGACGGGATAGACCTTGAACGGCTTGGACGACGCGGGGGCCGCCGCGCCATAGTTCACCGGTGGCGCGGGCGCCTGCGAGCCGGCCGGTGGTGCGGCGCGGTCCGTCGGTCCGCAGCCGATCAGCAGCGACAGCGCAGCGATGGACAGTCTAGGATAGGCAGGCAAAGACGATCCTCTCAATACAAGCGGCCGGTGTGACGCAAACGCGATCGAGCGACCAGCCGATTATCGCGTCGAACGCGTGATGCGTCCGCGTTCGAGGTCCGTCGACATTGCCGGGCTCGGATAGCATTTGCCCGGCGTCTCATTGGCTAGTGCCACCGATCCGTCGATGCCCGGCTTCGCGTGACGCGGGCGTGATGACCAGTAGCGAGACGCCCTGCCGCGGCAGATCGAACGTCAGCGTGGCGTCACCCCTGCGAGCCGTCAGGCGCGTCGGCGCGGCATCCATGGTCGTGAGTTCGGCGGCGTTCAGCAACGTAGCACGCTGTTCATTCGTCGGGGCGGGCGGCGATCCCATGGCGCGCCATGCGGCGAAGCTGTTCGAGTGGCTGGCGTCGATCCGGTAGTGGGTCAGCGTCGCGCCCTTGGCAAAGGCGCGCGGTAATCGGCGCAGCTGCAGTCGCACCGCGGCTTTCGGTCCCTGCAGATCGTCGTCATGATAGTGCCAGACGAGCACCGCAAGCTTATCGCCGTCGAGGCTGGCGACGCTGCCGACGTCCGCGGTGCCGCGCACGCCCTCGTTCATCACTGTGTCCAACGCGACTTGATGGTCGGACATGGCGGGGATGTAGCGACCCTTCATCTGCGCGAACATCTTGAACATGTTCATGACCGGCAGGTCGATGCCGTTCGAGGTGAGTTGGCGAAAGCCCGCGAACGGTGCCTGATCCTCGAACTCGAACGCCCACGACAGGATGCCCTCCAGATTTAGGTGATGGCGGTCAGCAAGCGCCAGCAGGCGGGGAAAGGATGCCGCGGTGTAGCTCGAGTACATGGTGCCGTTGCGGTACGCATTGGCCGGCCCCTGACAGGCCGCGCAGCCTTCCGGATCGGACTCGCCGATCACGATGGGCTTGTCTCGGAATGCCGGGTTGGCGCTAATCGCTGTGAATTCATGCTCGGCGGCTTTGAGGTGGGTGTTCAGGCCCATGCGCACATGGCCGCCCTTCGCATCCTGGACCAGCTCGGGCTGGCCCTTGGCATGGAAGGAGAGAAAGTCGGTCGGTGTGCCCGCCGCCTGTACGTGAGCCATGAATGCCGTCAGGAAGTCGTCACCGGCGCCGGCATTGTCCGGTCCTCCGACCCGCGCGCCGGGTAGCGCCCGCCGGACACCGCGCACTGCGGCATCGTGCAAACGGAAAAACTCCTCGCGCGTGCCGCCCCAGTAATATTGCGGCAGGTTGGCCTCGTTCCAAGTCTGGAAATACCAGCTCGCGACGTCTTCGCGGCCATAGCGGTCGACGCAATGACGCACCCACTGGTAGATCAAGTCTTCCCAACGCCCGTAGTCGCGTGGCGGATAGGCCCAGCCGGTGCGCAACGCGCCGCTGCCTGGCCGCCAGTCATGCTGATAGGGTACTGGCCTGGTCGACATTGCCTCGGGCATGAAGCCTAGCTCGACATAGGGTTTGACGCCGCGTGCGCGGTACGTGTCGAAAATCCGGTCTACCACAGCCCAGTCGTAGACCGGGCGGCCGCTCGCATCTTCCGAATAGATACCAGTGGACCCCCATTTCAGCGCAGGGGTGCCATCGCCCGAGGTCAGAAGGTTATGGGTGCGGAAATATACGTGGTCGGGTGCGAGTTTGCCTAGCGTTGCCAGGGTAGCTCGTCCGTCCTTCATCGTCGCATAGTTCGGCTCGTCGGCGCCGAAGAACCGCCACGCCAGTTCCACGGGCCGTTCTGGGCGACCGGCATCGACCTCTACGACCACGGAAAACGCGTCGGCATCAGGGGTCGGCTCAGCTTTTGCGGGAGCGAGAACGGCGATCGCCGCAAAACCGATCATCATCAACCGTATCATGATGTCGTCACCTGCTCCGCCGGAGACGAACACCATGCGGACGATGTCGTCTTTGACCACGCTCGCAGCGCGACGGCGGACCTCATGACCCGAACCGGAAATTCGAATGGACAGCGGATCTCACGCGGGTTGCTGAAGTCCGGCAATGCCAGTTCGTGAGTGGAGACTGCGGATCGCAGCGCAGGATGGTCAATCCGATCGAACGGTACCATCTGCACGTCACTTCGTCCCTCGTGGCGAAAGCCAGCCGCTGTCGGCCAGCCAGTCTTGCAGGCGATCAGGCCAGTGCAGGATCGATATCCGATCCGACTCGTCGAGGTTGAACGCATGGCCGCTGTCCGCATACATGTGCAACTCAGCCGACACGCCGCTCTTCCGGAGCTGTTCGTAGAGCGCGACGGTGGGTGCTGCACAGCAGGGATCGCGGCTTCCGGCGACCAGGAAGGCCGGCGGCGCGTTCTTGACGGCGGTGGCTGGGATGCCACGCGGTCCGGGGAAGACAAGCACCTGGAAATCAGGGCGTGCGGATTGTTTGTCGACGGCATCGAGGGCGCTGCGTCGTGCTGGCTCTGGATTGTCCGCGATCAGCGACACGAGTTCGCCTCCGGCTGAAAAGCCCATCGCACCGACGCGCTTCGGGTCGATGCCATAGTCGGTGGCATGCGCGCGAACCCAGCGCAACGCGCGCCGCGCATCGTCCGCCGCATCGCCCTCGACCGAGTATTTCGATCCAGGCTCGTTCGCGAGCCGGTATTTGAGGACAAACGCGGTGACGCCCATGCGATTCAGTGCGGTCGCGACCTTGGTGCCTTCATTGGTCCACACGAGCAGTTTGTGGCCGCCACCAGGCATGATCACCATCGCCGCCCCGTTGCGGTGCGCAGGCGCGGCGGGGAAGGCGATCAGCGATGGATCATGAATGTTGCGAACCCAATAATCGCGCGCGATCTCGGCCTCGCCGTGGTGCGAAGCCGATCCCGGCGCGCCGTTGGGCCAGAGCTTGATCACGGTGTAGTGCGGCGGTTGCTCGGGCGCGGGATCCTGCGCCCCGAGCGGAACGGCCGCCAGCAGCGCAACTGCCATGAGCACGGCCCGTTTCACTTGGCTTGTACCATTGCGGCCACTGCTGCGCGCGCGGTCAGGATGGAAGCCGGGCGTGCGCTTGCTCCTGCAAGATTACCCGTATCACTGACGGCCGGGCTCGTCTGCGCCGCGGTGGCGATACGAGCCATGACATCGGTCTGCGCCAGCGCGGGTGAGATTGCGCAAATCGTCAAGCTGGAGAGGTACGAAAAAGGGGGCCGAACCCATTGAGGGGTGGCTTTCAAACGGGATCCGAATCCCATGGTCGCTCTCCCGATCTTATCGTTCTTTTTCTAAGGATATCGATAGCGCTACCATAGTCCAACGATTTCTAGCAGGTTCCGCACAGCGAGAACTGAACTGCGCCCTATGCTGCCATTCTCTCGCGCTTGCCGGACCTTGAATGCCAAATCTCCGACGGGATAAACGCGTGACTATTCGTCTCAGCAAGGCTCCAAGCGTAATCAGCAAAATGTTCTGCGCGCATAAAATGCTGTTCCTGCTCAACCGGGTTGTTACTTTTTCTGCACGCATCCCGCGCCGCTGCTTCCTCTGCAAGCCATTGACTAATCTGGCGCTTTTCATTCAAAATAGATGACATGACGTCTCCATACCAACCATATGTGAGGCTGATCGTCGGGGTAACGCCTGATCTTAAGTTATGGATCAAAGCAGGGTCCAAGAATTAATCCAATATTTTTACAAATTATGTAGCGGGATACCGCCTTTTCACCAAAAGGTCATAGTCGCTATTTCGTCGTAACCCATTGCTCGACCGGATTAATCAAGGGCCTCAGGTGATTGATACGGGGCGCACCGCATGATCGAAGGATAGTCGATAGATTCTTCGTCTCGAGTTGCTCAAGACAGCAGCGAAGGGTGAATCCGCTATGATAGGCGGCACGGCGACAATGGGCTGGCGCTGATCGCTAAGGATAATGATCGTCTAGTCGCGGACATTTGCCATCGCGGCCATGGACACGGCGGGGGGGGCGCCAAGGCCTGCTGGCGGACGCGGGCTGTCTGCTTTTCACTGACGCGGATGGCCGGCCAGGCGACAATGGTAGCCGCAACGCTCCGTCGTCGCCCAAGGCCATCGTCGCGCGGACACACCTTCAACAGGACAATTGCGTCGGAATAGCACGCTGTTAAGATCGTGCGAAACAACAGTTGAATGGGGGAAGAGATGCGGGTCGTTCTGGCAACCATATTGGCACTAATGGGCGTCGCGCCAGCGAACGCGGTGATCGTAACCCGCGCATACTCGCTGACGGCGAGCAACTTTCAAAACTTTAACGGCACGCCGTCGCCGATTACGGCCTTGAGCGCGGCATTTCAGCTGACTTATGACGATAGCATGAGCGGCTTTGTCGGTGCGCCGACCAGTTTCAGCAGCATCACCAATGGTGTGCCCAATGCCGGGCCATTCGCGGCGGCGCCGATCTTTGGCTATTTTCCGGCAGCAGGTCCGATGGCGACCTTCCCCCGCCTGGGCGTGGGCGGCGCGCTTAACGGCGGCAACACGCTGTTGAACCGCACCGACGATTTCTATTTCACGTTCGATGCCAGCGCTGCTGGTCCGACCCGTGCGATGCTGAGCTTCACCGCCGCAGGCAATGCGACGCCGTTCATCGCGACCGATGCCATCGTCACACCCGTTGCCGTCGTGGCAGCGGTTCCCGAACCTGCCACCTGGGCCATGTTCATCGTTGGCTTCGGTCTGCTCGGCGGTGTCATGCGTCGCCGCCAGCGCGCGAATGTCCGCTTCGCCTGACGGCACTGCAGGGGTGACAAGTACGGGTCGGGTGACGAGACCTTATAACCGTGCTTTAATCTGGGCGCACAACACGGAGATCTTGTGTGCGATACGCGATAAGCAAATTGGCAGGCGCGCTTTGCATGGCCGGCATGGGGGCCGCGGGCTTCTGCCAGACCGGCTCGGTCGCAACAAACGCCGTGCCCGGATCGAACCCGATCATCCGCGACAAGTTCACCGCGGATCCCGCGCCGATGGTCGTTGGCGACCGGTTGTATCTGTATGTCGGACATGACCAAGCGCAACGGGACGAAATGTTCAACATGCGAGAATGGCTCGTTTATTCGACCACGGACATGACGCATTGGCAGGATCATGGGCCGATCATGAAGGTCAGTGATTTCCGTTGGGCCAAGCAGGATGCATGGGCATCACAGACGATCGCGAAGAACGGGAAATACTGGTTTTATGCTGCGGTGGAGCATGATGCTACACACCCGGGAAAGGCGATCGCAGTGGCGGTGGCGGACACGCCGACCGGGCCGTTCGTTGATGCGAAGGGCGCAGCGCTCATTACCAACCAAATGACCCCAAAGGGTACGCATAGTTGGGAGGATATCGACCCGACCGTTTATACGGACGAGACGGGCACGACTTGGATCGCGTGGGGTAACCGGCAGGCGTATATCGCCAAGCTGAAGGCTAACATGATCGAGATCGATGGTCCGATCACTGAGATTACGCCACCGAATTTCGAGGAAGGGCCGTGGCTGCACAAGCGCGGTGCGCTCTGGTATCTCACATATGCCTCGCTCAATCGATCTAAGCACCGGGACGAACGCGTGTCCTATGCGACAGCGACCAGCCCGCGCGGGCCATGGAAATATCACGGCGAGCTGACCGGATCCGGCAAGTACAGTTTCACTATCCATCCCGGTATCGTCGACTTCAAGGGGCAGTCCTACTTGTTTCTGCACAATGCTATGCTCGCAATCGGCGACATGAGTGGAGCAATTGGTCGGCGTGCGGTGACCGTGGAGCGGCTGTTCTACAACCCGGATGGAACAATGGGGCCGGTTGTTCAGACACAGGCAGGTGTCTCGTTGCCGGCGCCACGCTGAACGACCTCGACCTCTTGAAACGCCTGAATGCCCTGATTTGGGTCTAGACGTGCCCTGACTTGTCACCCGCATGCCGCGCCCGAAATAGGCTTCGTCCTTCCGTGAAGAAAACGACACCCAGAACTGCAACGCCGATCGCGAGATAACCGACGGCCAGCGGATAGGTTGTTCCGTCATAGGCCTGCCCGATAATGGAGCCGACGACCACCGCACCGACACTGGTGATAAAGCCTTGTATCGAGGACGCCGTACCGGCGATGTGCCCTACCGGTTCCATCGCCATGGCACCGAAGTTCGACCCGCACAGGCCTATGCAGGTCATGCTGAGTGCCTGGAACAGCATGTACGTCTCCAGCGATTCCCGTCCGACGCCGATCACGACGAGGTGAAGCAGCGACAGCGCGATCAGGGCGAGCAAGGCGGACTGGGAGATGAGCCGGGTGCCAAGCCGCTCGACGAGGCGGCTGTTGGCAAAGGATGCACAGCCCATTGAGAAGGCGCAGACGGCGAACAGCATCGTGAAGCGTTCACCGGCATGGAACTCATCGACGAAGATCTGCTGGGCGGAAGAGACGAAGGCGATGATGCCGCCAAACGTCATCGACGCCGCCACGGCATAGCCGGCGGAGAAGCGGTTCGTCAGCGTCAACCGGTAGGCGCGGCCGAGCGAAGCCCGCGACAAGGGAGAACGACGTTCCACCGGCAGGGATTCTTGCAGGCGGAGCGCGGACCAGGTAAGGACGACGGCCGCAAAGGTCGCCAGCGCGTAGAAGATGAAGCGCCAGGGCCCGAAGGCCAGCAGGACCTGGCCGAGGCTGGGCGCCATGATCGGTACCAGGAAGAAGATCATCTGGGCGACCGAGAGCGTGCGCGCCATCTGGCGACCCGAATAGCGGTCCCGCACGATCGCGACCGCAAGTACACGGGTCGATGCCGACATGAGGCCCTGGAGCACGCGCGCGCCGAGAAGGGCGGGGAACGTCTGCGACCCTGCGGCGAAGATGCTGGCTGCGACGAAGCCGGCAAGGGTGACAAGCAGGATCGGCCTGCGGCCATATCTGTCCGCTAGAGGCCCGTAGACGAGCTGTCCCGCACCGAAGCCCAGCATGTAGACCGTGATGATCCACTGTCGGTGGTTGGCCGTCGTGATGGCAAGCTGATGGCCGATGTCGGCGAGCGCAGGCAGCATCAGGTCCACGCCCAAGGCGTTGACCGCCATCAGCGCGGCGACGAACGCGACAAACTCGCCGGGACTCATGGAGGAGGAAGTCTGCTTATCGATCATCGCCGCCATCTAGGTCGACAATCTGCTGGTGACCATGCCTGCCGGCACGCACAAACGTCGGCTCACGAGAGGTGAATTATGGGGAGATTGGCTTTTTGACCCGCAGACAGCGTTCGATCAATCACGGGGCAAATCTCGTTCGCCGGCAGTGACCGTAGGCTCCCTGAACAAGCGTTTGAAGTTGCAGAGCACCAAGGACACGCTGAACGTCCTAATTGTAAGTCTTGCCGGAAGCCGTAAGCCAGGAGCGTGTTCGCCAAGTAAAGGGCCTGTGCAGCTAAACTCTGTCCGATGGCTCAAACGTCCATTTGGCAGAAAACATTGCCAGCAGAAGATCGACGTAGCTCCAGCCCTTGGCTCGGGCGGCGATTGCCGAGAGGCAATCCTGATCTTCGCGCCCCGGGCGGCCCGGCCCCGTCATGTTGGGTTTCATGTTAAGGTCGAACAATTTGAACGTACCATGGCGATCGGCCCGGCAGTCTATTCGGATTGTGGTGCGGGCGTCGACCAGCGCGGCTGCCGATACGCAGCTGTCGATCATGGCCGCGATCGCGGGATTGCGGAGCTGCTCGGGGCTGATTGCGATGCTGTTGGCGGTAACCGGAACGTCGCCGTTATACGGTGCTACTCCGCCGCGCTGATCGAAGCGGTATACGGGCGGCAAGGCCCAGTGCGTCGATGCCCGCGAACCGTCTGAACGCGGAGACGCGGGCGGCATGACGGTGACGGTCATCTCGTCACCGCCAAGAAACTCCTCCACCATCAGCATGTCGCCGAAGGTGGCGGCCTTGATCAACGCAGTCGCGGCATCGCGCAGGGCATCGAGGCTTTCTACCAGGGTCACGCCCTGGCTGCCACGTCCGCGCACCGGCTTGACGATCATCGGAAAGGACATGCCGCGGGAGGCGCACGCGTCCTCGACGTCGGCGAGCACGCAGACGTTCTCTTTCGCCGTGCCCGAAAGCAGAAATGATTGCGCTACCGGGAGGCCAGCCTTGACAAGAAGGAGGTTGGTCCGGAACTTGTCGTCGAACGCCTGCATCGCCGCGGGAAGCTGCCCGACGATGTCGAAGTCGACCATGGCCGTCTCCAGCGGATGCCCTTCGAACATGACCGTGTTCGCCCACAGGACCGATGCGCCGGCTGGGCCTGCGCTTCGGATGCTCTCGGCCGTGTCCGGGAATACCCAGTCGAGTGCCTTTGAAGGGTCTGGCGCGGAGGCGGGTGTGCCAACGTTCACGCCTGCCGTCCGCAAGGCGAAAGCAATGTCGGCGCCGCTATTTGAATATCCGCCCGGCTTCGCGTCCTTTCGCAGCCCGTCGATCAACGGTGGTGGAAGCGCTTGGTAGAGAAGGGCGACCGACGCTGTTTTCATGAATTATCTCCTGCGCACAGCGCCTTAGCCCCGGAGCAGCGCGCGCATGGAAGGGGGCATCGATTGCCGCCATCGCCACCTCGCGCTCCGCCTCGTCATCAGCAGCAAGGGGAATGGCAATCCGCCCCGCTGATCCAATTGGAACACCCTTCTCGGCAAAGGAGGCAGAGGTGATGGCGTTCCATGCTTTGGCGATCGGTCAACCAAGCTAGTTCGCCACGCCGCTGACCATATCCCCGGTCATCGTTCAGCCAACGGCAGTTGAGCCAACTTGACTGCCGTTAGATCCGTCCGCAACGCGCTTTCGGTCATCCGCACCTTGCTCCATGGCAGGCGGTGTAACGTCTCGCCGACGCCCCCCACACCGCCGAAACGGACGATAAGGTAGTTAATCTGCCCGTCAAAGCAGGCAGCGAGGGCATCTACTCCATGTGCCACCACATTCCCCTCGGCGTCCGCGATTGGCAAGCCGTCAAGTTTAGCAATGGAAAAAAGGTTGTTGCCGTCATGCTGCCTGCTGAGCGCTACCTCGGCTTCAGCGGCATCACTGATACGGGCGCGCCGCCCCAACCAGCGCCACATACCCAAAACGTCGACAACGCCCAGAAAGATGTTTGAGAAGAGCAATTGGGTTTGCCCCGCGGCCACACCAACAATAGTCCAGGCTGCTGCACCAACGGTAAAGAGCACGAAGCCCCAACCGGTGACGCGCGCGCCCAGGTTCGAGGCCGTCATCAGCGCGGCTACACACGTCGCTATCAGCGCGATCCAGCCCGCTATATCGACCATACTCCCTCCACTTTAGAATTGTCGGATTGCTAAGTCGACGACTATACATTCGTTCACGCTAACGGACATTTGCCATTTCTGGCATACCGCACGAACCAGATGCCGGAAATGGAGCTCCAAAAATGACTTTAAGATCCCTCAATCTTTTGGGTTCCGCTGCCTTGGTCGCGGTCGCCGCGATCGGGTTGCCAGCCAGCGCGAGCGCCCAAACCGTCAATGACGAAATCCGCTGTGTGATGGTAAGCAATGCCTTGGTCTCTGGATCAAAGAATCCGCGAGGCCGCCAGATCGGGGCGTCAGTGGGCGCCTATTTCATGGGACGGCTTGATTCTCGTCCGCCAATCCAGGTTAAAGCCGCTCTTGTCCGGCAAAATCGACGACTCTCGGGCAAAGAAGCAGAGGCTATAATGAATGCCTGCGCCGTTCGTGCCACCAAGGCCGAAGCGCGATTGAGGTCGCTTGCAGAATGACCTTCTGAAGCCTGCCGGACCGCATCATCCCGTTCGACGATGCCGCTCGCTGTTATCTTGCGAACATCTGGCCCAGCCGCTGCCCGCTACTTGTTAGTCTGCTTCGAAATTCTGATCGATGTCTTTACGTCAGATTACTAAGCCTCGTCCGGCGCGCCTCTTCTTCCCGCGAGTCGGATAGCCGATACCTACTGTCGAGGACGAGACAGGCTAGTCGTATCGGCGCACAACAAAATATAGATACGGGCAGCTAGATTACGAATACTATTTAGTTTTGAATTGAGTGCGCACCGATATCTTCCGCGCCCGTCGCCGCATTGCCCCGCCGGCAAGCCCGAACCCAAAGATCATCATCGACCAAGTCGACGGCTCGGGGACACTAGGCGCAAACTGGCTGTAGATCGCCGCCGTCGACACCGACCCGTAGGCCAAGGCGTCCTTGCTCAGATTCCAGCCCATTGCGTCGTACGCCGCCAGATCAAGGCCGGTAACTTCGCCTGTTTGGCCATAACAGAAAGTCGGATCCATGATTCCGTTGCCCACGCTACAGGCTTCTGCGTCCTCCCAATGCGACGCCTGTTGCCCGTCACCATTGTAACGACCCGTCGAAAACGTGTTGTCGAAGAGCGCGCTATTGCCGCCATTGATCGAGAAATACTTCATCCCCCCGACCGAGAGATCAAGTGACGGAGCCGACCCCAACAGGATGTCGGTTGGATCGGCGCTGTACCGGAACATGTCCAGAGCGCTGTAAATCGACGTATCGTTCAGGCTGTAACCCAAAGCACCCGACCCTGGGCCGTCGCCGATCCCGTAGACGTCAAGCAAGTCAACTCCCGAGACAAATCCCAACGCATGACCGATCTCATGAATGGCCACCCCGATAAAGTCGAAGGTGTTTGCCGATATGCCGTCGGTTGGATTGAAGTCGAAACCAAAATCGCTGCTGAACGTCACGTTACCGTCGCGGGTCGTCGATGACAAACCGGTATCGCCGCCAATCGCCTTGATGACCGACGTATTCAGATACAATGTCCGGCTGCTTGTTGTCGCCCCATTGTTGTACGCCAGATTGCTCAAGTCATCGTTGGTCACACCGTCGACCGTCGTCGTACCGTTAGTGATGAAGCTCGCCGCGCCGTTGGTCAGCGTCGGAAGCACGATGTTCTGATCGATATACGATCCGCTCTTTGTCGAATTGACCCCCGCTTCCCAGTTCGCGATCGAATAATCTGCTCGCGTGCTGCCGGTCGATCCGATGATGCCGGGTGCAAGCGCGGAAAAGCCGACCCCCAGATTGATGACGGCTGTATTGGTGAACATCGACCCCCAATAGGAAGCCGCAATCTGGAAGCCCATTTCCGATTTGGAACCAGTTACGCCGCCCAGATCGATGAGGTTAATCGTGGCAGCGCCTGCAGGAGCAGAGATCAGGGCAATCATCGCCGCGCCGTACTCAAAAAGACTTTTAGCCCGCATATTCACACCCCAAAAATATGTCCGAAGCGTCGTGCGCGGCGCTTATGATTAACAGCATGTTAACTCGATCCTGTTGGTCGGCAGCGGCTTTGTCAACGCCCAAAACCACGTTTGCACGGTTGGGTCAGTTGTGTGATTTAAATGCATCGGCCATGCATAGAGGGGCGTGGTTTCGGCGCCATGAGAGGATAGACCAGCGACAATGCCCGCAACCATAAACTTGAAGTTGACGGCGAGGCTGGCGCAATTGAAAGCAGCGCTGAGCCGTCGTGATCGCGTGTCGACGAATCGCGCCGTGGTAACACTGCTTGATGAGCAAGCCCCCATTGGCGAGCATTGGAAGACAATTTCACATCTAATGCAGGTCAGTGGCGAATATACGCTGGCACTTCGCGCAATCGATGCATTTATCGCTTCAGCCGCCAACCCGGCTATGGCGCGGTATTCAAAGGTCGTGCTTCTGACACAGGCCCACCGGCAGCAGGATGCGCATGATCTATTGATCCAGCTTCCCGAAAATGTACCTGACCGCGCAGGCCATGCCTATGTTCTGGGCAACATTGCGCTGACGCTGGGGCATTCCGACGCCGCGCGCGGGCATCTTCTCAATGCGCTGGAACATCGCCCCGGGTGGGGACCCGCCTGGCTCTCGCTCGCCAGCACGGGAAATCTTGCAGAGGATAGGATGGCCGAACAAATGCTCGCCGAAGCTGCTGCCGCTGAACGCCAGGGTCCCGCCGACCTGGCCCGATATTGCTACGCACGTGGTAAGCTGCATGCCGACCGCAAGGATCCGGCAGCCGCGTTCTCGGCCTATTTGCGAGGTGCCGCGTTACTGAAATCAGAGACACCGTATAGTCGTGACGCCAACGCCGCCAATGCACTTTCCGCGATGACTGGCTTCGATGCGGAATTCTTCAAGCGAATGCAAACGCATGCGACCGCCGATACCGACCGCCCGATTTTCGTCACGGGCCTGCCTCGGTCGGGGACAACGCTCGTTGAACATATACTCGCAAGCCACAGTCAGGTGCAGGACGGCGGAGAACTTAACGTCATCCAGCATGTAGCCGTCACTGCCGGTGGCGTATCAGGCCACGCCATTGATCAATATCTCGCCGGGGGCGGCACGCTTATCGCGCTCGGCGACCTGTACCTGCATCTGCTGACGGAGCGCGCCGGATCTGCCGGACGGATCGTCGACAAGACCATTGATGCCAGTCGCTACCTAGGCCTAATCGCGACGATCTTCCCCAACGTCCCGCTCATCTGGATGCAGCGCGATCCACTGGATAACGCGTGGTCCTGCTTCCGTACCTTCTTCATCCACGGAGTCGGGTGGAGTTTCGATCTCGACGACATTGCGCACCATTTTGAACTCGAAGCAAAACTGATGGCCTTCTGGAAGCGACGGCTTGGTGACCGACTGTTGATCGTTCCCTTTGCCGACATGGTGGGGAAACCGGCACTCTGGACGTCGAACATTATTTCGCATTGCGGACTTGGCGAGGAAGATGCGGTGCATACGCCACATCTCAACAAGCGCCGCGTCAGTACCGCCAGCGGCCTTCAGGTGCGTCGTCCTATAAATACGGATGGACTTGGCGTGGCCGAACCCTATCGCTCGTTTTTGCGCCCTTTCACTGATGCGATCGCGAATTGTACCGGACCCATTGATGCAAGAGGCTCGATCTGAATCAGGCTATGTAAGGAGGCCGTAGATGAGCGACGTGTACTCGCCGACGCACAAGCAAGGCCGGCCCCGGCAAAATATTGCGGCTAAACATCTCCCACTGCCGCCCGAGCCAATTTGCGATTAGCTGGCCGAATGCCGGCCCAAGGCTCATTCGGCTCATGCAACGGGACACGATCACTGCTCATCGGCGCGCAAGTGGTAGCCGGGGCCATCGATCTGCCGACTTTACGCCGTCTAGTCGCAGCGGCTTTCAGCAAGCCTCGGAGGAGTTGAACATGCCAGAGCCACTTAATCGGAGGCAGGCGGTAGGACTTGGGGCTGTCGTGGTGGCTGGCTGGGCAGTCGCGCAGGTGCTGCGTCGCACGGCTCCAATCGGTCGGGATGTTGGGCCGACCGCCGACCTGATCCTGACCAGTGGAAATTCACCCGAGCAAGGTCCAGCCGATGCGACGCTCCGGGTTGCCGTCTTCACCGATTACCGCTGCCCCGCCTGCCGTCATGCCTTCCACGCTTTGGAAGAGGCGGTGGAACGCGATGGCAAGGTTAGGGTCATTTACAAGGACTGGCCAATCTTCGGTCCACCGTCCGAACGTGCTGCGAGCATCGCGCTCGCCTGTGCCGAACAGGGGATCTATCCGGCCATTTATCGGCAACTGATGACCGACAGTCGTATCATCGACGACGACATGCTGCGAGACGCCGTTACCAGTGCTGGAGGGGACTGGCAGCGCGCGACGACGTGGCTTGCTTTACATGCAGAAGTCGTCGCCGCGCGCTTGCGTGCAAACGGCCAAGAGGCCTATTCGATCTGTCTGACCGGCACCCCGGCTATCTTGCCGGACGTATGCTGGCGATGGGAGCGATCGAGACAAGTGACTTTAAACGGCTGTTTGCGCGGGCGCGAGCGGACGGCTGATGATCCGGGAGGATGCAAACATGATCGAACGCCCTGTCGGAAGAAACTCGTAAGTCGTCACAGGCAGGATCGGCGATCGCGTCTTGAGACGATCAAGAGGCGGTCGTCGGAGGTTATCCTTCTGTCGTGCATCAGTCAGTGACGACAGGTCGAACTTCTCAGATACACTCCTAAACCACGTATTTATGTCCGACGTTTTGAGTGACGTAGATCCTTCCGCGACGAGAAGGTTTGCCCGGATTTATGACGCGGGGTGTGCAACATGCTCGCCTGGCGGACGTTAATGGCCGTGTCTAAAGTGCACGGCGAACCAAGGAACGGCGCATGGAAGTGAACACCGAGGGCGAAGACACGGGTTCAGAACGACGTGAAATACACTTCCTTGCGGCCCTATTGGACGAGTTGATGCGAAAGATGCTCGCAGCCGGCGCTCTGACGCAAGCCGACTTAAACGAGATAGAATCTGCTGCAGCTAAGCGGGTCGGTGGGCAGCCGCGTGCTTGGTAGTTTCCGGCTTCTCCCAACACGGCAGTGATGACCTTTGCAAACTGTGACGAGGTATACCCGACCAGCTTTGTTATCGAGCGAAAGTATGCGCCAGCAGGTAGCTTAGATGGCGTAAAACACCTGTTTGTCGCACAATTGTCAAGCCGGGCACACAGGCCGGTCAGGTCCGTGACCGGTCATCCCGCAACAGGCGAACATATCTTGATTGGGCATCCATCGGGTCGCGCACGTAGAGGAATCTATCAGCGCGTCGAGTTTAACAGCTAGCGCGACAAAGAGCCGTTTCCTATTCGAAACCCGCCCATCCGCTCCCGGGCGACAATGGGTCAAAGTGCGTCTTAAAACTAGTTTAGGTCGGATGAGGAACAGGGGACCTGGCGATGGCTAAAATGGACGGCCTATGAGACTAGGGTGATCAGCGGCAAGGTTTCTATTTGCGGACGCGCAAGCAGGTATCCTTGGCAAAGGCGAAGGCCAATCTCACGCAAAGTCTCTAATTCTGCCCTAGTCTCGATCCCCTCGGCAATGCAGCTGATACCAAGCTCGTCAGCCATCTTCACAACGCTTGCAACGATAGTCCGCCGGGCTGCTGAATTATTAATCCCGCGGATCAGTGCCATGGCGAGCTTGAGCATGTCTGGACGTAGGTCCGCGAGCAAGCCGAGCCCGGCATAGCCAGCCCCGAAGTCGTCGATCGCGGTGGTAAAGCCGCGTGCCTGATAGGATTCGATGATGTGCCGAACATGGCCCACGTCGACCATCCGCTCGTTCTCGGTAAACTCGAACATCAGCCGGCTGGGATTAAACCCGACGCGACGCGCAGCGGCCAGCGAGGCGCGGATGCAGGCGTTCGGCTCGTAAACGGCATTGGGCATGAAGTTGATGGACAGTTTTGTATCGCCCTCAGGGGCGAACAGCTCTCCGGCCAACTCGATCGCCTTTACCCGGCACGCCTGATCGAACTTGTAGACCATGTCGGCTTCAACGCTGGACAGCACTTCGCCCGCCGACCGGCCATCTGCCCCACGGACCAGCGCCTCATAGGCAAAGACGGATCCGGTCTCAATATCGACGATCGGCTGGAACGCCATTGTGATCGCCATCGCGAGCGGTGCGCTCGTTCGGCAGCCCCGGCACGCATTCGCCATCGTCAGCGGCGTCCTGGGCGCTATGTCCGCCGCGGTGATCGGTGAATGCATCATGCCCAGTCTTCCAATTTTCCCATTGAATTGCGCGGTAACGCCGGTCCAAAACGAAAGCTTTTTGGTCGCTCGTGATCGGCCAGGCGAGCGACCATGACCTGCTCGATCAGCGCCAACAGCTGGGCCGGATCGCGATCCGGATCCGGCACGACGAACGCCTTCAGTCGCCCCTGCGCATGTAGCCGCACCGCGACATCTGCTACGCCGCCCACCGTCCGCAGCGTATTCGCCACCCGCTCGGGCCAGACATTACGTCCCCCAACTTGCACGGCACCGTCGCGCCGACCGACCGGCCGTAGAGTGCTCTCACCGATGCGCTCGACGTAGTCAGGTAGGTCGCAGAACCGGCCGTGGCGGTCGACAAGCCGCCAATCCTCTTTCCCGTGTTCCGATAGCCGCCAGCGTGGAAGCAGATCATATCCGTCCGCCGGCGCGTCGCGCATTGCGATACCGCCGGTCTCCGACGAACCATAGATATCAACCAGTCGTGTTAGACCGGCCGCCGACAATCCTGCCGCGACACAATCGTTCAGGGACCCGGCCGAACTGACGCCTATGATATCCGCCGGAAAGCGCCGGACTATGCGGACCAGCGCCTGCCACTGCTCCGGTACTCCGATGACGAGATCGCCGGCTGTCAGCCCAAGGGGCGCGCCGATCGTGCGCACCACCACTGGAACGCCCAATGCGTCGGGTAACAAGGCGGTCCAGATCATCCCATACAGATGATGTGCAGGTACCATCGCCACCACCCGGCGGCGTCCGCTGAACTGCGTCGCCAGGAATGCAGCTTCATCAAGCAAGGCAGCAACGTCGTGCACACACGGACGCGGGATGCCGGTCGATCCAGAGGTGGCTACCGTCATCTGTCCATTGCCTTCGGCGTGCGCGTGCATGACCCAATCAACCCAGGCACCTACCGTCTGTGGCGGATCGTTGCTCAACAGGCTGTCGTCGAGGTCGAACGCCTCTGCCAGCGCTCCTAGCGCACCAAGCTGCTCCATAGAGTCCAACTCCAGCC
>NZ_JPDP02000061.1:0-42759 GCF_000732685.2 Sphingomonas sp. STIS6.2
TAGTCTGGCTGATAGCTAAATTGCCGATCGATGTGTCCGGCAATCCGGCTTGCATGCCATGGGCGAGGCGTATCCATACCCGCAATGTTCCCGCCTGCAGCAGCTATAATTCCGTTGTCGCTCCAAGAGTCTATCGCAGCGAACGCGGCGTCATTAGTTATAACCTGCGACCCAACTATCCACCCCTGAGGATCATCTGAGTTCTCGTGTCGGTGAACTAGCCATTGATCGTTTCGGGAGTGAACTACGGTCGCTCGGAATTTACGTGGCAGAAAAGCGCTAAGGTTTGGCAAACGTGGCGATGCAGCGTAGTCGCCAAAATGAAACGGAAATTGCTCGTACGCTGCCTCCCATATCTGACGATCGCAATTAGGTACCGCCCGCAACCCGGTATGATTCATCTGAGGATATGAATTACTCATGCACACGATAGATAGACCCATCATCTGCTCAGGTTCTATCTTCGCGGATATGCTTGCTAGACAGTCAAGGACCCACTGGGTTTTCTCAGCGACGCCGCGACGGCCTTGGCCACAGTCGAGGATTAGTAAAAGTTGGCCGCTTTCTGGGAAAGTCGCTAAAATTCGGGTTGCAATCGTCAGCAGTTCTTCGTGCTGAATCCGTCCCATTCTTAGCGCAACGCTGTTGCCTCCATGTCCAAGCAGTGCTGCTTGACGTAATATGGCATTTTGTTGTGCCGCTGGATCTGTAAACTGGATAACAGGAACTGCATTTGGGAACATAGCGCAGATATGTCGCCAGCGCTCAAAGCCGTTGTTAGGGGCGAGCAATGAAGAAAGATATGCGTTGTATGCATCATTCTCTTGTGTTTCACGAGTGATGCGTAGTTGCTCTGCAGCAGGATTGGTCGGATTTGCCGATTGATAAGGCGGCGGAGCATATCGCTTATCTAGATCGAGTAAAAATGGGAGATCGACTGTGCTCTGGACAAGTTCGATCGAAGATTGGAGAGTCTCTGCGCTTCTGTGTCTTGTCAATTCGAATAACGGCAGAATGCCCGCTCGCGTATCAGGCCTTAAATGCCCGTACGCTAGCCGTTCGACCTCTGTGCTCGCAAGTACTGGAATATACTCGTAGTTTCCAAAGGTCACCAGCGGCATAATATTATCTCCAGTGTTCACGACTCGTTCTTACAGCATAGAACTAGCGTTTACAATATGGAGGTACGTGAGGTCTCGCTAACAACCCACTAATAGCGCTGGCTCAACTTAACCCCGCCGCCGCGCGTAACGCCGCATTGATCCGCCCCTGCCAGCCCGGCCCGCCCTAGCGAAACTTCGCCAGCACGTCGGGATCGAGCTGCAGCGTCACCTGCTGCGTGGCACGGTCGCGCAAGGGAGGGCGGCCCTTCACGACGCCGGTCGGCTCCAGATAGCCCGTCGCCGGCCGGATCACCGTGCCGCCGATCGAAAACTCGGCGATCTCGAACATCTCGTCGGTCAGTTCCGGCGCGTCGTCGTTCGGATCAAGTAAGGTAGCGGGCGAACCGTTTGCGTTCTCTGGCATTGGCCTTCCTCATCGAGATGACGCGCCGACCGTCCTCGGCATCGACCCATAATATCACGACCACGCGCTCTTCGAGCATCCCGATCTTCGCCGGCACAGACCGGTCGAGCCGCACCGTTCCCTACGGCCCGACCCTGCAACCCCTCGGCCGAGTCGCGCCGTCTCTGCCGCCCGATCCGGCCCCCCACCGCCGCCCGGCCGCCGAATTGCACGAAACACCTCGCCCAATGGTACGGAATGACCGCCCCGGGGGGCTGTCCTACTACCCCCGTTTCAGCATATCTGATCGGTCCTCTCCCCTCGGGATAGGATCAAACCGTGAACAAACGTTCCGACACGCCGCCCCGCCCACCGGCCTTCGCGACGGTCCCCGGCACCGACTATGCCGCGCTCTACGCGCCCGAGCCCATAAAGCCCCGCATCACCTCGACCGCCGACACCCCCAGATGGGGCGGGACCCCGGCGCGGCTGCGCGTGCAGCCCGGCCCCGCCGTCCCGGGCGCCGGTCTGTCGGTCCCCCGCGCGATCGTCCCCGGAGGCGGCGCCCCCGCGAGCTATCCCCGCAAGGACGATCGCCACACGGCCGTGATGGCCTCGCCGCCCACCACCTTCGTCACCGGCGGCGCGGAGGAGGAGGACGACGACGCCCTCGACACGCCCGACGCCGCGGCACCGCCCCGCGCGTCCGCCGACCCGGACACGCCCGGCGACGACCCCGACCCGCACCAGCCCGCGCCCGACGCTCTCGAGCTCATGCCACCGGGCGCCGCCTGCGGCTCGCGCCGCCAGGACGGCTGGTCCGCCGCCAACCAGCGCCGCTTTCTCGAGGCGCTCGCCGAGGGGCACGGGGTCGATGTCGCCGCGCGCCGCGTCGGCCTGTCCGCCACCTCGGCCTATGCGTTCCGCCGCACCGCCAAGGGCGCGGTGTTCGCGCTCGGCTGGCGCGCCGCCGCGCTCGTCGCGCGCGATTCGATCGCCGAGACGTTGCTCGTCCGCGCGCTCGAGGGGACGGTCGACACGATCGTCCGCGGCGAGACGGTCATCACCCGCCACAAATATGACAACCGGCTCGGCCTCGCGCTGCTCGCCCGGCTCGATCGCCAGGCGGAGAGCGCGCCCGATGCCGATGCCAAGGCCGCGCGGCTCGTCGCGCAGGAATTCGACGCCTATCTCGATCTCGTCGGGCGCGATCAGGGCGCGGCGCGCGCGGGGCTGTTCCTCGCGCGGCGGACCGGCGGGGCCGGGGCCGGGGCAGGGGGCGCCGATGATGCCGCGGGGGCCGACGCGCATGATCTCGGGCCGATCTACGCGCTCGCCGCCGCCGACCGGCTCGTCCGCACCGGCGTCGCGACCGCGGCCGAGGTCGATATCGCCGATCTCGATCCCGCCGCACGCGCCGGCTGGAGCGGCGAGCAATGGGCGCGCGCCGAGGCCGCCGGGATGGTCGCGCTCGCCCCGCCGCCCCCCGCGCCCCCTCCCGCCGGGGACGACGAAACCGCGCTGGCGTCTCAACATTCGCAACATTCGGCCGCGGAGGAGGACGACGACGATCATGACGACGACGATGACTATGCGGAGGCGGGGGACGTCGGGCGCGCGCTGCCCGGTTTCGACCCGCCGGTCTGGCGCTGCGCGGCGACCGGCGCGTGGCGCACCCGCTTCCCGCCGCCGGCGGGGTTCGCCGGCGCGGTGATCGGCGACTATGGCGACGACGACTATGCCCGTGCGCTCACGCCGGCCGAGGCCGAGCTGATGGACGCGGCGCAGGACCTGTCGCGCGCGTCGCTCGCGGCGTCGGAGCGGCAGGATCGCGACCGCTGGTTCGCGCGCGTCACGACGCGGATCGCCGCCCTGACGGTTCAGCTCGCCGCGTCGGCGGATCCCGGCGACGGTTCCGGTGCCGAACCCGGCCTCGATCCGGGAACAGGGTTGCACGCAAGCCGTTGAGGCTGCGCAACAACCAGGACATTCGTCATGCCAACCCCCGTGCGTCACCCGCACCGCAAGCCCAAGACCTTCGGCCGCACCGCGATCGCCGCGGGGGTCGCCGCGCTCGGCCTGGGCGGCGCGCTGCTCGCGGCCTGGCTGCGCCGCGCACCCGCCAAGCCGGCCGAGCATGCCGCCCCCGATCTCGCCCCCGCCCGCCCGCCCGCATCCCGGCCCCGCCGACCGCGCGCCGGAGGCCTTCCGCCCCGATCCCACCGCGGTCCCGACCAAGGCGGAATATGACTCGCTGCGTCCCGCGACGCTGCCGGTCACCTGATTTCAGTTTTTCCACGGAGAATTTCATGAGCATTTTCAGCAAGATCAAATCCGCCATCTTCGGCGAAAAGGGCCCGCTCGGCAGCGGCCATTTCGGCACCCCCAAGCCCGCCGCCCCGGCACCCGCGCCGGCCCCCGCCGCCATCGCCCCGAAGCCCGCCCCCGCTGCCCCGGCGGCACCCGCCCCACAGACCGCCCCCGCCGCCACCCAGCCGGTCGATGTCGAGGCGGTGCTCTCGGGCATGGCGTCGCGCAAGAATTCGGATCTCAACTGGCGCAGCTCGATCGTCGACCTGATGAAGCTGCTCGACCTCGACTCCAGCCTCGACAACCGCAAGGAACTCGCCACCGAGCTCGGCTATACCGGCGCGAAGGACGGCAGCGCGGAGATGAACATCTGGCTGCACAAGGCCGTGATGCGCGAACTGGCCAAGAATGGCGGCACCGTCCCCGCAGGTCTGCAGGACTGAGTGCATCGGCGCCGGCAACCAAGGCCGGCGCCGAGCATTGAGGTGATACCTACAGCCCTCTGAAAGGACACGAAATGCGCGCTATGACGCTGGGCCTTATGGCCGCCTCCACCCTGATCGCCGGCTGCGTCGGCGGTGGCGGCGACCGCTACGGCGTCGACCCGCGCTATCGGTCCTATGACTATAACCGGCCCGACCCCGCCTATGGCAGCTACGACGCCGGCCGCTACTACCGCGACGACCGCCGCTACCGCGAACGCCGCCTGTCGAACAACGACCGCATCTATCGCGGCAATGACGGCCGCTATTATTGCCGCCGCAACGACGGGACGACCGGTCTGATCGTCGGCGGCGTGGCCGGCGGCGTGCTCGGCAACGTGATCGCGCCCGGCGGTTCGGGACTTCTCGG
The DNA here is from genome assembly GCF_000732685.2 of Sphingomonas sp. STIS6.2. Taxonomy (NCBI): domain Bacteria; kingdom Pseudomonadati; phylum Pseudomonadota; class Alphaproteobacteria; order Sphingomonadales; family Sphingomonadaceae; genus Sphingomonas; species Sphingomonas sp. STIS6.2. Next base: position 4,669 of record NZ_JPDP02000061.1, read on the forward strand.
CACCGTGCTCGGCGCCGCCGGCGGCGCGCTCGCCGGACGCGCGGTCGATCGCGGCAACACCCCGGCACGCTGCCGCTAATGACCGGGGCCGGCGGCGATATGTTACGCCGCCGGTCTTGGTGCTGCGGGAGGACTTTCTGATGGTAATGGTCGTCTAAAAACACCGCCAGATTTGCAATTTCGGGTCGTCTGGCCCATATGGAGATTTGCTACAGTCGCATATCGACGGTTCTTGGCGCTTTGCGGCACCTTTCTCCTTCTTTCCCTGCTCCGCGGCATCGGGCGGTCCGAACCTCGGATTGCCCCATAACAAAGAAGGAGCCATCGCATGGCTATCACTGGCACCGTAAAGTTCTTCAACGCCGACAAGGGCTATGGCTTCATCGCTCCCGATGGCGGTGGCAACGACGCATTCGTGCATATCACCGCGGTTGAGCGCGCCGGCATGCCGACGCTGAACCAGAACCAGCGCGTCACCTACGAGCTCGAGCCCGACAAGCGCGGCAAGCAGTCGGCTGTGAACCTCCAGCCGGCCGACTGAGGCTGTCGGCGGACTTGTCCGCCGATGACTGATTTCGGTTGCGGCGCGGCGACCCCTCTGGTCGCCGCGCCTACTTCCTCTAGGTCCTCAGGAGCGCAGCAGCATGGCCGATAATCCAGAATTCTACCGGGCCCGCGCTGAAGAAGAGCGTCGCAACGGCGATGCCGCCTCGCTCGACAATGTCCGCGACCGCTGCCGCCGCGCCGAAAAGGCCTGGGATGACATGGCCAACCGTGCCGAGCGCACGCAGACGTTGCGCGCCGCCCGCGAAGCCGCCCCCCCCGGTGGCGAGCGCATGGCAAATACCACGATGATCCCCGCCGAATAGGATCGGCTTAGAACGGCCGCCGCCATCGGCGGCCGTTTCCATATTCAGCGTTCGAGCGTGGCTACACGCCGCACCGTCAGCGCAGCCCGCCTGTATCTTTCCACCTATCGAGGATTTCCGGAGCGGGGGGTAATCGATCCGCTTCGACTGGTGTCGACGCACTAGTGGCCGCACTTTTTGGAACCGTAGCCGGCACGGTTCCAGCCAGACCTGAATCGCCTCTAGCGCCACCCGCACTATCAGGCAGCGCTGTGGTCGAGAGTGCTGCCAACGCCGCCCCGATGGCCTCACCTGGCACCGGCTCGTGGCCGAGATAGTGCTGGTCAAAGGCAGCCGCGGTGCCCCAATAGCCTTTCCACCGGTGGAAGAAGTGTGCGCCGACCACCGCCGTCATCACCAGACTCCTGCTCCAAGGCGGCGTGACGGCATAGGTATGATAATGCGTTGCTAGCCCGACCGGCGCATACACATAGCCCGCCAAAACCATCGCCGCATTCCGCTCGGCCCGGACCCACGCAAGCCTAGCCGGCGCGCGCGCGGTCGCACCGTCACAGGCAAAGCTAAACTGACATGCAGCCGGTGCCCCGCCTGAATGCGGCCCCTGATAGACCACGCCGCAGACGCTTGCCGGAAAGGCGGGATGGCGGACACGATTGAGAATGACCTGCGCGACCGCGCGTTGCCCGGCATCGGGCTCGGATGCGGCCTCGTAATAGATTGCCGTCGTCAGGCAGAACAACGCCCGCGCCCGGTCCGCCGCGCTGGTCCCCGTCATTGAAAAGGGACGCGCTGCCACGACGCCGGGATCCCCTGTACGAACATCAACGGAACTGGGCACCTTGGGGAGGGCGGTCGTTCCCGTCACTCCGGGGACGGGAGCCCCAAAGTCCCCGGGAATGCTCTCGAGGGCATTGCTATGGCGCCCCTCGCCATTGCCGCCACGCAAAGGTGTCCCGGCATCCCTTGGCGCGTCACGGAACGCTGCGTGCGCAAACAGCGCGGTCGACGCGATCACGCCGGATATGGCCACCGGCAACCATCGCCGTCTCGATGACCGGGAGGCCCAGCGCGTCGTGTTCAAAATCCCGCTATCCTTGCGCCACCGTCATCAAAGACGGCCAGCCATATCGCAGGAAACCCTACCGTTCCGCTACCGAATGCCCGCGGTCGTCCCGACGAGAGTCATTTAAGTGCGGCGGTATCGAGCTTTAACGCAGCCTCGGGGATCAGCTCGGTCTGCGGGTAGGCTTGACGGAGCGAGGGGGCGAACTGCCTGGCATCGCCGACAACCACAATACTGGCCTTTTTGGGATCGAGCAGCGCCGCGGCTGCGGTTTGGACCGACGCGGAATCAACTGCGCCAACCTTTGCCGTAAACTGCTGCAGTTCATCGACGCTGACGCCGTTCTGGACATAAGATCCCAAAATTCCCGCAACGCCGGACGTCGTCTCGATCCCGCGCCCGAAATTCCCGACAAGTACCGCCTTGCGCGTTTCCAGTTCACCCGGGGATACGGGTGCCTTGCCCATGCCCGCCAGTTCAGTTGCGATCAGCGAGACCACTTCCGTTGCGGTAGGGTTCTTGGTCTGTGTCCGCGCGGCAATCGTTCCCTGTGTCTTCCCCGCGTCCAGCGTGCTGCCGGCGCCATAGGCCAGACCGCGCTTGATCCGGATTTCCTGGTTCAGCCGTGAAGAAAAGCCTCCGCCAAGTACGGTGTTCGCTACCGCCAGCGAATAATAGCGGGGGTCGGTGCGCGCGATCGCCGGCCGGGCGACGACGACGCCAGCCTGGCCCGCATCGGGCATGTCGACGACGATCACGCGAGGCGCCGGGTAATCGATAGCCATGACGGGTGTCGCCGCCGCGCCGGTCTTCTTCCAGGGGCCGAGTTGGCCGTTGGCCAGCCTCATCGCCTGCGCCGCGGTGACGTCGCCGACCATGATGAGCGTAGCCTGATCGGGGCTGAAGCTGCGCGCATAGGCCGCGGTGATGTCGGCCCGGGTGATCGCCTTCAACGAGATCGGCGTTCCGCCGACCGGCGCGCCATAGGCAGACGTGCCTAGAACCGCCCGATCGGCGACCAGTGCGGCCAGCTGCGCCGGATTCTTGAGCGCGAGTGATACTGCGTCGACCTGCTGCGTCCGTGCCCGTTCGATTTCGTCGGGCGCGAATGCAGGGTGCATCGCCACGTCGGCGAGGATCGACAGCGCGGGGGCAAGCTGATCAGCCTTCACCGTGACGTCGACGGAGGCACCGTCGCTGCCTGCATCGCTGCCGATCGATCCGCCGAGGCCTTCGATCTGGCGCGCTATCTGCGTGGCTGTCCGCGTGCGCGTGCCTTTGGTCAGCAACTCGGCCGCCAAGCTGCTCACGCCTGCTCGATTGGCAGGATCGGTTGCCGCGCCGCCACCGGTAACGAGATAGGCGGTGACGATCGGCAGATCGTGCCGTTCCACGGTGATAAGCCGCATGCCATTGGCGAGCTGCGTCGTGATCGGCTGGGGCAGGGTCGGCGATATCGGTGTACCGGGGGCGGGCGGAAGGATGCGCTGTCCTTCGGCGGCGGGGGTAACAATCTCGACGCTGGCGGGCGCCTTGAGATCCTCGACGCGGACGGTGGGGGCCACATCGATCGTCGCGACCCGCGTCGCGGCCGGCTTGGCATCGAGCGGGAGATACCGGATCGTCGCGGATTGCGCGTCAGCCAGATAGGTCCGTGCGACGCGCTGGATATCTGCGGCCGTGACCTGCGCAATGGCCGCGAGCTGGCGGTCTGCGGCGCGGGGATCACCATCCACGATCACCGATGACGCAAGGGTGCTCGCCTTTCCTTCGGCGGTTTCCCGGGCGATGATCGACGCTGTCAGAATTTCGTTCTTCGCTTCGGCCAGTTCGGCAGGGGTGACGGGGGCGTCGCGCAGCCGTGCGATCTCTCGCTTGAGCGCGGCCTCGCCAGCGTCGACGCTCTTGCCCCCGGCCATGATGGCATAGACGACCAGATTGCCGGTCGACTGCTTGCTGTCGATCATGGCGTCCGCGGACTGTGCGAGTTGATCGCGGTAGACGACGCTCTCGTAGAGCCGCGAGCTTTCGCCCTCCGACAATATCGCTTTCAGGAGACTGAGCGCGGGAATGTCGGCAGCGCGGTCCGCCGGGATATGATAGCTGATCAGCACCGCGGGGAGCGGCGTGTTGGGCTCGTAGACGGTACGCGTCACGGCTTGGGTACGGGCCGGCTCGGCGACCGTTACCCGAGGAATTTCCCCGCTCGGCTTCTTGATGGGGGCGAAGTAGGTGTCGATCCAGCGATTGAGCTGTGCCGGCTCGAAGTTGCCCGAGACGACCAGAACCGCATTGTCGGGTCGATAATAGGTTGCATGAAAGGCGCGGACGTCGTCGATGCCGGCGGCTTCGAGATTTTCCAGGCTGCCGATCGTACCACGTGCATAGGGATGTCGTGCATAGGCAAGCGCGGGATAATAGAGCGAGAACAGCTTGCCATAGGGCCGAGCCAGCGTGCTCTGGCGAAGCTCCTCCTTCACGACGTCGCGTTCGGAGGCGAAGCTCTTGGGCTCGACCACGAGGCTCGCCATCCGGTCGGCTTCGGCGAAGAGCAGACGCTGCAAGTGATTGGCCGGCACCACCTCGTAATAGTTTGTATAGTCGTCGTTGGTCGATGCGTTGTTATACCCGCCAACGTCTTCGGTCAGCCGGTCCATCTGTTCCGACACCAGATTGCGGGTCGATTTGAACATCAGATGTTCGAACATATGGGCAAAGCCCGACCGGCCCTTTGGATCGTCCTTTGACCCGACATCGTACCAGACCTGGACCGACACATTGGGTGTCGCCGTGTCCCGGATAGCATAGACGCGGAGGCCGTTGGCCAGCACGCGTTCGGTGAAGGCGAGCGGCTTTACCGATACGTTCGACGTGGGCTTTGGAGGAGCGGACTGCGCCACCACCGCTGCAGGACAACAGGCTGCACCAAGCAGCAAGGCGGAGCGGAGGAGGCGCATCTGTGTCCTTACTTCTGGGTACGCGAGCGGTTGAAAAGCACCGCGCCGGCGATGGCGGCTGAGCCTATGCCGACGCCAAGCCCGATCTTCGCAAGCGGCCAGGTCTTCGCCTTCTCTACGGTCGCCTTTGCTGCGGCTTCGGCGTGAAGCTTTGCTTCCTTGGCTGCGGCGAGAATTTCGTTGGGGGTATCGTCGTCGGCAGCCGTTGTGATGGGGTCGGTCACGTCACTCTCCTAACTCGATTTCCGACCATACTCCGCTCGGAAATCATTTGCGAACTTCGTCAATGTACCGGCGGCGATCGCAGCGCGCAGATCTGCCATCAGCGTTTCGTAGAACCAGATATTGTGTTCGGTCATCAACATCGCGCCCAGCATTTCGCCCGCACGGACGAGGTGATGCAGATAGGCCCGGCTCCAGGTGGCGCAGACCGGGCAGGCACAGTCGGCCGCCAGCGGCGACTGGTCCTCGGCAAACCGGGCGTTGCGGATGTTGATCGGCCCGTTGCGCGTGAACGCCTGGCCGGTTCGCCCTGACCGGGTCGGCATGACGCAATCGAACATGTCGATTCCGCGCTCGACAGCGCCCACGATATCATCAGGCTTGCCGACGCCCATCAGATAGCGGGGTTTGTCGGCGGGCAATTGTCCGGGGGCGAAATCCAGGCATCCGAACATCGCCTCCTGTCCTTCGCCGACCGCCAATCCGCCGACCGCATAGCCATCGAAGCCGATATCGATTAGCGCGTCCGCCGAGGATTTGCGGAACGACTCATTCAGCGCGCCTTGCTGGATTCCGAAGATCGCGTTGTTCTCCGCATGGGCACCGCCTGCATCGAAGGCGTCGCGCGATCGCTTCGCCCAGCGCATCGATCGTTCCATGGCGGCGGCCTGAACCTCCCGCGTGGAGGTCGTCGGGACAAGCTCGTCGAACGCCATGACGATGTTCGACCCCAATAATCGCTGGATCTCGATCGACCGTTCGGGGCTGAGCAGGTGCCGGGTGCCGTCAAGATGCGATTTGAACGACACGCCCTCCTCGGAGCGCTTGGTAAGATCGGCAAGGCTCATCACCTGATACCCGCCCGAGTCGGTCAGGATGGGCTTCGACCAGCCCATGAAGCCGTGAAGCCCGCCCAGTCGCGCGACGCGTTCCGCGCCGGGACGCAGCATGAGATGATAGGTGTTGCCGAGGATGATGTCGGCCCCCGCGGCCGCCACGTCGTCGGGCTTCATCGCCTTGACCGTCGCGGCGGTGCCGACCGGCATGAAGGCGGGGGTGCGGATCACGCCGCGCTGCATCGCGATCTGGCCCGTGCGTGCTGCGCCATCGGTGGCAGAAATGGTGAAGTCGAAACGAGGGGACACGGGATGATCCATTAACGGCGCTTGCCGCGCGGTGGGGCGTTGGGGGCAAAGCTCCTGATCGTGAGCAGCTCCTCGCGCACGAGCACACCGTCCCGGTTGCGGTCGAAGCGGAGAAAGAACTGCGCAAATCTGGCCTGAAGCTCGGCAAGGGTGATCGCGTTGTCGCCGTCGCGATCGACTTCGAAGGGGCTGGGCAGGGCGTTGCGATCGCCAAGCCATTTCAGCGACCAGTCGGCATAGGCGATATAGCCGATCTTGCCCGTCATGCTGCCCTCGGCGCCCGCAAAGCTCCGCGCGAGGCAAGCATCGAGTTCGGGCCTGGTCACGCGCGCGTCGCGATCCGCATCGCAGGCGGCGATCAGCATTGCGGCCGGTTCGGCAAAGATCGTTGCGGGCGGTTGCGCGATCCCAGCGGAAGGCACGACTTGCAAAGCCAGAATCAATGGGATCAACATGGGCCGGTCATGGCAGCAGCAGGCTGGCATCGCCATAGCTGTAGAAGCGATACTTGGCCGCAATTGCATGCGCATAGCCAGCCTGCATCCGCTCGCGTCCCATCAGCGCCGATACCAGCATGAACAACGTTGACCGCGGAAGGTGGAAATTGGTCATCAGGCCATCGATCCCCTTGAAGCGGTAGCCCGGCGTGATGAAGATCGCCGTGTCGCCCTCAAACGGGCGGATGACGCCGTCGTCACCGGTCGCGCTCTCGATCAGTCGCAGCGATGTCGTGCCGACCGCGATCACCCGGCCGCCGGCGGCGCGGACCGCGTTCAGCTGGTCCGCCGTGGTCGCATCGATCCGGCCCCATTCGGCATGCATCTGGTGATCGTCGGTATCGTCCACCTTCATCGGCAGGAACGTGCCCGCACCGACGTGCAGCGTCAGCGTGGCCTTCCCGATGCCCGCAGCCTCGAGCGCCGCCATGACCGATGGGGTGAAGTGCAGCGCCGCGGTCGGTGCGGCGACCGCGCCGGGCTCGGCGGCGAACATTGTCTGATAATCCTCGGCGTCGCGCGCATCCGTCGCGCGCTTCGCCGCGATATAGGGAGGCAAGGGCATTCGCCCCGCGCGATCAAGCAGCAGTTCGATCGGTTCGTCGCCAGCGAATTCGAGCGCGTAGCTGCCGTCTTCTGCCCGGTCGACCGCCCGGGCGACGACGCCGTTGCCGAAATCGATCGGATCCCCATCGCGCAGACGGCGCGCATTTCGAATGAAGGCGCGCCAACGTCGCGGCCCTTCGCGCTTGTGCAGCGTCGCCCCGATCTTCGCCCCGGACGATAGCTGCCCGTCCTGCTCGATCCCAGCACGACGTCCTTCGAGCTGCGCCGGGATGACCCGCGTGTCGTTGAACACCAGCAGGTCGCCGCGACGCAGCTGTCCAGCCAGATCGGTGACGCGCAGGTCGCGTGTTGCATCCCCGTCCAAGACCAACAGCCGTGCGGCATCGCGCGGCGTTTCGGGCCGGAGTGCGATACGATCGGTCGGCAGGTCGAAGTCGAAAAGGTCGACGTTCAACGGACTCTCACTTCTTCGCGGGGGCCTTCTTGGCGAGCTTGGGCTTTGCAACGACCGCCGGTGCTGGCCTCGACTTGCTGCTGCCGGTCCCCGGCAGGGTTACAGGCGCGCCCAGTGCCGGTGGCGGGGTAACGGGCGCGGCGACATAGGCCGGCGGGCTGTCCGCAGCGATATAGGCGTGCAGGATCCGCGAGGGGTTTGCCGGCGGCTCGCCGCGCTCAATGGCGTCGACATATTGCATGCCGTCGATCACCCGGCCGAACACGGTATATTTCTTGTCGAGGCTGAGGCGCGGCTGAAAGACGATGAAGAACTGACTGTTCGCGCTGTCTTCCTTTTCCGAACGCGCCGCGGACACCGCGCCGCGAACGTGCGGCAGATAATTGAACTCGGCCTTGACGTCGGGCAGGGGTGAGCCACCGGTGCCGTCACCCTTTGGATCGCCGCCCTGTGCCATGAACCCGTCGATCACCCGGTGAAACGCCAGGCCGTCGTAGAAACGCTGCCGAGTTAGGGTTTTGATGCGCTCGACCATCAAAGGGGCGACATCGGGACGAAGCCAGATCGTGACCCGGCCCCCCGTCGACAGGTCAAGCAGCAGCAGGTTCTGCGTGTCCGTCGTCAACGGCGGGGTAGCGCGTCCGGCAACGGCGGGATCGATGATCTGGGCGGACGCAGGCGCCGCGACGAGGCACCCGAGGATCGCAAACATACCGGCGAAAAAGCGCATCAAATCCCTACTCGCATTGGCCATGAGGCCGGGGCCGACCTTGAAGCCCGCCGCTTAGAACAAATCCGTGCTTGCGCCAAACTGAACATCGTCTGCCGACTGGCGTCCCGCGCGCGTCAACTTCCCTTGCGGCCGATCTGATTGACGCGGGCAATGACCTCTTCACTGACGGCAGGCGGCACGAATTTAGCTATGTCCCCGCCAAAGAGCGCGATTTCCTTGACCAGCTTGCTCGCAATCGGCTGCAGCGCGACATCCGCCATCAGGAACACCGTCTCGACCCGCGGATTGATCTGCTGGTTCATCCCCGCCATCTGATATTCATATTCGAAGTCGGCGACGGCACGTAGACCGCGGACGATGACCTTTGCGCCTTCGCGCTCGGCAAAATCCATCAACAGAGAATCGAACGCGACCACGTGGATCTCGCCGGCCACGCCGTCTACCTCACGCCTCACCATCGCCATGCGTTCCTCGATCGTAAACATCGGCGATTTGGAGGCATTCGTCGTGACGCCGACGACCAGCCGGTCGACCAGCTTCGCGCCACGCCGGATGATGTCCATATGGCCCAGCGTGATAGGGTCGAACGTACCCGGGTAAACACCGACCCTTACGGTCTCGTGGCTTGCCGTCATGGTCGGTGTCTCCGGAAGAGGTCAGCGGTCGCGGTCAAGCACGAAGCGTGCGATCTCGCGGAGCAGATCGGCCTCGCGGCCATAGCTGTGCAGATGTGCGATCGCCTGGTCGACAAGCATGCGGGCCTGTTCACGCGCGCGATCCGCGCCGAGCAGCGACAGGAACGTCTCCTTGCCCGCACCGGCATCCTTGCGGAGGCGTTTACCCGCCGCCGCCTCATCGCCTTCGGCGTCGAGCAGATCGTCGGCGATCTGAAAGGCAAGCCCCAGGTCGTGCGCATAGCCGCGCAGGCCAACCCGGCCCTCGGGCGCAATCCTGCCAAGAATGGCGCCTGCCTCGACGGACGCCAAAATCAGCGCACCGGTCTTCATCTGTTGAAGCCGGGTGACAGTGTTCAGATCGAACCGGGCATTCTCCGCCTCGAGATCCATCATCTGGCCGCCGGCCATCCCAGTCGGGCCGGACGCCTTGGCAAGGTCGAGCACCAGATCGGCGCGCACGAACGGATCGGGGTGCGTTGACGGGTCGGCGAGGATCTCGAACGCCAGCGCGTGAAGGCAGTCACCTGCGAGGATCGCGCATGCTTCGCTGAACATCTTGTGCACGGTCGGCTTGCCACGACGCATGTCGTCGTCGTCCATGGCCGGGAGATCGTCATGGATCAGCGAATAGACATGGATCGCCTCGATGGCCGTGGCCACCCGCGCCGCACAAGCACGGTCGACCCCAAACAGGCTGGCGGTCGCGAAAACAAGCAACGGGCGTAGCCGCTTGCCGCCGCCGATCGCGGCATGGCGCATCGCGCGATACAGGTCCGCACGCGGATCTTCGGGGATCGCCAGAAGGACGTCGAACTGCGCGTCGATCTCTGCGGAAACCTCAGCGAGCGCTTCCGCCAGCGACTGCGGCAAGGTCGTCATGCGCGGCTCAACCTGCCGCAAAGGGGCGAACCCCAGCCGGCTTACCCTCGGCATCGAGCCGGATCGCTTCAATCCGCGCCTGCGCAGCGTCGAGCCGATCGGCACAACGCTGGCGCAGCTTGTTGCCGCGTTCGTACAGCTCGATGGCCTGCTGCAGCGGCGTATCGCCACGCTCGAGCTGCCCCACGATCGTCTCCAGCTCTTTCAATGCCTCTTCGAATGAGAGGTCTTCGGTCGGCGTTTCCATGGGTGCTGCTATGGAGCAGGCGCGCGACGGGGGTCAAGGACGCGTCGACGGCGGAGGCTATGCCGCGGCCGGCGCGCGCCGTGTTTGCTGCAAATTCTAGTGCAGCCGCTCGACGGTCCAGGTGTAAAGCACCGATATGCCGATCAGCCCCAGGTCGACGGCAGCCTGCATCCTGTGCGGCGCGGGGTCGGACGGGTCATGCGTGATGAGGCGGATATCCGCCGTCGGTCGCGGCATTACTGCGAGCGTCAGCACCAGCGCAGCGACAGCAAGGGCAGCCTTACGATTACGCATCGTCATTCTCCCGGGGGAAGCTGCATCCTGACGTCGTCAATCCGCTTTGACAAGCCGCGGCACCAGGCACCGCACTCAGGCGGCCGAGACGAGGCTGACCGCGCTTCGCGATCGATCACGGCCCGCCGCCTTGGCCTCGAACAAGGCGCGGTCGGCGTCGCGGTAGAGCGTCTTCCAGTCGGCGTCGTGCAACAGGGGGCCGGTGCACGTACCGATGCTGGCGGTGACGGTGATATCATACGGCATCGACTGGCCGCGGACACGGTCGCGGATTGCGCAGGCCGAAACCGATGTCGAGGCATCGACGAGGATGGCAAACTCCTCGCCACCGATCCGGGCGATGAGTGTATCCGTTGGCAGTGCGCTGCGCAGCGCACGGGCGAAGGCCCGCAACACCTCGTCGCCGCCATCATGACCGATCGTTTCGTTGACCCGCTTGAAATGGTCGATGTCGGCGATCAGCAGCGTCTGCTCGCCGGGGCGGCCAATCGCGCGTGCCAGGAAGGCGCGACGATTGAGCAGACCGGTCAGCGGGTCAGTATCGGCAAGCAGGCGCGCTGCGATCTCCTGTTCCCGTGCAGCGTCGCGTTCGCGGCTCAGCAACAGGATGCGATAGGCAATCGCCGTGCTCGACAGAAGCGCCTCGATCGCCATCGCGATGACCGTCGAATTGTCGACCAGCAGGCTCGGCTCGACCATCCCGAAGCTGCTGGCGATGCGAAGCCCGGACATGACGATCGGTGCACCCCACGCAAGCGCAAACAACCACAGATAATTGCTGCGGACGCGCCACGCGCGCCACAGGATGATCGCCACGACCCCGATGAATCCCAGATAGGCGATCGACATACAGGTATCGAGAACATGGATCGCGCGTGGGGCGAGCATGACCCAGAGCCCCGCCATGCCGACCAGCCCGACCATCACAGCACTGCTGAGCGGCCGTACCCAACCCGAGAACACGGCGCGTTCGAAAAAGCTGCGGGCGAAAAGGAGTGCTGTGCTGGCTGATGCGGCCAGGAACAGTATGTTGAGCCGCTGGCGGTCGTTATTGTCGAGGCCCGTAAAGACTTGGCCGGCAGCACCTGATGACGTCGATACATAGGCCAGAAGGCACAGGACGAGCAGGCAGTAAATTGGCTGGAAGGACTGGCGAAGCGCTCCCCATAGCGCCAGATTGTAGACGATCAGCGCGATCGCCATGCCGGCAAACGCGCCGTAAAGTGCGCCGCGCACGATCTCGGTCGTCGCCGCCTCGCCATGATCCGCCAGTGCCGGCTGCAGGATGACGCCGCGAAGGTTCGTGGCGCCTTCGACATGCCACAGGAGACGTACCGGTGGCGCGTCATGGCGCGGCAGCGGTTGCGAGAGGACGGCGCCGAGGTTCAGGATCTCATGGGCGGTTTTTGGCGTGACGCCGACCTGGCGAATCGCACCATCGGCATAGCGGACATAGAGCGTGATGCGCGTCATCCAGATGCTGCCGATACGCGCGCTGGTGCCGCGTAGCTGAGCCGCGGGAAGCGGCTGTGACAGGACCCAGAAATCACCCGGGCCGAATCGGCGCTGTGGGGTGGTGCAGTCGAATCGTTCCGGCGTCTTGAACAGGGCCGGCGCCGTCATGCCGGGTGCTGCGCGGACGAGACAGGTCGCCAGGGGGAAGGCGGTCGCGGCGGCGGGCTGTGCAGTTACCAAGCAGAGCGTCCACAGCAGCAAGACCATGACCCACCGCATATATGCCCGTATCCCCATGACATGCCTCGTAAAGCGCGTTCGGCAAAGAACGGTAAACGTGGCTGGCTATGGCACAAAAAAACCCGGCGGCAAGCGCTGCCGCCGGGTCTCATAAACGCAGCTTGACGCCGTCTCGCTGCTACTTGGCAGAGACGGGTTCAGCCTTCCCCTTCTTCTTGGGCTTTTTCGGCGCCGCACTTTCAATCGCGAACGATAGCGCACCATCCTTCATCTTCACCGTCACCTCGCCGCCATGGACCAGTTTCCCGAACAGCAGTTCCTCGGCGAGTGGCTGCTTGATCTTTTCTTGGATCAAACGGCCCATCGGACGCGCTCCGTAGAGCTTGTCATAGCCCTTCTCGGTGAGCCACGCCTTCGACTCGTCATCGAGCTGGATATGGACGCCGCGATCCGCCAGCTGAAGCTCGAGCTGAAGAATGAACTTGTCCACGACCCGGGCGACCACGGTCGTCGGCAGATAGCCGAACGGCACGATCGCATCGAGGCGATTGCGGAACTCCGGCGTGAACATCTTCTGCACCGCCTGTTCGTCCTCGCCTTCACGCGTAAGGTTACCGAAGCCCACCGTCTCGCGCGCCATGTCGCTGGCCCCCGCATTCGTCGTCATGATCAGGATGACGTTGCGGAAATCGACCGACTTGCCGTGCTGGTCGGTAAGGCGCCCGTTGTCCATTACCTGCAACAGGATGTTGAACAGGTCTGGATGCGCCTTCTCGATCTCGTCAAGCAGCAGCACGCAATGCGGATTCTGGTCGACCGCATCGGTCAGCAGACCACCCTGATCGAACCCGACATAGCCCGGGGGCGCACCGATCAGACGGCTGACCGAGTGCCGCTCCATATATTCGGACATGTCGAACCGCTGGAGCGGGATGCCCAAGATCGAAGACAGCTGCTTGGCCACCTCCGTCTTGCCGACGCCGGTGGGGCCGGTGAACAGATAGTTGCCGATCGGCTTCTCTGGCTCGCGTAGACCCGCTCGCGCCAGCTTAATCGCCGAACTGAGCTTCTCAATCGCCGCATTCTGCCCGAACACCACGCGCTTCAGATCTGTTTCGAGCGTGGCAAGTGCGAGCTTGTCGTCGGTCGAAACCGATTTCGGCGGGATGCGCGCCATGGTCGCGATGACCTGTTCGATCTCCTTGGGGGTGATCGTCTTCTTGCGCTTGTTCGGCGGCACCAGCATCTGCATCGCACCGACCTCGTCGATCACGTCGATCGCCTTGTCGGGCAGCTTGCGGTCGTTGATGTAGCGCGCGCTAAGCTCCACCGCCGACTTGATCGCGTCGGGGGTGTATTTGACGTTGTGGTGATCCTCGAACGCCGAGCGCAGGCCAGCCAGGATCTTGATTGTATCCTCGATCGTCGGCTCGTTCACATCGATCTTCTGGAAGCGCCGCAGTAGGGCGCGATCCTTCTCGAAATGATTGCGGAATTCCTTGTACGTCGTCGAGCCGATGCAGCGGATTGTCCCGCCTGAGAGCGCCGGCTTGAGCAGGTTTGACGCATCCATCGCACCGCCGCTCGTCGCGCCGGCACCGATGACTGTGTGGATCTCGTCGATGAACAATACCGCGTCCGGCATCTTCTCCAACTCGTTGACGACCGCCTTCAGGCGCTCCTCGAAATCACCACGATACCGGGTGCCTGCCAGCAATGCGCCCATGTCGAGCGAGTAGATCACCGCCGGCTTGAGCACGTCGGGGACCTCGCCCTCGACAATCTTCCGCGCGAGGCCCTCCGCAATCGCGGTTTTTCCGACGCCGGGATCGCCGACATAAAGTGGATTGTTCTTCGAGCGACGGCATAGGATCTGAATCGTGCGATCCACCTCCGGCCCGCGCCCGATCAGGGGATCAACCTTCCCGTTCTTGGCTTTCTCGTTCAGGTCGACCGTGAATTGCTTGAGCGCGCTTTCCGTCTTGCCCTTCTCCTGTCCCTTGGTCGGCTTCTCGTCGTCGGCACCCTTGGGCGTCGAAGCTTCAGTCGGCTGCTGTCCGCCCTTGCCGACGCCGTGGCTGATGAAGCTGACCGCATCGAGGCGGCTCATGTCCTGCTGTTGCAGGAAATAGACGGCATAGCTTTCCCGCTCGCTAAACAAGGCAACGAGCACATTGGCACCCGTCACTTCGTCGCGGCCCGAAGACTGGACATGAAGGATGGCGCGCTGGACGACGCGCTGGAAGCCGCTCGTCGGCGAAGGATCGGTCGCGGCATCGACCTTGAGCGCATCGAGCTCGGTGTCGAGATAATGCGCGACCGTGGTTTTCAGTTCGCCCAGATCGACGTTGCAGGCGCCCATGACCTTCGATCCGTGCTCGTCGTCGATCAACGCCAGCAAGAGATGCTCGAGCGTCGCATATTCGTGGCGTCGGGACGATGCAGCCTCGAGTGCCTTGTGCAGGGTGGTCTCGAGGGCGGGTGCAAATGACGGCATTTACATTACTCCTGTCGGGCCACGCAGACGCAGGCCCTTTGCCACTATGTCGGAACGGTAATCGATCGCATCAAGCACTTGACCCCGCCGGCCTGCGTTCCTGCACCGTCCAAATGCGGACCGCCGAGACGAGGTCGAGGACATCACCGTCTAAATAGGTCGTCGGCGCTGGCGCGGTGGCTAATCGCTCGATCTTTTTTCAACTGGCAGCGCGCAATCTCGCCTTGCAGCACGGTGATCCGCGCATCGAGCTCGGCGACCGAGAGCGAGTCGATGTCCTGACGCACGAGCGCATCGAGGAAATCGTCGGGACGAGAGGGGGCGTCATCCGGATCCATTGCGCCTGTAACGTTGACCCGCACCGGAGTGATGTCAATAAGGCACGGGAATCCAATGGGGCGTCTCGATCACATGACTGCAAAAACCGTGACTCCGCGTTACATCGTCCCTGACGTCATGAAGGCAATCGATCCCGAAGCCCCGGGAGGCCCTGAAGTGCTCGTCCTTGTGGAGCGCGCCGTGCCGCATCCCGGAGCCGGCGAGGTCCTCGTCAAGGTTGCGGCGGCGGGCGTCAATCGTCCCGAGGTGATGCAACGGCAGGGTAAATATCCGCCGCCGCCCGGTGCCCCGTCGATCTTGGGCATGGAGATTGCCGGGACGATCGTCGCGGTCGGCGACGGGGTCGGCGAGGAACAGATCGGGCAGCGGGTCTGTGCGTTGATCACGGGCGGTGCCTATGCCGAATATGCGGTTGCGCCGTTCGGCCAGTGCCTCTCCGTGCCCGAAGCGCTGACGATGGTCGAAGCCGCGGCGATGCCCGAGACGTTGTTCACGGTGTGGACCAACCTGTTCGAGCGTGCCTATGCGACCGAAGGCGATACGGTACTCGTCCATGGCGGCACGAGCGGGATCGGCACGATGGCGATCGGCTTGTGTGCCATCTTCGGGATCGACATCATCGTCACCGCGGGCTCGAAGGCGAAATGCCAAGCCGCGCTCAGCCTCGGCGCGACGCACGCGATCGACTACAAGACCGAGGACTTCGTCGAACGGGTCAAGCAGATCACCGGCGGCAAGGGTGTTGCGGCCGTACTCGATATGGTGGGTGGCGACTATGTCGCGCGTAATCTGCAATGTCTGGCCGAAGACGGGCGGCACGTATCGATCGCGGTTCAGGGTGGGGCGAATGCGACAGTGCCGCTGTTCGAGATCATGCGCCGTCGTCTGACCTTGACGGGATCGACGCTGCGCCCGCGTGATACCGCGTTCAAGTCGCTCGTGGCCGATGAACTGGCACGGACGGTCTGGCCGCATGTCGAGGCCGGCAAGCTCAAGCCAGTGATCGATCGCGTCTTTGCCTTTGCCGACGCCCCGGCGGCGCATGCGCGGATGGAGGCGGGCGATCACGTCGGGAAGATCGTGCTGTCCATGACGTGACGCGGACATGCCTAACCAGGCTGTCCCCGAGCCGCCTCTGTATTCGTGACGGAGGCTGTGCGTCGTCCGATGACTTAGAATAGTCACCGGACTGCGACTGCCATGTCATATTGCGCCGCTAGACAGGACCGCAACGAACAGATTTGCGGGGCAGGCCGATGGACATCGTCACGTTTCCAACCGACGCGTTGCCGATAGCCGATGTGGCGGACATCGCGGACTTCATCCATTCGCGACCCGTTGTGCCCGAACGCGTGGTCGACCGGCGGCAATATCGCACGATCTGGATTTCCGACGTCCATCTCGGCACGCGTGGCTGCAACGCGGCGATGCTCAACGACTTTCTCGACCATGTCGACAGCGAGACGATGTTCCTGGTCGGCGACATGATCGATGGCTGGCGATTGAAGAAGAAATTCTACTGGCCGGCGGCGCATAACGACGTGCTGTGGCGGCTGCTCAAGCGCGCGAAGCGCGGTACGCGGGTCGTCTATATTCCGGGCAACCATGACGAGGTGTTCCGGCAATATTCGGGGCTCGACTTCGGTGGGATCTCGATCCGGCGCAAGGCGATCCACGAGACCGCCGACGGCCGCCGCCTGCTGGTTCTGCACGGTGACGAGTTCGACGCTATCACGCTGGCGCATCGCTGGGTCGCGCATATTGGGGATGCGGCGTACACATTGCTCATGGGGCTCAACCGGTGGGTGAATGGCGCGCGCCGACGCCTCGGCATGCCCTATTGGTCGCTCTCGAAACACGCCAAGGCCAAGGTCAAGAACGCGGTCGCCTTCATATCGCATTTCGAAGAAGTCGTCGCGCACGCGGCCGGCGTGCGGGGGGTCGACGGCGTCGTGTGCGGACACATCCATACGGCGGAAATGCGCGATATCGCCGGCGTTGCCTATTATAATGACGGCGACTGGGTCGAAGGCTGCACCGCGCTTGTCGAGCATTTCGACGGGCGGATGGAACTGCTTCACTGGGCAGACGAAATCGCCGCGCGTGAGGTCGATAACATCGTCACGCTGGCCGCCTGACCCACGTCAATTCGGCTCATGCCGCGGTTACCCAAGGAGACCCCGATGCGTATCGCGATCGTCACCGATGCCTGGAGCCCGCAAGTCAACGGCGTGGTTCGCACCCTGCAGTCCGTCCGGCGGGAACTCGAAGTGACGGGTCATCAAGTGCTGATCATATCCCCCGCGCAGTTCGCCTCGATGCCGTGTCCGACCTATCCCGAGATTCGGCTGGCCTTTGCACGGTCGGGCGCAGTCGGACGATTGCTCGAAAGCTTTGGCGCCGATGCGATACACCTCGCGACGGAAGGTCCGGTCTGCCTCGCCGCACGAACCTGGTGCCTGGCTCGAGATTTGCCGTTCACAACTGCCTATCATACCCAGTTTCCCGATTACATCGCGGCACGGACGGGTGCGAACCCCGCCTGGATATGGCGCTATATTCGTTGGTTCCATCGTCCCGCCGAGTCGATCCTGGTCTCCACCCCCTCCGTCGCAACAACACTTACTGCACAGGGCCTGCATCAGGTTCGCGAATGGGGGCGAGGCGTCGATTTTGCACAATTCGGGCTGGACGGCGCCCGCGATCCGGAGATGGCGGCGCTGCCCGGCCCGATCCTGCTCTATGTCGGGCGCGTCGCCGTCGAGAAGAATGTCGAGGCCTTCCTGTCGTCCGCGCATAGGGGAACGAAGGTCGTCGTCGGCGACGGACCCGCGCGCGCCACGCTTGCACGTCGCTTCCCCGATGCCGTGTTTCTTGGCCAGCGTGACGGACAAGGGCTGGCGGCGGCCTATCGTACCGCGGACGTCCTCGTCTTTCCCAGCCGGACCGACACCTTCGGGCTGGTCATGATCGAGGCGCTCGCGTGCGGGACGCCGGTTGCGGCCTATCCCGTCGCCGGCCCGATCGACGTACTCGACCCGCGCGTTGGCGTGATGCATGAGGATCTCGACGAAGCGATCGCGGCGGCACTGACTCGCGATCCCGTCGCCTGCGCCGCCTATGCTGCCCGGTACAGCTGGCCCGCAAGTGCGCGCCAGTTTCTGCGTGCCCTTGTTCCGCTTGCCCGTCCACTCGATCGACCGCGCATGGCGGCATGATGCGACGCGACGATCGCGCGCTTGCCTGTTAGCCATGGGCGCACTAAGTCGTGTGTCATGTCAGGCCGCTCCGAAAGGGGCGGCCCTTTCTATTTTTACGGAGTTTCCGCCGTGGCCCAGCCGCTCATGCCCCATGCGACCGCCGCTTGGATGGTCGACAACACTGCGCTCAGTTTCGAACAGATCGCAGATTTTTGCGGTCTGCACATTCTCGAGATCCAGGCGATCGCCGACGACACCACGTCGACCAAGCTGACGGGGCGTGATCCCGTCCGCGCGCATGAGGTCACGCAGGACGAGATCGACAAGGGCGCGGCCGACCCCGATTATCAGCTTAAGATGATCAAGGGTCCCGAGCAGGTCCGCCGGACCAAGGGCCCGCGTTACACGCCGGTGTCTAAGCGTCAGGACAAGCCCGATGGCATTGCCTGGATTATCCGCAATCATCCCGAGATCACAGATGGCGCAATCTCGTTGCTGATCGGCACGACGCGCACGACGATCGCCGCGATCCGTGACCGTAGCCACTGGAACATCGCCAACATCACGCCAAAGGATCCGGTCACGCTCGGCCTGACGTCGCAGCGCGAACTCGACGCCGCGGTTGCCAAGGCCGCCAAGGCGGCGGGTATGGAAGCACCGACCGACACGCGTCTCGAAGGTGATCGTGAGGCGCTGCTCGAGCAGCTTCGTAACGAGCGTACGCAGGCAGCGGCGGACGCGCAGTTCGTCGCAGACGGCGGTGTCCTGCCGGTCAAGCCGCTGTTCGACGACCCCTTCAAGCGCTGAACGTTCCCGGTCCCCGCGTGGCGCGGTGCGGGGCCGGTACGAGCTATCAAACAGGTTTGCGGTCCTGACGGCGCGGGGATGGCCGGCGACACAGGGCATTGAGGGCACGCGGCATGGCTGATGCGCGTGTCGGCCCAGGGACTATCTCTGGCGCCTAGTGGTTGCTACCTGCGGTACATGACGTCGCTGCCGGCTGCACAGGATGAACCGCTAACACACAAGGGGCTGGTCTACCCCTTTGGCCACCGCGAGCCCGAACCCGGTAACGTATTTCGCATCGCTCCCGGCGTTGACTGGGTACGCCTCAAAATTCCCGGTCCGCTGCGCCACGTGAACTGCTGGATGCTCGCCGACGGCGACGGCGACGCGCTCGTCGATACGGGCATGAATACGCCGGAAGCTCGCGACGCGTGGACCGCAATCCTGGCAGGGCCGAAGTCGGGCGTCCGCATCACCCGCGTGATCGGCACGCATTTTCATCCCGATCATATCGGCCTCGCTGGTTGGCTATGCGAAACGCACGACGCGGCGCTCGTCATGACCCGGGGCGAATGGCTGACCGCACGAATGCTGGCCGCTGATGCCAGGGATGCCGTTCCCGCCGAAATGCTGGCATTCTGGCGCGGTGCGGGCTGGGACAGTACGCAGATCGCGCATGCCAGTGCGAAGGGGTGGGCGGGATTCCGCAAGATCATCACGCCGCTTCCCTTAGGTTACACGCGGATCACCGACGGTGACGTGTTGACGGTAGGGCGCGATGACTGGCGGGTCGTGATCGGGTCGGGCCACAGCCCAGAGCATGCATGCCTTCTCAACGAAGCATCGGGCATCCTGATTGCCGGGGATCAGGTTCTGCCCCGTATCAGCCCCAATATCTCTTTGGGCATCACCGAGCCGCATGCGGATCCGCTGGGCGAATGGTTTGCCGCGATCGCCCGGCTGAAGACATTGCCCGCAGATCTGCTGGTCCTGCCGGGGCATGGCGATCCGTTTACTGGTCTTCATATCAGGCTTGACGCGATGGATCGTGAGCACCGCGAACGGCTCGACGAACTCGCTGCCTTTCTCGCCGAGCCGCGTCGTGCGGTCGAGTGTTTCGGACGGCTGTTCCGGCGCGCAATCGGCCCCGATCTGCTCGGCATGGCGACGGGTGAAGCGCTCGCGCATCTGCGTCGGCTCGAGGTCGAGGGTCGCGCCGTTCGGGACAGTGTCGATGGCGTGTGGTGGTGGCGCGCAACGTGAGCTAGCATCAGATCAAAGCCGGCAGGAGAGGCCCCATGTGCGACGAGCATACCGCAGACGATAACGAACACTATCTCGCCGCCATGTCGCGGCGCCAGTTCGGCGTGATGACCGGGGCCGCAGGCCTCGCGATGCTGTTGCCCGTGCCGGCCGATGCGAAGCCGATCAGCGGACGCGAGGTGTCGATCAAGACGCCCGATGGTCAGGCTGACGCCTATTTCGTCGCGCCGGCCACCGGGACTCATCCGGGCGTGCTTGTCTGGCCGGACATCATGGGTCTGCGCCCCGCGTTCCGTCAGATGGCCGATCGACTCGCGCAGTCGGGTTATGCCGTCCTTGTCGTCAATCAGTTCTATCGGTCGACCAAGGCACCGTTCCTTAGCCCCGGTGAATCCTACGACCAGCCGGCCGTCCGCGCTCGAATTGCACCCTTTCGTGACGCGCTTACACCCGAGGGTACGGTCCGTGACGCCAAATCCTTCACCGCGTTCCTGGATGCGCAACCGCAGGTGGATCGCAAGCGCGGGCTGGCGACCACCGGCTATTGCATGGGCGGGCCGATGGTAATCCGCACCGCTGCTGCGGTATCGGGACGCATCCGCGCGGGGGCGACGTTTCACGGCGGTGGGTTTGTGACCGACACACCCGATAGCCCGCACCGGCTGATCCCTGCACTGAAAGGCAGCTATCTGATCGCGATAGCGGCGAACGATGATGCGCGCGCACCGACCGAGAAGGACGTGCTGCGGGCGGCCTTCGCGACAGCGAAACGTCCGGCCGAAATCGAGGTCTATCCGCAAACGATGCACGGATGGTGCCCGCCCGACAGCAAAGTCTATAATTCGGTGCAGGCGGACCGTGCGTGGGGCCGCATGCTCGCGCTGTTCGCGACGGCGCTGGCGTAAGATTCATCGCTGCTTCGTTCGACGGCACAACCCGCTGGGTGCGAGCCGCGATCGCATCTTGACGGCATGGCATCGCCATGAGACCATCGTTCACTCTATGTTCTTGAGGGGCGAGCCATGACGTTGACGCTGTATTCGAATCCGATGTCGCGGGGACGTATTGCTCGCTGGATGCTCGAGGAGACCGGGGCGGCTTACGATACGGTAATGCTCGATTATGCGACAACGATGAAGGCGGCGTCCTATCTTTCGGTCAATCCGATGGGCAAGGTGCCGGCTATTGTCCATGACGGCCACGTCGTTACCGAATGTGGCGCGATCTGCGCCTATCTGGCCGACGCCGTGCCCGAGGCGCAATTGGCGCCGACGGCCGACGAGCGGGCCGACTATTATCGATGGCTATTTTACGCGGCCGGGCCTTTGGAGGCGGCAATCACCAACCGATCGCTCGGCGTGGTCCCGACCGAGACGCAGCAGCGGATGGTCGGTTATGGGACCTATGACGCCGCCATCGCAGGACTTGAGCATGCCGTTGCGGCGCATACCTATATCGCGGGCGAACGCTTCACGGCAGCCGATGTCTATGTCGGTGCCCAGGTCATATGGGGATTACAGTTCGGCACGATGCCGAAGCTTGCAGCATTCGAGGCCTATGCCGCCCGCCTGACCGAACGCGCGGCCTATCGGCGGGCAGCAACGCTGGATGATGACGCTATGGCCAAGATGGCGTCATGAGGTTGCGCTAGGAGGTCGAATGCCCGATCAGGCGGCCCAGACGCGAGCTAACCCGTCAGCGCCTGTGGCCCCATCGCGCGGGCATTCGTCAGTTCGGCCACGTGCCCCCGTACTCCCAAGGCGATCGCTCCGTGGATCGACGATCAAAACGGAAAGCGCGCTTGTGTCGTTATCGCTCCTATAGTGGGCAAGCCTGAAGCTAAGTTCTCGGCATCACTCGTATCCGCCAATCACGGCATTCAGGAAGCTGGGGAAGGGGCCGTTCCACCCGTCAACCGGCGCGTCGGGCACGGTACTGCGGCGGGTGGCCCGCACGGGATCGACCTTTGGCTCGCGTGCCTGCTCGGGCATGGCGGTCGACGGTGCTGGCGGCACTGTCGGCACCGGGACCGCGGCAGGACGTTCCGCGACCGGCGCGATGGGCATTGCCGGAGCAACACGGGGAAGCGCAGGCTGTGCGGCAGGGACCGGTTCGTCAATCGGCGTCCGAGCCCAGCGCGACGGTTTCGGCGTCGCGGCGGGCAAGGGCGCTGCGATTTCGGCGGCAGCCATCACTGCGTCCTCGACGGCATGGGCAACCACATCGGCACGCGGCACCCGCCGGGTCCGCGACCGCTCGCGCCGCGGTGGCAGCTCTTCATCGCTCTCGAACGGCGCGGTAGCCGCCGGAGCCAGCGCTCTCGGCTCGGACAGCTTCAACCGCTCGATCGTCTGGCCCGTCAGCTTTTCGATATTCTGGATATTCTCGGAATCGTCGGGTGCGACGAAGGTATAGGCTGTGCCCGTTGCGCCCGCACGGCCCGTGCGGCCGATCCGGTGGACATAATCGTCGGGATGCCATGGCGCGTCATAGTTGAAGACGGTCGACACGCCTTTGATGTCCAGACCACGTGCGGCGACGTCCGAGGCGACGAGGATCGTCACCGCACCGTTCTTGAACAGGTCCAGTTCGGCGAGACGCTGGGGCTGCTCCATGTCGCCATGGATTTCACCTGATTTGTAACCCGCCTGCTTCAACACCTTGTTGAGGTCGCGCACGGTCGTCTTGCGATTGCAGAAGATGATCGCGTTGGTGACCTCGTCCTGCGCCAGGATCCGGCGCAGTGTCTCGCGCTTCGCGGTCTGGCTGGCGACCGGGACCAGATACTGCTTGATGTTGAGGTTGGTCGATGCAGGGCGCGAGACCTCGATCGTCTTGGGGTTCGAGAGAAACTTGTCCGCCAGCTTCTTGATCGGCGGCGGCATAGTTGCCGAGAACAGCAGCGTCTGGCGCGACTTGGGCAGCTTGGTGCAGATTTCCTCGATGTCGGGGATGAACCCCATGTCGAGCATCCGGTCCGCCTCGTCGATGACCAGCAGCGAACAGCCGTTGAGCATGATCTTGCCGCGACCGAACAGGTCCATCAGCCGGCCCGGCGTCGCGATCAGGACGTCGACGCCCTTTTCGAGCGCGGCGAGCTGGTCGCCCATCGACACGCCACCAATGAGCAGCGCCATCGAGAGATGCGAATTGACGCCGTATTTCTCGAAGTTTTCGGCAACCTGCGCGGCAAGTTCACGGGTCGGCTCGAGGATCAGCGAGCGCGGCATCCTGGCGCGGCTGCGGCCATGGGCGAGAATGTCGATCATCGGCAGCACGAACGACGCGGTCTTGCCGGTGCCCGTCTGGGCGATGCCGATGATGTCACGCATCATGAGAACCGAAGGGATCGCGCCGGCCTGGATCGGCGTCGGCTCGGTATAGCCGGCGTCAGTGACCGCCTTCAGGAGTTCTTCGGAAAGGCCGAGATCGGCAAAGCTCATTTATATGTCCGGGAAAAGGAGGGCGCGCATTATTCCCTCAAGCGCCCCGCCGCTCGCGGATTTCCAGCAAAATGTCAAGGAAAGCGGGTGGCGACACGACGAAAGTCGCACATCACCCCAGCGGTCTTGTCTATTGCTTGAGCTTCAGCGTCTTGAAGTCATCGATTTCGCAGCGCGCCCCGGACCGCATGCGAATCGCGTCGCGATCGCGACATATCAGACCGTCACCGCTCGGCCGCAGGTAAAAGCCCGGATAATAGTCGAGTGGTTTGCAGTCGCCATCAAGCTTCGCGCGCAATCGCGTGCCGTCCTGCATGACGAGATCGACCGAGCCCGGCTGGCCGAGAAAGGCGCCCGCTATCTCCGCGACGGCGACGCATTTGGGCCCCTTGCGCTCCTTCCACTCGCGCGGCTTCGACAAGGGCGCGCTACCGACGGGTTGGGCCGATCGCCTGAACATGCGGGGGACGCGGATGATGATCCGCTCGTGGATCGAGACCTGCGTGATCTCGACGCGCGCGCGCGTTGGCACGGCGGGGTTCGCCACGGCCGCGAGGGGGGCGGTGAGGGCGAGGAGGGAGGCGGGAAGCGCAGGGTGAATCATGATGTCGCTAAGCAGCGTTAACCGCGATCGTTGAACGGGAGGTGAATTGCGCTTAGCGGCGCTGTCATGACGCCCGAACAGACACAGATGCTCGACGCGCTTGCCCCGCAGCTCGAGCGCAAGTCCATCGTCACCGATGCCGCCGATATCGCCCCCTGGCTCGAGGACTGGCGCGGCCGGTTCCACGGTGCAGCCCCGCTGATGTTCGCTCCGTCGTCGGTTGCCGAGGTATCGGCGATCGCCCAGGCCGCGCTGGCGTTCCGCGTCCCGTTGGTACCGCAGGGCGGCAACACGTCGATGGTCGGCGGGGCGACGCCGCCCGCCGATGGCCGTGCCGCCCTGCTGTCGCTGCGCCGTCTCAACCGCATCCGGTCGATCGATGCCGAGGCAGGCCTCGCGGTGGTGGAGGCAGGCGCTATTCTCGCCGATCTCGACGACGCCGCACAGGCGGCCGGCCAGCGCTTCCCGCTGACGCTCGGTGCCCGCGGCAGCGCGACGATCGGCGGCCTGGTCTCGACCAATGCCGGCGGCACGCAGGTGCTGCGGTTCGGGACGATGCGCGGGCTGGTCGCAGGCGTCGAGGCGGTGCTGCTCGACGGCAGCGTCCATGACGGCCTGTCTGCGCTGAAGAAGGACAATCGCGGCTACGACATCGATCAGCTGCTGGTCGGATCCGAGGGAACGCTGGCGATCGTCACCGCAGCCACATTGCGGCTGGTGCCAGCCGTGGCCGCACGCGCGGTCGCCTGGGTCGGGGTCTCCGGACCTGACAGCGCGCTCCGGCTGCTCCGCCGCTTGCAGGCGGCGACTGACCGTGTCGAAAGCTTCGAGATCCTGCCGCGTGAAACGCTAGCGGCAGCGGTCGCGCATCTCCCGGGGACGCGTCCCCCGCTCGACGGCGACCATGCCTGGCATGTCCTGATCGAGGCAACCGCACCGTCCATGGACGGCGAGACCCCCGCGGCGCTGCTCGAACGGCTGCTGGGCGCCGCGCTGGAGGCAGGGCAGGCCGAGGATGCCGTGATCGCCGCCAGCGAGGCGCAGGCCGCGGCATTCTGGCGGATCCGTGATTCCCTGTCCGCGGCCGAGCGTGCGCTCGGCCCCGCCACCCAGCATGACATCTCGGTCCCGGTCGAGACGATGCCGCGCTTCATGATCGATGCCGCGCGGGCCTGCAACGCGCGGTTTCCCGGTACGCATGCCAGCGGGTTCGGCCATCTGGGCGACGGCAATGTCCATTTTCACGTCCGCGCCCCGCAGGGCACCGATCCCGCGCGCTGGTATGCCGAGGATGCGCCGGTCGTGACGCGCTTCGTCGACGATCTGGTCGTCGCGGCCGGAGGATCGATCTCCGCAGAGCACGGGATCGGCCAGATGAAGATTGGCGAGCTGGAGCGGTTGTCGTCGCCCGCACGGCTGACGATCCTGCGCGCGGTGAAGACCGCATTCGATCCGCACGGGCTGCTGAACCCCGGCAAGCTCGTCACGCTTGCACGGGCAGGCGTCACGCCATAGAGCCTCGCGCCAATCGCCGGCGTCCTGCCGCCCAGATCCTCTGACGAAACACTGGAGATACATGATGGCCAGCGCACCGCAGCTTCCGCTCTTCTACAACGGCCTGGAGCCGCTTTCGAGCGACACGCACGCCGATTACAAGGTCCGCCCGCAGGAGAGCGCGCCGTTCCTCGTCGGCCAGCATGCGATCCCGATCACGGTTGACGAATTCCCGCTGGTGCAGCGTCACATGCCGATCGTCTTCTCGGTCGGCGACGATGCGATCCCGCTGGCGCTGATGGGCCTCAACGAGGGCGTCAACGTCTTCATCGGCGACGACGGCAAGCTGACCGAGAACACCTTCTACGTTCCCGCCTATATCCGCCGCTATCCGTACATGCTCGCGCGGCTGCATCCCGATGCGCAGGAGCTGTCGCTCTGCTTCGATCCGACCTCCGATGCGCTCGGTGCGTTCGACGAGGGCGACGCGCTGTTCGCGGATGGCGCGCCGACCGAGGTCACCAAGTCGATCCTGGCGTTCAATGAATCGTTCGAACAGGCCGGCGCGCGCACGCAGAACTTCATGAAGGAGCTGCGCGAACTCGGCCTGCTGATGGACGGCGAAGTCTCGATCCAGCCCGACGGCGCCGAGCAGCCCTTCGTCTATCGCGGGTTCCAGATGGTCAACGAGGAAAAGCTGATCGACCTGCGCGGCGATGCGCTGCGCAAGATCAGCAAGTCGGGGATGCTGCCGCTGCTGTACGCACACCTGTTCTCGCTCGCGCTGATGCGCGACATCTTCGCCCGCCAGGTCCAGCTCGGCAAGACGCCGCTGCCGCAGCTCGGCGGCTGATCCGCCCGTGCCGACCGATCGCAGTACGGTCGGTCGGCGCAGCGGATGCCGGTCGTTCGCGCTGGGATCCCGGGCTGCGATCGTTGCGGCGCAGAATTTTTCGCGTTGGGGTTGAACCAAAATCCCGCTCGCCCATTTTAGACCTGTACGGCACCGTGTCCCCCCTTTCGCGGCGTCGTACGGCACGCTTCCAGCGTGCCTCCTCCCTGAACCTTGGCCACCTCGTGCTTCGCGCACGGGGTGGTTTTTTTATGTGCCGAGCTAGGGTCCCGCTGCGGGGGATCGGTGTCGCTAGCGCTGGCCTTATTCGGCCGCTGCGGCCCGGGTGGTGGCCGATGCGCTCATTCCCAGCGCCTCGTTCGTCAAGGTCGTAAGAAGGGCCTTGAGCAGCCGCACCGTCGCATCCACGCCGGTGCCCAAGCCGTCGAACTGGCGATCCAGATAGAGCGATCGATCAAATTCGAGCTGGATCGCGTGGATCCCCGCGGTGGGACGCGCGTGCCGTTCGAGGATATGCCCCCCGGCATAGGGCGCGTTGCGGGCAAAGGGTAGGCCCGTATCCGCGATCTCGGTCTCGAGGCAGGCTAGGAAGCGCGGATCGGCGCTGCGGCCGAAGCGGTCCCCCAGCACGAGCCGGGGCGGGCTGCCGCCCGGTACGCCCGCCGCCGAGAGCGGCGGCATCGAATGGACGTCGAGGAGGATCGCGATCCCGAACTTCGCCTGCGCTGCAGCCAGCGCGTCGTGCACCGCGTCATGATAGGGGCGGTGGTCGTTGGCAATCCGGCTGGAGATGTCCGCGTCGGTAAACCGGCGCCGCCAGAGGTCGGGCGCGGCGGCTGCCCGACGCGGCACCAGGCCGAGGCCGCTTCGCAGCTTGGCGGAGGGTTGAGGCTGCGCCATCGGGTTCGCCCCCTCGTCCACGCGCGGATCACGTTCGGCCTCGCTGCGGTTCAGGTCGATCCAGGCGCGTGCCCGGGTCTGCACGATCATCGTCTCGACCGTCCGTGCCCGGGTGGCAACGATGTCGATATGACGGTCCTCGAGCGCCACCACGGTGTCGAACGGGACGCGCAACGCCTCGCGCAAGGCGGGCGGATAGTCGCGACCGGCATGCGGTACCGACATCACCACCGGGCTGGCAGGCGGCAGGTCGCCGAAGCGCGTGAACGAAGGAGACTGCATGCGGAAAAGCGTAGGGCGCATTGCATGAACGGGCAAACGATCTGGAAATCTTAACTGCTTATGGAGTAACGGACCGCTAAATCACGGGAATATATCGATGTTGCGAATCCTGCTGGCCGAGGATGATCAGGTCATGCGCGAATATCTTACCCGCGCCCTGCAGCGATCGGGGTATGCGGTGACCGCGGTCGACCGTGGCACCGCGGCGATTCCGCTGCTCGAGACCGAGACGTTCGACCTGCTGCTGACCGATATCGTGATGCCGGAGATGGACGGCATCGAGCTGGCACAGCGTGCTGGCGAGCTCTGCAAGAACCTCCGCGTCATGTTCATCACCGGCTTTGCGGCGGTCACGCTGAAGGCGGGCAAGACGATGCCGCAGGCGCGCGTGCTGTCCAAACCCTTCCATCTCCGCGACCTGGTGGCCGAGGTCGATCGGCTGTTCGAGATGGATAATGCAACAAGCTTCAATTGAGCGCTTGCGCCCCGCGATAAGCGCGGCTAGTGGAGCGCTCCGGCGGGCGTGTAGCTCAGTGGTAGAGCACTGTGTTGACATCGCAGGGGTCGCAAGTTCAATCCTTGCCACGCCCACCATGGAATTGACCCTACCCGGTCTTTCTCGTCTTTGCAGACAGAAAGCCGGGTAGGGATAATTCGAAGCGGAGGATGTCCTCAGGGACTTCCGGGCTTCCCAAACCCCATAATGTCATTTCTGGATCTTCGTGAGCACGGCCCTTAAAGGGGGCCGGACTCGGGAGCGCGGATCAGTGCGCTCCCGCGGGATCAGAAGCCCAGCCGCGCGCGGGCGACGATACGGTCGCCGCTGTGTCGCGCATCCGCAAACGGGCCGGTCGCATCGGCGCGTGCGATGTCGGTGCCGATATAATCGACCCCGAGCGTCAGCGGCCCCTGCTGGCGTTCGATGCCCAATCGCCAATCGGTATAGCTGCCACCGGGACGCAGCCGCTGTATGCGCAGCGGATCCGTCGTGGTGCCCGAGGAGTGCCCGATACCTGCCAGCAGCGTGTAGGGCGTCCCGGGGATCCCGGCATCGGCATTCGCATAAAGATAGACGTTGCTGCCCCCCAGCCCATCCTGCGACGGGGCGAATTCGATCCCGCCGACCAGACGGGCCGGACCATAGCTGTACCGCGCGGACGCGCCGATCTCGGCATAGTCCATCCCGGTGCGCGCGCCGGCGAACAGATGCCCGGTCGCGGACGTCCGGAGCGTGACTGCGCCCAGATCCCACCCGGTTGCCAGCATCACGTCGACGACCGCGTCGGCGCCCGCGTGGCGGTCGGCGTTGCGGAGCGTCGTCACGCGCGCTGTCGCGTCGATCCTGCCGAGCGAGGCCGCCGCATCCGCGGACAGTACCGCGCGGCCCTCGCTCCAACTGAGCCCGCGGCGTGCCTCGTCGGTGGCGACCTCGATCCCGCCGGAGGGCGCGACCTGTGCCCGCACGGACGTTGGGAGAAAGGCTGCCGTGCTGCACAGGGTCAGCGCGAGTGTATGCGTGAGGGGGCGCGTCATCCTGCGGCCAACGCTCCGTGGATCTGATCGAGTTCGGCGCGGAGTACGTCATGGTCTTCCTGTGCCATCGCGGTCACGTCCTGATGCAGGTCGCGCGTCTTCGCGGCGACCTCGCGCGCGATCGCGGCGCGGCTGCTGCTGCACCATCCCGGCTGGTGGCCCGCCGCGACGCCATCGCGCGCGAAGTTGCGCGTCATCAACGTGCCAGAAGACGCCTTGGCATGGCGGTCGACGATCATGTTGGCGGTCCAGGCACAACGCAGCGTCGAGGATTGTCCGGCTGGTGCGACCGCGCCGATCTGGCGGTGTTCGACGACGACCGCGCCGCGATAACGGACCTCCACGGGGCCGCTGTGATGATCGACCCGCGTCGTGTGTTCGATGGTCGGTGCGGCCATGGTGGCGGCGGTCGCGAGCGCGAGGCCAGCGAGCAACATATGGGTCATGTTCGTCTCCTTTCGGGTCCCGGCTTATGCTGGCCGGTGACGCTTCCAAGTCTGGGCACGGTCGATTGACCATGCCCTTTGAACGCGCGCGTCTGGCGGTTCGTTGCGCCGGTACCGCGTCGGGCCGGGGGTGCGACGTCCTGCGTGCGGCAATTCGGGGCAGCGCGCCACGGCGGCGCGGTGGTGTTGACACACCATTTACCGCGGGTATGGCAGGGCGCTCAGAGCGTCGGTTGCAGCGACTTTGGATGATCCGGTATGGTCCGCGCCCGTGCGCGGCGACGCCGGCCCCGGTCCACTGGCGCACGCCGCATGCCGTTTACAGGAACGATCACCATGACCGACGATCCGATCATCATCGCCAGCTATGCCCGCACCCCGATGGGTGGATTCCAGGGGGCCCTGTCAGGGGTTACCGCGACCGAACTCGGCGCGACCGCGGTCAAGGCGGCGGTCGAGCGCGCACGCGTCGACCCGGCGGTGATCGACCGCATCTATATGGGCTGCGTCCTGCCTGCCGGGCTGGGCCAGGCGCCCGCGCGACAGGCGGCACTCGGTGCGGGGCTTCCCGATTCGGTCGAGGCCACGACGATCAACAAGATGTGCGGATCCGGAATGCAGGCCGCGATCATGGGGTTCGAGGCACTTGCCGCCGGGACCGTCGACGTGGTGGTCGCGGGCGGAATGGAGAGCATGACGAATGCGCCCTTCCTGCTCGCCAAGCATCGCGGCGGCGCGCGGATCGGCCATGACGTCGTCTCCGATTCGATGATGCTGGACGGTCTCGAGGATGCCTATGAGAAGGGCAAGCCGATGGGCGCGTTCGCCGAGGACACGGCGGGGGCCTATCAGTTCACGCGGGCGGATCAGGACGCGTTCGCGCTCGAAAGCCTCGCGCGGGCGAGTGCGGCGGTCACCGGGGGGCATTTCCGCGACGAGGTCGTGCCGGTGACGGTCAAGACGCGCGGCGGTGACGTCGCGGTCGTCGAGGACGAGCAGCCGGGCAAGGCAAAGCCCGAGAAGATCCCGGGCCTGCGCCCCGCCTTTGCCAAGGACGGCACGATCACCGCGGCGACCTCGGCGTCGATCTCGGACGGTGCCGCGGCGCTGGTCCTGACGCGGGCGAGCGTCGCCGCGCGGCTGGGGCTGGCGCAGGAGGCGCGGATCGTCGCGACCGCCGCGCATGCGCACGCCCCCGCGCAGTTCACGACCGCACCCGTCTCGGCGATCCGCAAGGTGCTCGACCGTGCGGGCTGGACGGTCGGGGACGTCGACCTGTTCGAGGTGAACGAGGCGTTCGCGACGGTGGCGATGATCGCGATGCGCGACCTCGCAATCCCGCGTGACCGGTTGAACGTCAATGGCGGCGCCACCGCGCTCGGCCATCCGATCGGTGCAAGCGGCGCGCGGATCATCGCCACGCTGGTCGCCGCACTCAAGGCGCGGGGTCTGCGCAAGGGCGTGGCGGCGTTGTGCATCGGTGGCGGCGAGGCGACGGCGGTCGCGGTCGAACTCATCTGATCCAGCCTGGCGGGGGCGGGGGACCGCATGCGCGCCCCCGCCTTTGCCCTGGCGTCAGGTCTTTGGTGAAAGAGGCTTTTCGCCAGAGGTGCAATGCTGGCATGAGCCCGCAATGATGATTATCGCGCGATCGCGTCGCCTGTCCGCCGCCCTTCTCCTTCCGCTTGCGCTCCCGACGCCGGGCATCGCGCAAAACTTCGCCCCATCGCCCGTCACCGAGACGCCGCCGGTGATCGTCGTCACCGGGCGCGGCCTGGCGGATGCACCCGGCGACCGGGCCTACGACATCGTCACGATCGACCGCGACCGGATCCAGTCGAGCGCGAGCAACCGGCTGGAAACCGTGCTCGCCGATGTCGCGGGGCTGCAGCAGTTCCGCCGCTCGGATTCACGCAGCGCCAACCCGACCAGCCAGGGCATTTCGCTGCGCGGCATCGGCGGCAATGCGTCCAGCCGCGCGCTGCTGCTGTACGACGGCGTCCCGCAGGCCGACCCGTTCGGCGGGTGGGTCGCGTTTCCCGCCTATGCGACAGGCCGGCTGGGCCGGATCCGCGTCACGCGTGGCGGCGGCAGCGGCTATCAGGGGCCGGGCGCACTTGCCGGCACCGTCGAGCTCGAAAGCGCCAGTCCCGACCAGTTGACCCCGTTCCAGGCGGGCATCGCCTATGGCAGCCGCGATTCGGTCGACGCGCAGGCCTCGGCGGCGCTGGTCCGCGACGGCGGTTTCGCGGTCGTGTCGGGCGCCTATACGCGCGGCGACGGCTTCACGCCGACGGTCGCCGGGTCGCGCGGCGCGGTCGATCGCCCGGCGCCGTATGAACAGGCGTCGGGCGCCGTGCGCACGGTGATCGCCGTCGACGCGACCACCGAACTACAGCTGAACGCGAGCGCCTTCACCGACACGCGCGACCGCGGCAGCGATTTTACCGACAATCGCAGCGAGGGCGCGGATGCCAGCCTGCGGCTGGTCGGGCGGGGGCGCTGGGGCTATTCGCTGCTCGGCTATCTTCAGACCCGCGCCTTTGCCTCGAGCTTCGGCAGCATCAACGCTTCACGCAGCGCGACCACCCAGTCGCTCGACCAGTATAATACGCCCGCGACCGGGCTCGGTGCGCGGTTCGAACTTCTGCCGCCGCTAGGTGAGGCGATCACGCTGCGGCTCGGCGCGGACATTCGCGACGTCAGCGGCAAGACGCAGGAGCTGTTCTTTTTTGCCGGCGGCAATCCGACGCGGCGACGCGAGGCGGGGGGCAGTTCGACCACGTCGGGGCTGTTCGCGGACGGCAGTCTCGTCGCGGGCGATGTGACGTTCAGCCTTGGCGGGCGGATCGACCGCTGGACGATCGACCAGGGTTATCTGTCGGAACGACCGCTTGCCGGCGGGCTGCCGGTCACCGACCTGCGCTATGCCGATCGTGAGGGCACCGAAACGACGGGCCGCGCGGGGATCGCCTATCGTCCCGTCGACGCGGTTACGCTGCGTGTTGCGGGCTATCGCGGCTGGCGGCTGCCGACGCTCAACGAACTCTATCGCCCGTTCCGCGTCGGCAACGACACGACCGCGGCCAATGCGCTGCTGTCGCCAGAGCGGCTGACCGGGGTCGAGGGTGGGGTCACGCTGGCGCCCGCGCCGGGGGTCAGCATCGCCGCAACCTATTTCTACAACAGGCTGAAGGACGCGATCGCCAACGTCACCCTCTCGTCGACCGCGACGAGCGCGTCGCGCGTCCGCCGCAACCTCGACGCGATCCGCGCGCACGGGTTCGAGATCGATGCCGCGTATCGCCCCGGCCCGGTCGGCGTCCAGGCCTCTTGGTCGCACGTCAACTCGACCGTTGATGCCTCGGCCGCCGCGATCGCGCTCGACGGACTGCGTCCGGCCCAGACGCCGCGCGACCAGGTATCGGCGACGGTCGACTGGCGCCGCGATGCCGCCGCCGCGTCGCTGACCGTGCGCCATGTCGCGCGCCAGTTCGACGACGATCAGAACAGCCGCAGCCTCGATCCCGCAACCACGCTCGACGCCTATGCGGCCTATCCGATCACCCGCGCGCTGGTCGTCGAGGCGCGCGCGGAAAACCTGTTCGATGAAACTGTCGAGGCGGGGATCAGCAGCGGCACGATCGTCGAGCGTGCGACGCCGCGCACGCTCTGGATCGGGCTGCGCTACGCCATGCGGTAACAGACGGATCGGGGCCGGGCGAGGGCGGGCAGGCGGGAAGGTCATCGACGATGCCGCGCGAGCGCTCTATCCCGCGCGGGTGACCGATATCCCCGCCCCGCTCCGCCTGCGCCTCGACGGCGACGCTCTCGTCCGCAACTGGCAGACGCTCGACCGGATGAGCGGCCGCGCCGCGTGCGGTGCGGCGGTCAAGGCGAACGGCTATGGTCTGGGCGCGGTCGAGGTCGCGCAGCGTCTCGCGGGGGCGGGGTGTCGCGACTTCTTCGTCTCCAACTGGCGCGAGGCGGTCGAGCTGGCACCGCTCGGCCTCACGGTGTCGGTCCTGCACGGCGTCCGCGACGAGGACATGGCGGCGGGCCGCGCCGGGGTCGCGCGCCCGGTGCTCAACACGCCGGCACAGGTCGCGCGCTGGAAGGCGGCGGGTGGCGGCGCGTGCGACGTCATGGTCGACACGGGGATGAACCGCCTCGGCGTGTCTGCGCAGGATATCGCCGACGGACTGCTCGACGACCTGACGATCGAGACGTTGATGAGCCATCTCGCCTGCGCTGATGAGGACGCGGCGATGAACGCGGTACAGCGCGATCGGTTCGCGGCGTTGCAGGGCATGACGGGCGCGCGTCGGATGAGTCTTGCGAACTCCGCGGGGATCGCGCTGGGGCACGACTATGCGTTCGATCTGACACGGCCGGGGCTGGCGGTGTATGGCGGGGTGCCGCGAGGGGAACTGGGCGACGTGATCGTGCCGGTGGTCTATCCCGAGGCGGAGATCCTGCAGGTCCGGCGGGTGCGCGCCGGCGACGCGGTCGGGTATAATGCGACATGGACCGCGAAGGCCGACACCGATGTCGCGGTCGTCAATCTTGGATATGCCGACGGGTATTTCCGGGGATTTTCCAGTTGCGGCACCGCATGGCATGGTCAGGACCGGCTGGCAGTGATCGGCCGGGTCTCGATGGATCTCGTCGCGATCGACGTGACCTCGGCGACTGTGAGCGAGGGGGACTGGATCGCCTTTGACGTAGCCTTGCCGGATGCGGCCGTTGTGTCGGGGATGTCGCAATATGAACTGCTGACCGCGATGGGCACCAGGTTCCAGCGCCTTTGGGACGCGCCGCGTATATCTGCGTGACGCTCCGCGCGGGCAAGGCGCGGCACTAGGTCACGGCAAGCACCGCATAGGTGTTCGCGGACCGGCGGGTTACAAAAAAAAGGGGCGGTGGAAATCACCGCCCCGCAAGGGATACCGTTTGTCGCGAAAATTGCGATCAGGTCAGAACTTCGCCTGGAACCCGGCGTAGAATTTGCGGCCCAGCGGCTCGAAGATCGCGGTGCCGGCGCCGATGCCCGTCGAGCCCAGTGGCGGGAGGCGGTCGGTGAGGTTGTCGATGCCGAAGTAGAAGTTCGTTTCGCGCGTGACGTTCACGCCGAACTTCACGTCCATGTAGAACACGTCGGGGTAGTAGGGGATGTCGAAATCGTCGAGGTTCTGCGGGACGCGGCCCTGGAACGACTGACGGTTCTCGGCGGCCCCGACCGACTGCTTCGTGATGTAACGCATCTGCAGGTTGCCGAAGACCGAGCCGAAATCAGCGCCAAGGTTCCAGTTGACCTGATCCTTGGGCGTTCCGACTTCGCCGACCGTCGTGTCAGCAAAGCCCGGCTGCGTCGGGTCGGTGAACGAGCTGTTGGTCAGCACGTGCGTGTAGATGATGTGGCTGTTCAGGCGAACATCGCCAAAGGTGTGGGTGTAGTTCAGGTCGACGTCGATGCCGCGAACCTGCAGCTTTGCATAGTTGAGCAAGGTCTGCTGAAGGCTGCCCTCGACGATTCGATACTGCTCTTCACCGACAGCACCGGTCTGACCCGCGGGAACGCGAGTGAAGAGCGAGCAGAACTGGTTGCCGGTCGTTGGCGAATCGTAGCAGCTGTTGATGATGCCCTGCGCCGATGGCGCGGTGATCACATTGTTGACCTTGATGTTGTAGTAATCGACCGACAGCGTCAGGCCCGGGATAAACCTGGGCTGGAGCAGCACGCCATAGGTGTAGGAATCCGACTTTTCGACGTCGAGTTGCGGATTGCCGCCGCTGACAATCTCCAGCGTCTGTGCGTAGACATAGTCGTAGGTGGTCGGAATGCCCGCCGCGGCGCAATTGCCGGCCCGGAACTGCGTGCCCCCCGCGACGTTTCGCGCCGAGCACGGATCTGTGA
This sequence comes from Sphingomonas sp. STIS6.2, assembly GCF_000732685.2. Classification (NCBI taxonomy): domain Bacteria; kingdom Pseudomonadati; phylum Pseudomonadota; class Alphaproteobacteria; order Sphingomonadales; family Sphingomonadaceae; genus Sphingomonas; species Sphingomonas sp. STIS6.2. The sequence goes on from NZ_JPDP02000061.1 coordinate 40,525, forward strand.
CGGTGGCGAAGTTCTGCGATTGCGGCGAGTAGAGATCGGACAGGTTGGGCGCACGGACCGAGCGAGAATAGTTTCCGCGGAAACGGATCCCATCGATCGGCGTATAGGTCGCGTTGCCGCTATATGCGTAAACCGTGCCCGCCGAGCCCTTGTAATCCGACACGCGGCCCGAACCGCTCAGTGTCAGCTCGCGGATGAGCGTGATGTCCTTCAACAGCGGTATGCGGATTTCGCCATACGCTTCCTTGACCTCGAACGAGGTCGGGTCGAACTTTCCGATCGCGTTGTAGAAGGTGTAGCCTGACGAGACCAAGGGATCCTGCTCGTAGAAGGCCGTCTCGCGCCGGTATTCGCCGCCGACCGAGAAGCCGATGTCGCCGCCGGGCAGGCTGAACAGCTGGCTCAGATCGCCGGAGACGAAGCCGTTGATGTCAAGCTGCGTGATCTTGCCACTCGAGACCGTGTCCTGAAGGACGTAGTTCTTGGCCGCCTGCGAGATATTCCCTGTGCCGAACGGATTGAGCGGCTGGCAGGCGGCGATATCCGCCGCCTGGACGGCTGCGTTTCCGGCGATGTCGCCGCCGAAGGACGCATCGGCGCGCGCCTGACCCGTACCCGGCAGCTGCGATCCGCAGATGATCTGGCCGTTTGCCGGATTGGTGACAGCGTCGAGGGCAAGCACCATGCGCTGCTGGTTCAGATTGCCCATGACCTTCGTCTTTTCGCGGAACTCGCCATAGTTCCCCGCAAGCTCATAGTGCCAGTCGTCGTTGAACGTGCCCCGGACACCGCCGACGAGGCGGTAGGTTTCACGACGCGCCGCTTCGGTACGGACGCCCAGATCGGTGAGGTTCTTGCGCAGGATGAAGCGGAAGGACCCATTGTTGATCGCGGTGATGTTCGCGGCCGTGAGCGGTGCGTTGGTGGTCGGATTGATACCGCTTGCGAGGATCTGCGCAGCGATGGTGTTGCGCGCATCGGCCGACAGATAGGGGTTATCAAGTCGCGGACGCTCGTAGAGAAGGTCCAGCGTTTGGCCGGTGAAGAAGGCCGGTCCCGAGCTCCCCTGTCCGACCGAATCGGTGCGCGAATATTTGGCCTCGATGAACGGGACGAAGGCGTCCGATACCTCGAAATGGCCGATGAGATTGGCCGAGTACCGGTTAAGTTCTGGCAGGATCTGAATCAGCTGCCCTTCACGGCGCGTGTCGCCATTGCCGCTCAGATAGGATCCGGCCGGCACCGCGCTGGCGCGGAACGGGTTGGTGGCACTGCCCGTGCCGGCCGTTGCGGCAAGGCCGACGCGCGAGCCGGTTTGCTGCGCGAGGGCGCCGGACGACTGGAACAGGAAGTTGCACGAGAAGGGGCGTCCGGCATTGTTGAACGTCGCCGTCGGCGTGTTGTCGCGCCCGCACGCGCCGGTCGGGCTTGCAAAGGCGACAAGACCGCCGGCCGAGATCGTTGCCGACCGGATATCGCGGAAGAACACCGAATCCGGAATGCCGTCATAGTTCAGGTTCGTCTGACCGGTAGCGACGCCCGCGGAGTCGGAATCGGTTGCGATGAAGCCGTTGGCCTGGCGCAGATAGTCGCGCTGCGACGCGTAGAGCGCATTCTGCCGCGAATATTCCAGATTGACCGCGAGGTTGCCGCGACCGTCGGCGAAATTCTTGCCCGCCAGGACGCTGCCAAAATAGGACCCGGCATCGCCACGCTCGCTGATCGCACCCTGGCCGCGGACCTGCAGACCCTCGTAATTGTCCTTCAGGATGAAGTTGACGACGCCGGCCAGCGCGTCCGATCCGTAGACGCCCGAATTACCGCCCGTCACAAGATCGACGGACTGGATCAGGTCAGTTGGGATCGTGTTGGTGTCGACCGATACGGCGTTGTTGAGGATGTCGGACCCGACATGCCGGCGACCGTTGACGAGCACGAGCGTGCGCTGCGTTCCAAGGCCGCGCAGATCGAGCAGGTTGAGGCCGGCCGTGCCGAGGAAGCGGGTCGAGTTCGCCTGGCTGTAGGTGCTCTGCAGCTGCGGCAGATCGTTCAGGACGTCGCCGATCGACGTCTTGGCGGTCGTCGTCAGTTCGACCGCACTGATCGTGCTGACGGGAACCGCGGATTCGCCGTTCGGGCTGGCGATGCGCGACCCGGTGACGGTGATCTCTTCGGGGGCGGACTCGCGCCGCGTTGCGCCATCGGCGCCCACCGCCGGCTCGCCCGCGACCGGCG